>NZ_JAODNI010000153.1 GCF_025465255.1 Pseudonocardia sp.
CCCACCAGGAGATCTACAACACGCTCCTGCAGGTCCTCGAGGACGGCCGTCTCACCGACGGTCAGGGTCGCACGGTCGACTTCAAGAACACCGTGCTGATCTTCACCTCGAACCTGGGTACCCAGGACATCTCGAAGGCGGTCGGGCTCGGCTTCGCGCAGAGCAACGACGAGCAGTCGAACTACGAGCGGATGAAGACGAAGGTCAACGACGAGCTGAAGAAGCACTTCAGGCCGGAGTTCCTCAACCGTATCGACGACATCATCGTCTTCCACCAGCTGACCGAGCCGCAGATCATCACGATGGTCGACCTCATGATCGGCCGCGTGGAGAGGCAGCTCGCGAACAAGGACATGGCCATCGAGCTCACGGAGGACGCCAAGCTGCTGCTGGCCCGCCGCGGGTTCGACCCGGTCCTGGGCGCCCGGCCGCTGCGCCGGACGATCCAGCGGGAGATCGAGGACCAGCTGTCGGAGAAGATCCTGTTCGGCGAGATCGAGGCCGGCCAGATCGTCCTCGTCGACGTCGAGGGTCTGGACAAGGACGCCCCCGAGGGCTCCCGGGCCGCGGACGACAAGGCGCGCTTCACCTTCCGTGGTGAGCCCCGCCCGGCCGTCACCGTCCCGGACGCCCCGCCCGCGGAGCTCTCCGCCGGCACCGGCGAGGAGTGATGCGCTAGACCCGCCCCGCGCTTCGGCGCAGGACATCGAACGGCCCGTCCGGACTCACGTCCGGGCGGGCCGTTCGTCTTTCCCCGCCTTCTCCGCCCCGCGAGTCGCGATCCGCCGCCGCCGAGCCGCGATGGGGCGCCTGCCGAGGCGGGGTCTCCGTTCGCGACGTCCCCACGAACGGGAGAGGTACGCGGAGTGGGAGGCCGCGCCGGTCAGGACCGGCGGTGGTGCTCCGGGGGCTGCGGCAGGCTCCGCGTGGGCCGGGGCATCGCTGGCGAGGAGCCTTGATCCTGCTGGGCATGCGGGGCGGGCCGGGGACGTGGAGCAGGTGGGGACGGCACAACGTGCTGAGGTTCCGTCCCGCGCCTGGCCGGCAGCGGCTGCCGTGGCAGGCTCGGCACGCTCTGCGGGGCCTCGTCCGCTCGTCGGCCGCCCACGGGTGCAGGGGAGGGCGCCGGCTTTCGGTTGCTCTCCGTGGCCCTCGGCACCACGGGGAGCACCGCGGTGTCCGCCACCGCCGCGATCCGGGCCGACGTCGCCGCGGCGAGCGTCCGCGGGCGGAACGAGGCGCCGTCGAGGGCGGCCGTGTCGGTCTTCGGTTTCCGTACCGCTCGCCGCCCGCCGGGGATGATCTGGAGCGGACGGCGCGCGGCGAGGTCCTCCACCCAGCCGAAGAGCGGAATCGCGAGCGCGACGAGGACGAAGGTCGTCCCCACCAGCGGCCATCCTTCGGACGGCAGGCCGTACCGGTCGTTGACCCAGACCGCGGCGTCGATGGCGATGTTGTTGGTGAGGTAGATCGTGATGGCGCGGCTGTTCACCACGGTGATCAGCCTGCCGAGGCCCGGGACCCGGTCGACCCAGCCCATCCGCGGGTTCACGCGTAGGAACAGCAGCACGGCGCCGGCGGACACGAGGGCCTGGGCCAGCGGGATGTCGTTGAGGTCGAGCCCCGAGTCCGGCGACGGGTGGCCCAGGCCCCAGAAGATCCCGGCGGCGACGGCGGCGGCGGCGAGCCCCAGCAGGACGACCCGCGGCAGCTTCTTGAGCTTGCCCTCGCGGTGGGCGAAGCCCAGCATCCAGCAGGCGCCGAACGTGAGGAAGTCCAGCAGCCCGGAACCGATGCCCGAGGCGCCCGAGAGGGGCGAGCCGAGCAGCGCGTCGACGGCCACCAGGAGGAGCGGGGTCAGGATCGACGCCACCGGCCAGCGGCGGAACGCCGCGAGCAGCGCCGGGGTGAGTAGCACGAACCACAGGTAGGCGCGGATGTACCAGAGGACCTCGACCGCGTCGAAGGCCCAGTCGCTGCCGGGCGGGTCGAGGATCGGGAACACCCAGAACACCAGGTCCCGCCAGGGCACGCCGGCGTTGTCGTTCTCCGCGGCCCAGCCCTGCCAGACCATGATCGGCACGAGGATCAGCCCGAGCAGCCACAGCGGCGGCAGCAGCCGGCGGATCCGCTGCCCGATGACGTCGATCGACGGCATCTTGCGGAACGACTGCACCATCAGCGAACCACCGAGGGCGAACATGACGCCCATCGACGGGAACACGATGGAGAGCCAGCCGAGGCTGAGCGCGTGGTAGACGATCACTCGGATGAGGGCTGCGGCCCGCAGCGAGTCCAGCCAGCGTTCCCGACCGCCGGACGGCCGCGGAGCCGGCGGCTCCGGGCTCCGCGGAGCGGGGAGCACCGATTCCGGCTCCCGCGGCACCGGCGGGGGTGCCGGCGCCCGCCGGGGTGCCATCAGGGCGTCGACGGCGCCGGTGCGCTGCAGCTTCTGCCAGCGCACCCGGACACCGCTGACGGCGCTGATCGTGGACTGGACGAGCACGACGTACATCAGCTGCCGGTAGACGACCTGTTGCACGGGCAGCACCCACAACGCGCTCTTGGGTTCGCCGTCGACGTGGAACGCGTACAACCCGCTGGCCACCTGCAGGCCCATCATCAACGCCCAGAGCAGCAGCGTCGTCGCGGGATCCTCGAAGATCAGCCCGTAGAGCAGGAAGACGTCGACGAGCGGCGCCGTCAAGGGCAGCAGGATCTGGAACAACAGGACGTGCGCCAGGCCGACCAGACCGAACGAGCCGGGCTCACGGATGGCCCGGCGGTGCTTCCAGAGCGCCTGCATGGTGCCGTAGCTCCAGCGGTACCGCTGGCGCCAGAGCTGCCCGGCCGTCGCCGGGGCCTCGGTCCAGGCCAGGGCCCGGTCCTCGAACACGACACGCCACCCCGCGCGGCCGAGGGCGATCGTGAGGTCGGTGTCCTCGGCGAGCGTGTCGTCGGACAGCCCGCCGACCTCGCGGAGCGCCGACTTGCGGAAGGCGCCGGCCGCGCCCGGGATGGTGGTGATCGAGCGGGTGGTGTCCTGCACCCGGCGGTCGATGCCGAACCCGACGACGTACTCGATGTGCTGCAGGCGCCCGATCAGGGTGTCGGTGTTGGCGACCTTGACGTTCCCCGCCACCGCACCGACCTTCGGGTCCCCGAACGGCTGGGCGAGGTGACGGACGGTGTCCGGCTCGAAGATCGTGTCGCCGTCGATCATGATGACGATGTCGTGGCGGGCGTTGGCGGTGCCGGTGTTCAGGGCGGCGGACTTGCCCGCGTTGAGCTGACGGACGACGCGCACGCGGTCGAGCCCGAGCGCCTCCACCAGGTCGGCGGTCCCGTCGCTCGAACCGTCGTCGACCACCACCACCTCGAGCGGGTGGTCGTTCGCGAGGATGGACCGGACGGTCGACTCGATGTTCTTCGACTCGTTGTACGCCGGGACGACCACCGTGACCGGTTCGGTCACCGGCGGTCCCCACGCCCAGTTCGGGTCACGCCGACGGCGGGTGTGCCGCCGGGCGGCCACGATCATCAGCACCAGTCGGATCACGACGAGGGCCGCGACGGCGACGAGGATCCACCGGGCGGCGTCGGTGATCCACAATGCGGTTCCGATGGTGCCCAGCAGGAGACCGCCGAGGATTTCGTCCCGCTGCGACGCCTGCGGCTGCGCCGGGAGGTGGATGGCGCCGGTGGTGGTGGTGAAGGTGTAGCCCTGGGACTGCAGCTGCGGGATGAGCTGGTCGAGCGCGGCCACCGTCTGCGAGCGGTCCCCGCCGGCGTCGTGCATCAGCACGATGCCGCCCGTCCCGTCCTGCGGGGTGGCGTTGTGGATGATCGCCTTCACCCCGGGCCGCTGCCAGTCCTCGCTGTCCACGTTCGTGAAGATGGTGAGGTAGCCCATCGCGCCGACCTGGCGGACCGTCTCGTAGCTGCGGTCGTCGAGCGCGTCGGCGCTCGACGAGTAGGGCGGCCGCATCAGGTACGTGCTCGTTCCCGTGGCCCCGGTGATGGCGAGCTGGGTCTCGCTCATCTCGCGCTCGAGACGCCACTGCGGCACGTCCACGAGGTCCGGGTGGGAGAACGTGTGCACGCCGAGCTCGGAGCCCTGGTCGTGGATGGCCCGGATCAGGTCCGGGTAGCGGCTCGCCATCGACCCGACGACGAAGAACGTGCCGGGCACGTTGTGCTTGCGCAGCACGGCCAGGATCTGTGGGGTCCAGGTCGGGTCCGGTCCGTCGTCGAACGTCAGGACGATCGTCTTGGCCGGTATGCCGGTCGACGTCGCCGGGTCCTGCCGGCCGTCGACGATGGCACCCCCCCCGAGCACGGTCGCGGGGACCGCCTCGGAATCGCCCTGCTCGTGTGCGCCCTTGGCGTCGTTGCCGATCTCGGCGGAGCTGAAGCCGCTCACGAGCAGGACGGTCACGAAGAGCACGAAGAGGGAGCCGACGAGCAGCCAGGACGGCGCGGGCCGGCCCGCACGCGGGGAGGAACCAGAACGACGAACCACGAGAGAACCGCATTTCCGACAGGGGGAGCGACGGCCCTCGCGAGGAGCGGGGTGCCGCCTGTCAGCCGGATCATCGAGGACCTCGGAGGCTGCGTTACGCAGCGTCTCCACCCCCGCCTCCGATGACCGCGTGTCCTGCTTGAACCGTAATCTCCGATTTCGACTCACCTTCTGTTCGGATTCGGTCACGGAGTGCGCGAGTCGTGTAACCCGTATGGCCCAATCGGGGGCTTATCGAACGCCTCTAGGTACACCGAATTGTGACGAGAGCCATGCTGCGGGCGCGTTCCCCCGGTTCCGGCGAACACTTCGGGCCCGGCATTGCGGTGATCCCATGAGCTCGGTAGTGGGCGAACGTCACGGGCGTGGCGCTGCTGGCGGGGTTCGCCCCGGCCGCCCAGCTCGAGGCGGTCCGCGCCGGTCAGGGCGGCCTGCGGCTGCCGGACGTGGACGACGACGGCATCCCGGACGGCCTCGACGAGGTCCCGGGTTCATCGCGGCGCTGACCCCGGCCGCCGAAGCGGGTTCTCGGCCGAGGCCCCGGAGGGTGTCCGGTTCACGGGGCTGGGCTCGGCCGGCTGCCGCGCGCTACGGCTCCGTGATGCGGGCCAGGGCGGCGAGGGTCTCCGCTGCTCCGGCCGGGATGCCGACGCCTCGGCCGTGCCGGACCTCCGGCTCCCGCACGTTGATCCGCACGAGGGCGCCGCTCGCCGCGGAGGCCAGCTCGGCCTGACGGCGGACGGTCGGCACGCCCGTCCCGGCCCCGATCTCGACGACGGCGAGCCGTGCCCCGTCGTTCCGCAGGGAACGCAGCCAGGCGGCCAGCGCGTCGAGGCGTGGTTCGGCGTACGACGGGTCCCAGGACCAGTCCCCGAACATCAGGATGTTCGGTCGGGCCAGGGCGCCGCAGGACGGGCACGAGGGCAGCGGCTCCCGCGCGCGCATCGTGTCGAGGTCGACCGGCACGGACACCCCGTCGGCGGGCCAGACGGGCTGCCCGCACGCGGCGAGGCACTGCAGGTGATGAATCGAGCCGTGCACCTCCGCGACGTGCTCCGGGGCGAAGCCGGCCTTCTGGAACTGCCCGTCCACGTTCGAGGTGAACACCCTCGCCGGTGTCGACGCGGCCCAGCGCAGCAGGACCCCGAAGCCCGCGTGCGGCGTGATCTCGCGGTACAGCCCGAGCCGGTGCCCGTAGAACCCCCAGGCCAGCGTCGGGTCGTCCGCGAAGTGCACCGGGTCCGCGAGCTCCTCGAAGCGCAGCCCGAGTGCGCGGTAGGGCGGGTAGGCGCGCCAGAAGCCCTCGGGGCCGCGGAAGTCCGGGAGCCCGGAGTCGACCCCCATGCCCGCGCCGGCGCAGAACAGCAGGGCGTCGGCGCCGTGCAGCAGCGCCGCGGCCCTCTCCAGCGCCTCGCTCAGAGCTCGACGACCTCGAACTCCAGCAGCGACGCGCCGCTCGCGACCGGGCGGGCACCCGCGTTCGGGTCGTGCTGGCCGGCGTGCGCCTCGACGGCCGGGCCGTTGCGCCAGGCCTCGAACGCCTCGTCGGACTCCCAGGTCGTGACCACGAAGTAGCGGGCGTCCCCGGAGACGGGCCGGAGCAGCTGGAAGCCGAGGAAGCCGGGCTGCCCGTCCACGGCGTGCTTGCGGTTGGCGAACCGCTTCTCCAGCTCGGGACCGGCGCCCTCGGGCACCTCGATTGCGTTGATCTTCACGACGGCCATGCTCTCCACGTTAGTCTCCGGCGGGC
>NZ_JAODNI010000154.1 GCF_025465255.1 Pseudonocardia sp.
CAACATGGGAATGGTCCCGTAGCTTCGGCTACGGGACCATTTCTGCATTCTCGGGGAACGATTCCGGCGCGGGCGTAGCCGCGTGAGCGGCACTTTCGTGCCGGCCTGGCGCGCGAGAGCGCCGTTCACGCAGAAGGCTGTACGTCCTCCCAGCAGAAGAGCCGTTCGTGATGCTGATGATCGGTACCGAGTCGGACGGCGAACGGCTGCGATGTTCCTATCCAGGCCGAGCTGTGCACAAGATCGGCAGTCTTGCCGTCTGACTCCGGGCCGCGGCCACGACCGAAGTGCTCTCATCGTTCAGCCGCTTCTGAATCCGTCCGGTGCCCAGACCCGCTCCGTCGTGTTCTATCCCGTCGTGATGGATGACCATCACCCGGCTACCGGACGCCGCGTCCCTCCTGTGAAGATTCGGGCGTTCGGCGAACGAGAGGGACAGGGATGAGCACGACGGATCCGTCGGAGGCGCGGCGGGTCGCCGCCGTCCAGATGCAGGCCGTGCTGGGCGACGTCGACGCGAACCTCGAGCAGGCGGGGCGGCTGGTGTCCGAGGCCGCACGCGACGGCGCCGAGTGGATCGCCCTGCCGGAGTTCTTCACCAGCGGGGTGGCGTTCCTGCCGTCGGTCGCCGCGGCGGCGCAGCCGATCGACGGGCCCGCCGTGCAGGCGATGCAGAGCTGGGCCGCGGCGTACGACGTCCTGCTCAGCGGCAGCCTCCTGGTGCGTGACCCCGACGGTGAGGTGCGCAACGCCGTTCTGCTCGTGGACCGCACCGGTATCCGCGGCCGGCACGACAAGGACCTCCCGACGATGTGGGAGAACGCCCTGTACGTCGGTGGTTCGGACGACGGCGTGGTCGTCGTCGACGACACCACGATCGGGCTGGCGGTCTGCTGGGAGCTGACGCGCCGACAGACGGTCACCCGCCTCGCCGGCCGCGTCGACGTGGTGCTCGGCGGAAGCGGCTGGTGGACGGTCCCGCGCTGGCAGCCACGTCGGGTGTTCGACGCGTGGGACGCGGCCAACACTGCGCGGGCGACCGAGGCACCTGCGCGCTTCGCCCGGCACGTCGGGGCTGCGGTGGTGCACGCGTCCCACAGCGGCGAGGTGGCGTGCCCCATGCCCGGGCTGCCGCCGCTTCGCTACCGGGGAGGCTTCGTGCCCGCCACCGGTGTCTGGTCCGCCGACGGGACCGTCCTCGCGATGGCTCCCACGCCGGAACCGCAGGTGGTGGTCGCCGACCTGCCACTGCGCCGCTCGGCTCCGGTGCCGCCGCCCGGCTCGTACTGGCTGACCCCGCCCGGGCTGCTGCCGCTGTTCGCCTGGCACCAGCAGCGCTGGCACGGCCGGCGGTGGTACGCGAAGCACCAGCGCTCCGCGCCCGTCGCCTGAGGCCCTCAGTCCGCCGGGCTGATCAGTTCCCGGACGCGGGCGGGGCCGTCGGCGGCCAGCGCTCGCGCGGCCAGCGCCGCGGCCGCTCCGCGGTCCACCGCCCGCACCGCCTGCTTGATTCCGGGCACCGCGGCCGGGCCGACGCTCAGCTCCCGCACACCGAGCCCGATCAGCACCGCCGCGGCGTGCTCGTCCGCGGCGAGCTCACCGCACACCGCGACGAGCGCGCGGCCCTGGGCGCCGCGGCAGACGAAGTCGATCAGCCGCAGCACGCCCGGGTCGAGTGGGTCGCCGAGCCCGGCCACGGCAGGGTTGCCGCGCTCCGCGGCCAGCGCGTACTGCGTCAGGTCGTTCGTCCCGATGCTGAAGAAGTCGACGTGCGGGGCGAAGGACGCGGCGCGCAGGGCCGCCGCCGGAACCTCCACCATCATCCCGACCTGCAGGTCGGGTGGGGTCCCGCGCCCGACCGCCGCGATCGCCTCATCGAGCAGGCGCCGGGCGTCGAGCAGCTCCTCGCACGTGCTCACCATGGGGAACATCAGGCTGACCGGAACGTCGTGGGCGACCCGCACGACGGCGAGCAGCTGGTCGGCCAGCAGCTGGGGCCGGGCCAGCGAGAGCCGTAGCCCCCGCACGCCGAGGAACGGGTTCGCCTCGACCGGTCCGGGCAGGTAGGGCAGCGGCTTGTCCCCGCCGACGTCGAGGGTGCGCAGCGTGATCCGCCTGCCGCCGAACGCCTTCGCGATCTCCCGGTAGACGCGCTCCTGCTCGTCGACGTCGGGGGCCTGCGTCCGCCCCAGGAACAGGAACTCGGTCCGCACGAGACCGGCCAGGTCCGCTCCGGCCGCAGCGGCGGCCCGGGCTTCGGCGGGCGACCCGACGTTCGCGCCCACGAGGACGTGCACACCGTCGCCGGTCACGGCCGGCGACGCGGACTCGGCGAGCGCGTGGCGGTTCCTCTCGGCGAGGGCGGCGCCTCGCGCCCGGAACCGGCCGGCGATCTCGGGGGAGGGGTCGACGACGAGCTCGCCGGTCCCGCCGTCGACAGCCAGCAGCGTGCCGGGGTCGAGACCGAGGACGGCCGGGCCCGCACCGCAGATCACCGGGATGCCGCGGGCGCGGGCCAGGATCGCGCTGTGCGCGGTCGGGCTGCCGAACGCGAGCACGATCGCGACGACCCGGCCGGTGTCCAGCGCCGCCACCTCGGCCGGGGCCAGGTCACCCGCGACCACCACGCCGCTCAGGTCCGGCGCGGTCCCCTGCTCCCCGTGCAGCGCGCGCAGGACCTGCTGCCCGAGGTCGTACACGTCGGCCGCCCGCGCCCGCAGGTACGGGTCGGCGAGGGCCTCCAGCTCGCCCGCCACCCGCAGGACGGCGGCGCACCACGCGGGCTCTGCCGCCCGGCCCGCGCGGATCCGTGCGCGGGCGTCGTCGAGCAGGTCGGGATCGGCGAGGAGGACGAGATGGGCGTCGAAGATCGCCGCGGCGTCGGTGTCGGCGTGCCCGGCGATGTCGTCGCGGACCCGCCGGATCTCGCTCTGCGCGGTGGCCAGGGCGTCGTCGAGCCGGGCGAGATCCGCCTCCGGGGAGTCCGTGCCGGCGTCGGGCACGTCGAAGGTGTCCCCCGAGGTGTCGGACGCGTGTGGCAGGGCGGCGGGGCCCACCCCGATGCCGGGGGCGGCGCCGAGGGGCCCTCCTCGGTGATCCGTCAAGGCCGGTGACACGGGCTCCGGGTCCGTGGCCGACTCGCCGAAGGCGTCGGCGGCCAGCGCGACCAACTCGTCGAGACACGTGCGGGCCTGCGGCCCGTCGGCACGCACCTCGACCTCGTGACCCTGCAGGACGGCGAGGGTGGCCACCTTGGACAGGCTCGTCGCGGGCACCCACGCCGAACCCGCGGTCGCGTTGCGTAGGTGCACCCGGGCATCGAGCGCAGCCACCCGGCGCACGAGGCGCGCCGCGGGGCGGGCGTGCAGTCCGTGGGCGTTGGTGACGAGGAAGGATCCCTCGATCCCTCCGGGATCGGCGTGGGAAGCCGGTTCCGCCGGAGCCGGGGCCGGAGCGGTCCCGACGTGGGACTGCTTGGCCTGCAGCGCCCCCTCGGCCTCGGCCGCGACCTCGGTGGGGGAGCAGCCCCCTGCGGCGGCGACGGCCGCCACGACCAGCCCCTCGACCAACGGCGCCGCGCAGAGCAGGGTGCGCTCCCGCACCTCGTCGTCGAGCATGTCCAGCGCCAGCTCGGCCGAGAGCACGGCGCTACCCAGGTCCGTGAGCACGACGACGCCGTCACCCCGGTCGGCGTCGGTCACCGCGTCGAGGATCTGCACGGCATCGGTGCCGAACGTGGTCGCATCCAGCCCGGCGGCGACGACCATCCGCACGTCCTGGTCGTGGACCATCTCCCCGGCCAGGGCCACGGCCGCGTCGGCCAGCGCGCGGCTGTGGGACACCACGACGATCCCTGTCATGGCTCAGGCCTGCCCGTCGGCGCCCGTGCCGAGCGCGGCCACCGCTGCCTCCACGAGCAGCGTCGCCGACGCCGAGCCGGGATCCTGGTGACCGATGCTGCGTTCGCCCAGGTAGCTGGCCCGGCCCTTGCGGGCGACTCGGCCGGCGGTGTCGTCGCGGCCCGCCGCTGCGGCGGCCGCGGCCGCCGCGAGCGCGGTGTCCAGCGGGGCGCCGGACGCCAGCCGGGCCTCCAGCGCGTCGACCGCCGGGGCCAGGGCGTCGACCATCGTCTTGTCGCCGATCTCGGTGCGCCCGCGAGCGGCCACGCCTTCCAGCCCGGCGCGCAGGGCCTTCGCGAATCCGGCGGCGTCGAGCGGACCGGCGTCACCGGCCGCGGCGGCCATGCGCAGGAACAGGGTGCCGTAGAGCGGGCCCGCGGCGCCGCCGACGGTGCTCACCAGGGTGCGACCCACGAGCTTCAGCAGCGGTCCCGGTTCCGTGCCGGCGTCGGCGTCGATCGCCGCGACCACTGCAGCCATCCCGCGGTGCATGTTGGATCCGTGGTCCGCGTCGCCGATCTCGGAGTCGAGGGCGGTGAGGTGGTCGCTGTTCTCGGCGACCCGGAGGCCGAACTCGTGCAGCCAGGTCCGCAGCGCGCGGCCGTCGATGGTGGTGCTGGTGTCGGTCATGTCACATCCCCCAACGCAGAGCGGCCGTGTGGACGGGTGCGTCCCACAGCGAGATCAGTTCGTCGTCGAGCTCGAGGACCGTGAGTGCGGCCCCCGACTGCTCAAGCGACGTGATGAAGTTGCCGACGATGCGGCGGACGGGCTCGACGCCCGCGTCGCGCAGGCACCGGTCCACCTCGCCGTAGAGCAGGTGCAGCTCCGAGGACGGGGTGCCGCCCATGCCGCTGAGCATCGCCAGCACCGGGGCGCCCGGTGTGGGCGCCAGGTCGGTCAGCACCTCGGAGACGATCAGCGCGGCGAGCTCCCGGGCGCTGCGCATGGGTACGCGCCGACGCCCGGGCTCGCCGCTGATGCCGATGCCCAGTTCGATCTCCCCGTCGGGCAGCGTGAAGATCGGCCGGCCGGCCACGGGCGGCGTACACGAGGACAGCCCGACCCCGAACGAGCGGGCGCGGTGGACGACGCGGCGCGCCACGCCCGCGACGACGTCCAGCGCCTGCCCGCGCTCGGCCGCGGCCCCCGCGAGCTTCTCGACGAGCACGGTCGCGCCGAGCCCGCGCCGGCCGGCCGTGCCGGGCGTGTCGAGGACCGCCACGTCGTCGTTGACCACGACGGTCTCGACGGCCGCTCCGTCGATGGCGGCCAGTTCGGCGGCCATCTCGAAGTTCATGACCTCGCCGGGGAAGTTCTTGACGACGTGCAGCACGCCGGCGCCGGCGTCGGCCGCGTGGGTGGCGGCGAGGATCTGGTCGGGCACGGGGGAGCTGAACACCTGGCCCGGGGCTGCGGCGTCGAGCATCCCGTGGCCGACGAAACCGGTGTGCAGGGGCTCGCATCCCGAACCGCCGCCGGAGATCACGCCCACCTTGCCGGGGACCGGCCCGTCCGCCCGGACGACGATGCCGTTCGCCGTGTCGTAGCGCAGGACCCCGGGGTGGGCGGCCGCGAGGCCGACGAGGGAGTCCCGGACCGCCTCACCGGGGTCGTTGAGGAACTTGCGCATGGTGGCCGTGGGCAACACGACGCCTCCTGTCGATCCGAGAGGATGAGTGCGCGCCCTGGCGCGACGATGCGGGGAGCAGGTTCTCAGGTGATCAGACCACTTGGCCCGGGTCGGCGTCAACGAGCCGTCGAAACCACGGCTGCGAGGGCGGCCGACTAGGCCGTTTGCAGCATTGACGGCCTGCGAGGGCCGCATTTATGGTCTGCGTCACTCTCATTGGTCAGACCACCTGGTCACCAGGTGGCCTCATAGGCGAGGCGGGCGACATGCCTGATCGGGACACGCAGGAGCCGGGGCCGCAGGAGCTGCTCCGGGTCGAGGGCGTGGTCAAGCACTACCCCGGGGTGGTGGCCCTGAGTGGGGTCTCCCTGGACGTGCGAGCGGGAGAGATCCACGCCCTGCTCGGGGAGAACGGTGCCGGCAAGTCGACGCTGATCAACGTCCTGTCGGGTACCACCCAGCCGACGTCGGGCCAGGTCCTCGTCGCCGGCGAACCGGTCCAGCTGCGGCGTCCCCGCGACGCCCAGGACCTCGGCATCACCACGATCCACCAGGAGCTGTCGCTGGCACCCGAGCTGACGGTGCTGCAGAACATCTTCCTCGGCCGGGAGCTGCGCCGTGGGCCCTTCGGCCGCGGCCTGCTCGACGAGCACGCCATGAGCGCGCGCGTGCAGGGCGTCATCGCCGACTTCGGCCTGACCGAGCGCGACCTGCGCCGTCCCGTGGGCGAGTTCGGGGCGCTGACCCAGCACGTCGTGGAGATCATCAAGGCGCTCGCGTTCGACGCCCGCCTCGTCATCCTCGACGAGCCCACCTCCGGCCTCGCCGAGGAGGAGCGCGTCATGCTGTTCGACCACATGCGCCGGCTGCGCGAGCGCGGCATCTCGCTGGTCTGGGTCACCCACCGCCTCGACGAGCTCTACGGGCTGGTCGACCGGATCACCGTGCTGCGCGACGGGCGCACCGTGGCGACGACCGACACCACGGAGTCGACGCCGGCGGACCTGGTCCGGCTGATGGTCGGGCGGAAGACCACGTCGCTCGGAGTGATCGCCGAGGGCCGGACGCCCGCCGAGCGGCCGGCCGACCCCCGGGCCGAGGTGCTGCGCCTGGAGAACGTCTCCCGTCGCCCGGTGCTCCGGGGTGTGAGCCTGACGATCGCCGGCGGCGAGATCCTCGGCGTCGCCGGGGTTGCCGGCGCGGGCCGCACCGAGCTGGCGCGGGCGATCCTCGGAGCCGACCGGATCGACGGCGGCCGCATCCTGGTCGACGGGGAGCCCGTGCGGATCCGGCACCCGCGCGACGCCTACCGGCTCGGCATCGCGATGGTTCCGGAGGAGCGCAAGACGCTGGGCATCCTGGCCGACTTCCCGCTCGACAAGAACACGACCGTCTCCCGGCTGGGCAAGGTGGCGCGGCTGGGGCTGATGCTCGACCGTCGCCGGGAGCGGGCCGTGACCCGCGACTACATCGACGAGCTGGGGGTCCGGACCACCGGCGCCGGCGAGCGGATCCGCAACCTCAGCGGCGGCAACCAGCAGAAGATCGTCATCGCCCGCTGCCTGTTCACCGGGCCACGGTTGATCATCTTCGACGAACCGACGCAGGGCATCGACGTGGCGGCCAAGGCCGAGGTCTACCGGCTCATCCACCGTTTCGTCGCGGGTGGTGGCGCCGCGCTGGTGATCTCCTCGGAGATCCCGGAGCTGCTGCACGTCAGCGACCGCATCCTGGTGATGCGCGAGGGGGCGATCGCGGGTGAGGTCCGGCCGGACCTGCGCGGCGACGACCTCGAGGCCGACGAGCGGGTCTCCGCCGAGATCATGTCCCTCGCGGCCCGGAGCGTGGCGTGATGCCCGCGTCCCGTCGCCTGGCCCGCGCCTTCGCCGTCGAGGGCGTCGCGGTCGCCGTGATCTTCGTCGGCATGGTCGTCTTCTTCTCGCTGGCGAGCCCGTTCTTCCTCACCGGCGGCAACATCGCCAACCTGCTGGTCGAGACGGTGATCATCGCCCTGCTCGCCGCCGGCATGACGTTCGTCCTGGTGGTCGGGGGCATCGACCTCTCGGTGGGCTCGGTGACGGGCCTGAGCGCCGCCACCACGATGTGGGCGCTCATGTCGGGGCTGCCGCTGCCGGTCGGCCTGCTCGTCGGGATCGGGACCGGCCTCGTGGCCGGGGTCGTCAACGGCGCCGTCATCGCACTGCTCGGGGTGAACGACTTCATCGTCACGCTCGCGATGCTCAGTGTGGGGGCCGGGCTGCTGCAGGTGGTGACCTCGGACGTGCAGCTCACGGGCGTGCAGTCCGACGCCTTCGCGTGGCTGACCCAGGGGAGCGTCCTCGGCCTGCCCGCTCCGGTGCTGATCGCCGTCGTCGTGGTGCTGGTGCTCGAGTTCGTCCTGGTCGCCACCCCGTTCGGGCGCTCCGCCTACGCCGCCGGCATCGGGCCGCGGGCTGCCGAGCTGGCCGGGGTGCCGGTCCGGCGGGTGCGGTTCGGGGTCTACGTGCTCTCCGGTGCCTGCGCGGGCGGGGCGGGCGTGCTGCTCGCCTCGAAGCTGAACTCCGTGCAGTCGGGCCTCGGCAGCGGCTACGAGCTGACGGCCATCGCCGCCGCCGTCCTGGGTGGGATCAGCCTGGCCGGCGGGCGCGGCAGCGTGTGGCGGGCGGTGCTGGGCGCGGTGTTCCTCGGCACGCTCGGCCAGGGTCTGCAGATGCTGGGCGTCGACCCGCTGTGGTTCACGATCGTCACCGGTCTGTCCATCGTCGCCGCCGTCGCGCTCGATCGGGTCGTCGGGCGAGTCGCGCTCTCGCGGCTGCTCGGCGCGGACCGACCGACCGGCGGGCCCGCCGACCCGAGCACCCCCCTCCGCGACGCGGCCCTCGAGAACGAGGATCCCCGATCTGTCCAGCCGCTCGCCGGCTCCGCCCGAGAGGCACGAACGTCATGACCTCGCTGACCACATCCCCGGCGACCTCGCCCGGAACCTCACCGACATCTCCCACTGTGCGCCGCGGACCCGCCGGCCTGCTCCGCGAGGTCGTACGGCGGCCGAGCGCCGGTGTGGTTGGGCTGCTCGTGCTCATCTGCGCCGTGATGACGTTCCTCGCGCCGTCCTTCCTGACCTACGGCAACTGGTACAACCTCGCCCAGCAGATGGTGTTCGTCGCGCTGCTGGCGATCGGGATGACGATCGTGCTCATCACCGGTGGGATCGACCTGTCGGTCGGCTCGGTGCTCGGCCTCAGCGCGGGGGTGATGGCCTACCTGGTCAACCAGGGCATGATGTTCGGCCTCTGCCTGCTGCTCGCCGTCGCCGCCGGGGCGGCCCTGGGCCTGGTCAACGGGCTGGTGGTCACCAAGCTCGGCATCCCCGACTTCGTCGCGACGCTCGCCATGCTCGGTGTCGCCGGCGGCCTGCTGTACCTGTGGACCGGGGGCGTGCCGTTCACCGGTTTCATGATCCCCGTCTACGACACGCTGGGTGGCGTGACGCCGCTGGTCGGCGACCTGACCGCCCCGATCCTCGCGATGGCGGTGATCGCGGTGGTCGTCGCGTTCATCATGCGCCGCACGAGCTTCGGACGGCACGCGTACGGGGTCGGCGGCAACCGCGAGGCCGCGCGGCTGTCCGGCGTGGACGTGGGCCGGGTGCGGGTCACCGCCTACGTCCTCAGCGGCACCCTCGCCGCCTGCGCGGGCGTGCTGCTGGCCGGGCGCACCACGGCCGTCGCGCCGACCATCGGCGTCGGCTACGAGATCCAGGCCATCGCCGCGGCCGTCATCGGCGGTGCCGCGCTGGCCGGTGGCCGGGGCCGGGTCCTCGGCGCCGTGCTCGGCGCGCTGACGCTCACCGTCGCGAGCAACGTCATCAACCTCGCCTCCGTCAGCCCGACCTGGCAGCCGGTGGCGGTCGGCACGATCCTGCTGGTCGCCGTCGGGCTCGACCGCGCGAGCGCCTCTCTCTCCCGCCGGCTCGGCCGTGCCGCCCCGTCGCGGTGACGGCCCCCGCCCGCACCCGCCGCACCCCTCTCCGATCTCCGTCCTGGAGGACGCCGTGAACGACCCTTCCCTCCCGCCCGCCGCCGGCTCACGGCGGTCCTTCCTGCGCCGGGCCGCCCTGGTCGGTGGCGCCGTCGGCTCCGGCGCCCTGCTCTCGGCCTGCAGCTCCAAGCAGGTCTCGGCCGCGTCCGCCGAGGGGGGCGGCGGTGGCACCGGCCTGGGCGGCGGGGGCGCCTACCAGGGGGCCGTCCGCAGGATCGTGAACGGGCGCACCGTGCAGATCGGGTGGACGCCGCCGGTCCTGTCGGAGTGGTACAGCCAGATGGAGGCGGCCGCCTTTCGCCGGATGGGCGAGTACGAGGACGCCTACGGCGTTCGCTGGAAGTGGGAACGGGCCTCGCCGACGGGCAACTTCAACGCCGTCGAGCAGCAGGTGCAGACGGTGCAGAGCTGGGTGCAGCGCAAGTTCGACGTGGTCCTGGTCTGCACCGGCGCCAACTTCGCCACCATGCAGGGCGTCTACAGCAAGGCGCTGGCGGCGGGCACGAAGATCTACCAGTTCAACCAGCCCGTCGAGATCTATCCGGTCGAGCAGCTGCAGGCGATCTCGAGCATCGGCTACGACAACCGCTGGCAGTCGGGTTACCTGTGCGGCAAGTACATCGCCGAGAAGCTCGGCGGTCAGGGCAAGATCCTCGAGATCACCGGGCCCCCCGGCTCGGACTGGTCCGCCGCGCGCCAGATCGGCTTCGAGAAGGCACTCGGCGAGCACCCCGGCCTCACCGTGGCCGGCACCGCGAACGGCGGCTACCTGCGGCAACAGGGTCTCAGCGCCACCCAGGACCTGCTCACCCGGGACCCGGACATCCAGGCGATCTGGGGCGAGAACGAGGACATGGCCCTCGGTGCCTCGCAGGCTCTCGACGCCCGCGGCATCAAGCAGTGGGACGGCAAGGCCGGCGTCGTGGTGGTCGGTGCCGACGGGCTGGTGTCCGGCATGCGGTCCATCCGCAACGGCAAGCTGACCGCGAGCATCGACGTCGGCAGCGTCGACCAGGCCATCACGTTCATCGACACCGTGTTCCACAACGCCGTGCTCGGCGAGACGGTCGCCAAGATCGTGAACGTGCCGACGCGGGTGGTCGACAAGGGCAACGTCGACTACGCCGAGGCGTACCTGCAGTGGGCGCTCGGGAACACCCGGAAGTACTGACCGCTGCCCGGCCGTCGACGGCGGTGCGGCCTTCGCGCGGGCGCCGCCGTCGAGGCTCCCGTCCCGCAAGACGTACCGAATGCGAGCCGGCAGCGGCCGTCTCGCGGTACCGCCCCGTCGTCGCAGCTCCTACCGTGCCCCTCGCCGTCAGCGCGCACCCGATGGGGTGCGTCTCGGTCACAGGTAGGGGGAGATTCGAATGGTCCAGGCCGACAGCGGGATCCGTACCGAGATCGATCAGGTCAACAGGCGGTTCGAGGAGGCGCTCGAGCAGGGTGATGCGGCCGCGGTCGGGTCGGTCTACACCGACGACGCTGTGCTGTTGCCGCCGAACGGGCCGATGACCAACGGCCGCGACGCCATCACGAAGTTCTGGCAGGGCGTCATGGACATGGGCCTCCGGGGAATCGAGTTGAGAACCCTCTCCTTCGTCCAGGACGGTGACGACGCGGCGCATGAGATCGGTACCGCGTCACTCGCGATCAAGCCCGAGGGTGGTGAGCCGATGACGGACTCCGTCAAGTACGTCGTGGTGTGGCGCCGGGAGGCCGCGGGGGAGTGGAGGTTGGCCGTCGACATCTGGAACGGCGACAGCTAGCGGTGGGAGATCGGCTCGACGGCGGCGCGCCGCAGCAGGGCGTAGGCGGTGCCCAGCCCTGCACCGAACGCGTAGTGGATGACGAGCGTGCCCTTCACCCGCTCGTCACGGGTCGCGGGGCGATGCGCCACCGCCCGCGTCACGGAGTCGACGATCAGCGCAGGGGGCGCGTTGTCGGGGTGACCGGTCGGATCGGCCCCCACCATCTCCTTCTGCTCGGGCTTCGGTGGCCAGAGCCGCTCGGTGATCTGCTGCAACCGCGGCTCACTGAGCGCCTTGATCCAGGCGGCGACGACGCCGGTCGCCGCGCCGGCGGCGGCCACCGCTGCACTCCGTGGTTGGTTCATCGGTGGCGGCTACCTTCTGGGTCGGGGTGTCCGTGCCGGGGGTGGTAACCATCGGAGCTGCGCGTAAACGGAACCCGTCGAGGGCCCGGGTAGCGGCCTGGCCGTAGAGCGGACGAGGCGGGATCGCGGGGCGGCGTGGGAGTATCCGTCGGGCCCCTCACCGGGACCGCGCGCTCGGAACGTGAGGTGGATGTCGTGGCGGACCTCAACTTCTACTTCGATCCGGTCTGCCCGTTCGCCTGGATGACCAGCAAGTGGGTCCGGCAGGTGATGGCGGCCCGGGACTACACGGTGGAGTGGCGGTTCATCTCCCTCCGCCTGCTCAACTCCCACATCGACTACGACGCTCACTTCCCACCGGAGTACGAGGCGGGCCACACGTCCGGCCTGCGCATGCTGCGGGTCGCGGCGAAGGCCCGCGCCGAGCTCGGGCCCGACGCGGTCGACCGGTTGCAGGCGTCGTTCGGTGAGCACCTCTTCGAAGTCCCTCCGCCGCCGGACGCGCAGGAGCGGGCCCGCCCGGACGGCTCCCCGGAACACGTCGTCCGGGTGCTGGAGGACGTGGGGCTGCCGGTCTCCCTGGCCGAGGCGCTCGACGACCCGTCGTGGGACGCAGTGATCCAGGCCGAGACCGATGAGGCGCTCTCACTCACCGGCCGTGACGTCGGCACGCCGATCCTGCACGTCGACCCCCCGCACGGCGTCGCGTTCTTCGGGCCGGTCATCAGCCGCCGGCCCTCGGACGAGGAGGCCGTGGAGCTGTGGGACCACGTCCTCGGGCTCGCCCGTTTCGGTGGCTTCGCCGAGCTCAAGCGCAGCCTGCGGGAGCGGCCGCAGCTACCCTCGTTCGGCGTCTCCTCCGACACGGCGGGGAGGGAGGAGGACTGGCACCAGGGCAGCCGCCGGCTCAAGCACTGAGCCGAACCGCCGCGTGACGGCCCGGTGGTGCGATCACGTCAGCGCGCCTTCCAGACCGGCGCCCGCTTCTCGACGAACGCCGCCACGCCCTCCACCCGGTCCTCGCTGGTGTACGGGTCCGGTCCGACGCCGAGGCGCAGCGCCGAGGACAGCGGCAGCTCCCCGCCCCTCCCGATCGCGGCCTTGTACCGGCGCACGGTCAGCGGAGCGTTGCCGGCGATCCGCCGGGCCAGTGCGTCGGCCTCGGCCGCGAGCTCGGCGCCCGGCACCACGCGGTTCACCAGGCCCCAGCGCTCCGCGTCAGCGGCACCGAGGTCGTCCCCCGTGTAGAGCAGCTCGTAGGCGATCCCGCGGGGCACGATCCGGGAGAGCAGGTGCACCCCGAAGTTCGCCCCCATGCCGCGCTTGGCCTCGGGCAGCCCGATCCGGGCGTGGTCGGCGGCGAGGCGGATGTCGCAGGCCAGCGCGAGCTCGCAGCCGCCACCCATGGCCCAGCCGTTGATCGCGGCGATCGTCGGCTTGCCGCACTCGAGCACCGTCTCGAACACGTTGCGGGAGAAGCCGGCCATCGGGCGCAGGCCCGGCCCGGGTCCGGTGTCGTTCTCCCGCACCTCCTTCAGGTCGACGCCCGCGGAGAACGCCTTCCGCCCGGCGCCGGTGAGGACGACCGCCCAGACGTCGTCGTCGGCGTCGAACCGGTCGAAGGCCCGCACGAGGTCGGCCTGCAGCCCGGTCGAGAGGGCGTTGAGCCGCTCGGGCCGGTCGAGGGTCACCGTGGCGACGCGGTCGGCGACCGCCACGACGAGGCCGTGTTCGGTCCTCACGCGACGGCCCCCCGCGCGATCGCCGGCCAGAGCGCGTCGGCGCCGGCGTCGGCCAGGGCCGCGCCGAGCCGGGTGCTCCAGAGCAGTTCGCCGCCGTACTCCTCACGCCACGACCAGAGCCGCCGGGTGAGCTGGCCGAGCTCGTACTCCCGGGTCATTCCCATCGCGCCCGTCGCCTGGTGCGCCGCAGCGGCGACGAGACCGGCCGCCTCGGAGGCGACGGTCTTCGCGGCGGCGACGTCGAGGAACCACGGCCCACTCGCGGTGCCCCCGTTCGCCGCGGCCACCCGGGCGGCCATCCGCACGGCCTCGGTCTGCTCGGCCAGCTTGACCAGGTGTGCCGCGACGGCCTGGAACCGCGCCACCGGACGGCCGAACTGCCGGCGCTCGTTGGTGTAGGTGACGGTGATGTCCAGGACCCGCCCGGCGGCGCCGGCGATCAGTGCCGCGCGGGACAGCGCGCCGCGGAGCAGGAGCGCGTCGTGGTCGACGCCCGCGGGTGCCTCGGCGACGGCGTCGACGGCGACGTCGTCCAGATGGACGGTGTCGCGGGGCTCCCCGGCCAGGTTGACCCCGGGCTCGATGTGGGCCGTCGCCGGGTCGAGGGAGATCACCTGCAGACCGTCGGGGGAGTCGGCGAGCAGGACGACCCGGCTCGCCTCGCGGGCCCACGGCACGCGAGCGGCGCGGCCGGACGCGGCCCAGCCGGAGCTGGTCCGCTGCACGGTGACCGTGGCGGGCGCGTCGACGGACCGGGCGGTCGGCGCCGTCGTCACCGGCCCCGCCGGGACGTCCAGTCCGGCCGACGCCGACATCCAGCCCGCCAGCAGCCCGGTCTCGGCCACCGGCAGCGGCGCGGCGTACCGCCCGACCTGTTCCAGCACCGCGCAGGCCTCGGCGACGGTCCCGCCGACCCCGCCGCGCTCCTCGGGCACGGAGATCCACGGGAACCCGCCCTCGGCGAGCCCCGCCCAGAGCTCCGGTGCCCAGCCCGTCCGCTCGGCGGCCGCGACGGTCTCCTGGGTGCAGCGGCCGCGCAGCAGCTCGCCGACCGCCTCCGCCACCAGCTCGGTGTCGCCGCGGCTCATCGCCGTGCCCCCGTGAGCCCCTTGGCCGCGATGCTCCGGAGCACCTCGGTCGTCCCTCCACGGAGCGTGAACGCCGGGGCCGTCTGCACCGCCTCGGCCAGCAGACGTTCGAACATCCGCGCCCCGCCCGGGTCGATCTCCTGACCGGCGACGTGCCGCAGCACCTCCACCACCTCCTGCTCGTAGAGCGTCCCGATGTCCTTGACCAGCGCCGCCTCCACCGCGGGCGCCGCACCGCGCTCCAGCGACCGCGCGACGGCCAGGGAGAGCTGCCTGATCGTCCAGAGCTTCGCCGACGCCCGGCCGACGGCGGCGCGTTGCGCGTCGTCGAAGGACTCCCCGAACTCGGTGACGAAGGCCTTGAGCAGCCCGAACACCGACAGGTAGCGGTCGGGACCGGAGCGCTCGTAGGCCAGCTCCGAGGTGACCTGGTGCCAGCCGGCGCCGACCTCGCCCAGCACCCGGTCGTCGGGGACGAAGACGTCGTCGAAGACCACCTCGTTGAAGTGGTGACCGCCGTCGAGGTAGTGGATCGGCGAGACCTTCAGCCCCGGCGCGTGCAGGTCGACGATCAGCTGCGACAGCCCGTGGTGCCGGTCCTCCGCGGGGGAGGTGCGGCACAGCACCACGAAGAAGTGGTTGAGGTGCGCGGCGCTGGTCCAGATCTTGGTGCCGTTCACCAGCCAGCCGCCGTCGACCTTCGTGGCCGCGGTGCGCACCGACGCGAGGTCCGAGCCGGCGTCCGGCTCGCTCATCCCCAGGGAGAACCAGCACTCCCCGGCGGCGATGCGCGGCAGGAACCACTCGCGCTGCTCCTGCGTGCCGAACGCCAGCAGCGTCGGCGCGGTCTGCCGCTCGGCCACCCAGTGCGCCAGGATCGGCGCCCCCGCGGCCAGCAGCTCCTCGACCACGACGAACCGTTCGACGGGCGTCGCGCCGCCGCCGCCGTACTCGGTCGGGATCGCCATCCCGACCCAGCCGTGGGCGGCGAGCTTCCGGGAGAACTCCGGGTCGTGCCGACCGCCGAGACCCAGGCCCGGGCGGAAGTCCGGCGGGAGCTCGGCGGCGAGGAACTCCCGGACGTCGCGGCGGAGCCGTTCCTCGGCGGGGGTGAGCTCGGTGGGGGCGAAGATCATGCGCTGCTCCTCGTGCGGTCGGTGACAGCGGTCGGGCCCGGGACGGCGTGCACGGCGGCGCCGGAGCGCACCAGCCCGTCGACCTCGGCGGCGGTGAGGCCGAGCTCGCGGAGCACGGCGGTGGTGTGGGCGGCGAACGCCGGGGACGGGCGTGCCGGTTCGGACGGGGTGTCGCCGAAGCGGATCGGGGTGCCGAGCGCGCGGTAGCGGCCGATTGCCGGATGGTCGAAGTCGGCGACGAGCCCCTCGGCCTCGACGTGCGGGTCGGCGAGCACCTCGTCGAGGGTCCGGACCTCCGCGCACGGCACCGCGACGGCGCGCAGCTCGGTGATCCACTCCGCGCTGGTCCGGGTCACGAGCAGCTCCGCCAGCCGCCGGCGCACGACGTCGGGATCGCCACGCAGCCGCTCCACCGGCAACCCCACCACCGCGGCCAGCCGCTCCTGCGTCGGCGGGCTGCCAGCGCCGACCGCGATCGCGCCGTCGGCGGTGCCGAAGACGCGGTAGTGCCCGGTGAGCGTGAGCTTGTCGGTCTGGTGCGCGGCCCGGGCGGCGTTGATCGTGTCTCGGCCGGCGCCCTGCCGGCGCAGCCGCGGGAGCTCCTCGGCGACGAACCCGGCCCGCCACCCGTCGACGGCGTCGACGTGCGAGAGCTGATTGTTCTGCATGGTCATCGCGGCTCCGAGCAGCGAGACGTCGACCTGCTGGCCCCGGCCCGTGCGGTCCCGCGCGAGCAAGGCCATCGACACCCCGGCGAGCAGGAGCAGCGCCCCCGCGTAGTCCGCGACCTGCACCTCGCTGTGCCGGGGCACGCCGCCGTCCTCCGCCCCGAGGGCGGCGAGGAGTCCGGAGTGGGCCTGCAGCACGACGTCCATCCCGGGCAGCCCGGCGTCCGGGCCGACCGTCCCGTAGCCCGAGACCAGCCCGAGCACCAGCCGCGGATGCCGGCGCGAGAGCGTCGCCCAGTCGAGGCCGCGCCGGGCCACCGCGGCCGGGCTCATGTTCACCAGCACCACGTCCGCGATCCCGACGAGCCGGTCGACCACCTCGGCCGCGTCCGGGTGCCCGAGGTCGAGGGCCACGGACTCCTTGCCCCGGTTCTTGATCGCGAACTGCCGGCTCTCCAGCGGCGCGAGCTGCAGCGTGCGCCGGTAGGAGTCCCCGTCCGGCGGCTCGACCTTGATCACCCGGGCTCCTGCGTCGGCCATCAGCTGACCGCAGAACGGCACGGAGACGAACTGCCCGAACTCGACGACGGTGATCCCGGTGAGCGAGCCCGTCACGGTGCGTCCCGCACGGCGGCGGGCACCACGTCCGGCGACCCGTCCCGTTCGGCCCGCACACCGGCCGCGTCGAGGGTCCTCCCGGCGAGCGTCGGCCCGCTGGTCTGCAGGTGGCAGGCGACCTCGCCGCCGCCGTCGACCGGGGTCGTCGCCGGCGGGGCCTCGCGGCAGACGTCCATCGCGTAGGGGCAGCGGGTCGCGAACGCGCAGCCGGGCGGCGGATCGGCCGGGTCGGGCAGGTCGCCGGAGAGCAGCATCCGCGTCCCGGTCCCGGCCCGACGCGGGTGCGACGCCGGGATCGCCGAGAGCAGCGCCTGCGTGTACGGATGTGCGGGGGAGTCGTAGACGCGGTCGGTGGGCCCGGTCTCGACGACGTGCCCCAGGTACATGACCGCGACCTCGTGCGCGATGTGCCGCACCACGGCCAGGTCGTGCGCGATGAACAGGTACGACAGCTCGAAGCGTGCGCGCAGGTCCTCCAGCAGGTTGATCACCTGGTTCTGGGTGGACACGTCCAGCGCGGACACCGCCTCGTCGCAGACGACCAGGCTGGGGTTGAGCGCCACGGCCCGCGCGATCGCGACGCGCTGACGCTGCCCGCCGGAGAACTCGCTGGGGTAGCGACCGGCGTGCCCGGCCGGCAGCCCGACGACGTCGAGCAGCTCCTTGACCCGGCGCTCGGCGTCGCGCCGGGACAGGCCCTCGTGCTCGCGCAGGGGCTCGGCGATGCTGTCGCCGATCACCGCGCTCGGGTCGAGCGAGGAGTACGGGTCCTGGAACACCATCTGCATGTCCCGCCGGGCCTGGCGCAGGGCCCGACCGCGCAAGGCGGTGAGGTCCCGGCCGTCGAGGCTGACCCGGCCGCTGCGCACCGGGACCAGCCGCA
Source organism: Pseudonocardia sp. (assembly GCF_025465255.1). Taxonomy (GTDB): domain Bacteria; phylum Actinomycetota; class Actinomycetes; order Mycobacteriales; family Pseudonocardiaceae; genus Pseudonocardia. The sequence goes on from NZ_JAODNI010000154.1 coordinate 17,825, forward strand.
GTGCCGCGCGGCCGAGCGTCGACTTGCCGGAGCCGGACTCGCCGACCAGCCCGACGGTCCGCCCGCGACCGACCTGCAGGCTGACGCCGTCGACCGCCCTGACGACCCTCCCGCGGCCGCGCGGGCCGGGAGAGCCGAACGTGACGCGGAGGTCCTCGATCTCGAGCAGCGGACCCGTCCCGGGGGTCGTTCCGGCAGTGTTCACCGTGCACCTCGCAGGGTCAGCTCGTCGTGACGGTGGCAGCGGGACAGGTGCCCGGAGCGGGCGGTGACCAGCGGCGGTGGCTCCCCGCACGCGTCGACCGCGTAGCCGCAGCGCGGCGCGAACCGGCACCCCTGCGGCATCCCCCAGGGCTCCGGCGTGCGCCCCGGGATCGACGAGAGCCGCTGCCCGCGCGAGCCCAGCTGCGGCATCGCGGCCAGCAGGCCCTCGGTGTACGGGTGGCGGGGATGGTCGAAGAGCTCGACGGCGTCGGTCTGCTCGACGACCTGCCCGGCGTACATGACGACGACCCGCTCGCACACCTCGGCGACCACGCCCAGGTCGTGCGTCACGAGCAGCACGGACATCCCGAGCTCCTGCTGCATCCCGGCGAGGAGCTCCAGCACCTGCGCCTGGATCGTCACGTCGAGCGCGGTGGTCGGCTCGTCCGCGATCAGCAGCCGCGGTTCGCAGCTCACCGCCATCGCGATCATGGCGCGCTGCCGCATGCCGCCGGAGAACTCGTGCGGGTACTCGTCCGCGCGGCGCCGGGCGTGCGGGATGCCGACGAGGTCGAGCACCTCCACGGCGCGGTCCCGGGCGGCCCGGCGCGAGACGCCGCGGTGCAGCCGGACGGCCTCGGCGATCTGGTCGCCGACCCGGAACGCGGGGTTGAGGCTGGTCATCGGCTCTTGGAAGACCATCGCGACCTCGTTGCCGCGCACCGACCGCAGCTCCCGCTCGGACAGCCCGAGCAGGTCCCGGTCGCCGAGGGTGACCGAGCCGGACGCGACCCGGCCCACGCCGCGGGGCAGCAGTCCGAGCACGGACAGCCCGGTGACGGTCTTCCCGGAACCGGACTCGCCGACCAGCCCGACGATCTCCCGCTCGCCGACCGAGAACGATGTGCCGGCCACGACGGTCGACCAGCCATGGTCGGTGGCGAACTCGACGCGCAGGTCGTCGACAGCCAGCAGGGTCGTCGTGGCGGTGGGGGCGCTCATGAGTCCGCCTTCCGGGTCCGGCGGCCGAGCGCGTCGCGCAGCCCGTCGCCGATGAGGTTGAACGCGAGCGTCGCCAGCGCGATCGCGACGCCGGGCCAGAACACGAGCAGCGGCGTCGAGCGGATCTCCTTGAACCCGCTGCCGAGCATCACGCCCCAGCTCGCGGTGGGTGGGATGACGCCGAGGCCGAGCAGGCTCAGCGCCGCCTCCGCCAGCAGCGCGGCCGCGAGCATCACCGAGACCTGCACCAGCACCGGCGACGCCACGTTGGGCAGCACCCGGCGCGGGATGATCTTCCAGGCGGGGGTGCCGATGCTGATCGACGCCTCGACATAGGTCTCCGCGCGGACCTGCAGCGTCGCGGCGCGGGCCACGCGGAAGAGCCGGGGCGCGTAGACGATCCCGAGCGCGATCATGGCGGTCTGGAGGCCGGGTCCCATCGCGGCGATGATCGCGATGGCCAGGATGATCGCCGGGAACGTCATGAGGACGTCGCCGATCCGGCCGAGGACCCAGTCCGGCTTCCCGCCGACGTACCCGGCGAGCAGGCCGAGCGGCACCCCGATCACCGTGGCGATCGCGACGGCGGTCGCGGCCGCCAGCAGCGAGACCCGGCCGGCGTAGAGCAGCCGGCTGAGCGTGTCCCGGCCGAGCGAGTCGGTGCCGAGCCAGTGGTCTGGAGTGGACAGCGACAGCCGGCGCGGGACGTCGATGGCCTCGGGGGAGTAGGGCGCGATCAGCGGGGCCGCGAGGGACGCGGCCACGAGCAGCGCGAGGACGACCAGCGCGACGAACGCGGGCCGGTTGTCCCGGAAGCGGCGCCAGAACCCGGGCCGGGTCGGCGCGACCGGCGCGGTGCGGGCGAGGGCGGCTGTGGTGTCGGCCGTGGTGGTCATGACTGCCGGATCCTCGGGTTGAAGTAGCCGTAGGACAGGTCGACGAGCAGGTTGATCAGCAGCACCAGGGCCGCGACGACGAGCAGCACGCCCTGGACCATCGGGAAGTCCCGGGCGAACACCGAGGTGTAGGCGAGGCTGCCGAGCCCGGGCAGCGCGAACAGCTGCTCGATGACGACGGTGCCGCCGATCAGCCGGCTGGCCTCGAGGCCGAACGCCGTCACCACGGGGATCGCGGCGTTCTTCAGGGCGTGCTTGCCGACCACCCTGGCCGGGGGCAGCCCCTTCGCCGTCGCCGTGCGCACGTAGTCCTCGCGCAGCACCCCGGTCATGCCGGCCCGGGTCTGCCGGGCGATCACGGCGGCAGGGGCCAGCCCCAGCGCGGTGGCCGGGAGGAACAGATGGAGGAACCACTGCAGCGGGTTCTCGTGCAGCGGGGTGTACCCGACGGCCGGGAAGATCGTCAAATTGATCGCGAACAGCAGCACCAGGATCATGCCGACCCAGAAGTACGGGACGGCCACGCCGAGGCTCGCGGCGAACGTCGCGACCCGGTCGACCCAGGTGCCCGGCCGCATCGCCGCCAGCACGCCGACGGCCACCCCGAGGACGAGCGCGACGGTCAGGCTGAGCAGCGCCAGCGACAGTGTCGCGGGCAGCCGGGCGAACACGGCACCCGCCACGGACTGGCTGGAGAACAGCGACTGCCCGAGGTCGCCGCGCAGCACCCCGGTGAACCAGTGCCAGAACTGCAGGAGGAACGGGTCGTTCAGGCCGAGGCGTTCGCGGACCGCCGCGATCTGCTCGGGGTCCGGGTTCTCCCCGGCGAGGGAGACCGCCGGGTCCCCGGGGACGAGCACGATCAGGCTGAAGACGCAGAAGCTGACGACGACCAGCATCGGGATCGTGAAGGCCAGCCGCCGGACCAGTAGGCCGAGCATGGGACTACCTCCTCGTCGAGGTGTCGAGCCGGGATGGGTGGGCGTGCCGGGTCACGGGTTGATCGCCACGCCACGAAGCTGGCGGGACGCGTCGGCGTAGATCTCGACCCCGCCGACCTTCGGGTTCAGCACGAACGGCGTGGTCAGGTTGCACAGCGGGATGTGCGGGGCCTGGACCTCGGCCACGCGGTCGAAGAGCTTCGTGAACTCCGGCGCCCGGTCGGCCGGCGTCGCGCCGCGGGCGGCGGCCTCGTCGGCACGGATGATCTCCGGGTCGGTGAACCCGCCGGGGTTGTTGAAGCCGTCGGGCCGGTAGTACTCGGCGGTGAGCACGCTGGGGTCCGACTCGGCCTTCTGCTCGAACAGGATCGCGTCGACGTTCTTGGCGACGGAGAAGTCCTCGGCCAGCTTGTTGATGTCCACGGGGGTGATCGACATGGTGATACCCACCTCGGCGAGGTTGGCCTGCATGACCTGCGCGATCTGCTGGTAGACGTCGAGGTTGATGACCTCCATGTCGAAGGAGAAGCCGTCGGGCAGGCCCGCCTCGGCGAGCAGCCGTCTCGCCCGTTCCGGATCGTGCTCCGGCGGCGTCACGTTCTTGGACGAGGCGTAGTAGAAGTCCGGGAACATCTGGCCGGCCGGCTGGCACAGGCCGCTGACCAGCAGGCTGATCGACCTCCGGTCGATCGCGACGTTCATCGCCTGCCGGACCTTCTCGTTGCCGAACTCCGAGCGCGCCGTGTTGAGGTTGAGCGTGTAGCTCGACAGCGACGGCTGCTGGCAGATCGTCAGCCCGGACTCCTGCGCCGGGCGGAGCATGCTGGCCCGCAGGAACGTCAGGTCCGCGGCGCCGGTGGTCACGGCGTTGAGCCGCGCGTTGTCGTCGCCCGAGATCAGGTAGGTCATCTTCGCGACGCGCGCCCCCGCGGGGTCCCAGTAGCCGGGGACGCGCGTGTACTCCACGCGGTCGCCCGGCACGTAGCGGTTCATCGAGTACGGTCCGGACCCCCCGGTGGGTTGGATGTCCTCGCCCGGGCGGTCGAACGCGGCGGGGCTCATCATCATCCCGGCCGACCCGCCGAGGATCGTGATCAGCGGCCCCGCCGAGGAGTCGGTGACCAGCCGGACCGTCCGCGCGTCGAGAACCTGGACGTCGGTCAGCGAGGCGAGGCGGTTGGCGTTGAAGGAGCCCTCGAGGTCCCGGTGGCGCAGCAGGTTCGCGCGGACGGACCCCGCGTCGAACGGGACGCCGTCGTGGTAATGCCAGCCGCCGATCAGTCGCATGTCGACGGCGCGGCCGTCGGGCGAGAGCGTCCAGGACTCGGCGAGCATCGGCTCGGCCTCACCCGCGGCGTTGACGTGCACCAGGCTGTCGTAGACCGGGTACAGGTACATCTGGCTGTTGTTGGTGGTGATCTTGTCCGGGTCGAAGCTGGTGTTGTCGACCGTGTAGATCCACGTCAGCTCGGCGTTCGCGTCGGCGCCCCGCGAGACCGGTGGGCAGTCGACGGGGCCGGTGTCGGCCTGCGGGATCGCGCCCGTCCCCGCCCCGCAGGCGGTGGCGACGAGCAGGAGCAACGGCAGCAGCAGCGCCGCGACGCGGCGCGGGACCGGCGAGCGGGTGGGGGACGTGCGCACTGGGACCTCCTTGTCCTGCGTGGCACCCCGGTGAGTGCGTGACGTCGGGGAACGGCGTCGTGCCTCACCGGGCGATTGGTCAGCGCGAGTTGCGGCGGCGCTGGGACCACATCTGCGTGGCCCGCTCGAACTCGACGGCGGCGTCCCACCCGATCCCGGGCGGGCCCAGCTCGGTGCGGAAGGACCGGACGGCCTCGCGGGACAGGGCCGGGTCCTTGGCCGGCTCGGCCGCCAGCCGGTGCGCGGTGTCCTCGACCTCGTCGTCGGGGACCGCGGCCCAGGCCAGGCCGATCTCGGCGGCGCGGCGGCCGTCGACCTCCTGGCTGAACAGGCCCATCGCCGCGGTGGCCTCGCGGCCCGCGGTACGCCCGGCGATGGTGAAGAACCCGCCGCCGGGGTGCAGCCCGATTCGCAGGAAGCCGGCGAGGATCCGGGCGTTCTCCGCCACGACCCGCAGGTCCGTGGCGAACATCAGGTTGATCCCGGCGCCGACGGCGGCCCCGCGGACCGCGGCGATCGTCGGCACGGCCAGCTGCCCGACCCGCACGAACGCCTTGTAGACCGCGCCGGTGTCGCGGAACGCGGTGTCCTCGGCCTGGTCCGCACCCGGGTTCCAGGTGCGCCGGTCGGCGCCGGAGCAGAACGTGCCGCCCGCGCCGCGGACCACGGCGGCGCCGATCGCGGGGTCCGCGTCGATCTCCTCGCAGGCGGCGACGAGCTCACGGCCCATCTGCGGGGTCAGCCCGTTCTTCACCTCCGGCGAGTCGACGGTCAGGGTCGCGACCCCGTCGGCTTTCTCCAGGACGATCGAGCCCATCTGGTGCTCCTCCTCGGTGCGGGTCGTGCCGGTGGTGGTGGTTCTCCTACGAGCGGGTCGTGACCAGGACGTCGACCGCGACGGCCCCGGCTCCGGCCGGTCCCACGATCAGCGGGTTGATCTCCAGCTCGGCCAGCTCGGGCCAGTGCGCGACGGCCCGGCCGACCTTCACGACCGCGTCGACGGCGGCGTCGACGTCGAGCGCGGGGGCGCCGCGGTGCCCGGCGAGCAACGGCCAGGACCGCAGCGCGCGCAGCATCGCCAGCGCGGCGTCGCGGCTCACGGGGGCGAGCGCCGTCGCGAGGTCGCGGTGCACCTCGGTGCCGGTGCCGCCGAGCCCGACGGTGAGAACCGGGGGCCAGCCGTCGCTGCCGCCGCTCGCGCCGACCAGCAGCTCCAGCCCGGCCGGGACGGCGCGCTGGACCAGCACGCCGTCGAGCTCCGGGACCGCGGCGGCGAGCTCGGCGAACACCGACGGCGCCCGCTCCGGCGGGACACCGAGCCGGACCCCGCCGACGTCCGTCTTGTGCTCGAGCCCGGGCGCGACGACCTTCATGACCACGGGGCCGCCCAGCGCCCGCGCGGCCTCCTCGGCCTCGGAGGCGGTGCGCACCAGGCGCCCCTCCGGGACGGCCACGCCGATCGCGTCGAGCAGCGCCCAGCCGGACCGGTCGGCCGGCAGCCCGCCACCGGGGAGATCGGCCGGGAGGTCGACGGGCGGGGGCGGACCGGGATCCGGCTGTGGCTCCGGGGCGAGGGCGCCCGCCACGCGGGCGGCGACGGCGATCGAGGAGAACACCGGGATCCCCGCGGCGCCGAGCACGGCACGGGCCCCGGTGGTCTGGTCCTGGCCGGCCAGCCACACCACCGCGCAGGGGACGGCGCTGCCGGCCATCGCGGCGGCGAGGTCCTCGGCGAGGTCGACGGCGGCGTCGCCGGTGACCATCGTGAGCAGCACCAGCAGCGCGTCGACCGACGGGTCCGCGCAGACGATCGAGCACACCTCGCCGAACGCCCGCTCGTCCCGGTTGAACAACTGGGCGGTGACGTCCACCGGGTTGGCCAGCGCGCCGAAGGCAGGCACGAGGCGGGAGAGCTTGTCCTGGGTCTCGGGTGCGAGCTCGGGCAGGGCGAGTCCGTGGCCCTCGCAGCGGTCGGCGGCGAGGATGCCCGCGCCGCCCGAGGTGCTCACCGCGGCGATCCGCCGCCCCGCCGGCCGGGGTTGCGCCCGGAGCACGGTCGCGACGGCGAGCAGCTCCTCGACGTCGTCGACGAGAACCACGCCGTACCGCCGGGAGACGAGGGTGAACGCGGTGTCGTCGCCGAGCATCGCGCCGGTGTGCGAGACGGCCGCCCGCCGGCCTGCGGCCGACCGGCCCGAGCGCAGCACCACCAGCGCGGTACCCGCCTCCGCCGCCTCGGCGGCGAGTCGGGCGTAGGCCGCCCCGTCGCGGATGGACTCGGCGTAGACGGTGAGGACGGAGATCTCCGGGTCCCGGACGAGATGGGCACCGATCTCGGCGAGGTCGACGTCGGCCTGGTTGCCGGTGCTCACCCAGGCGGTGAGGTCGAGGCCGCGCTCGGCGGCGATGTCGAGCACCGAGCCGCCGACGGCCCCGCTCTGCCCCACGTAGGCGATGCCGCAGCTGCCCTCGAGCGGGCGCTCGGCGGCGGCGGTGAACGTGGCGAACAACCGGGCGGGGCCGTAGACGATGCCCTGGCAGTTGGGACCGAGGACCCGGACGCCGGTCTCGCGTCCGGCCGCGACGAGACGTTCCTGCAGGGCGGCGCCGTCCGGCCCGACCTCGGCGAAACCGGACGCGAACACGACGATCGCGGCCGCGCCGACCGCCCCGGCCTGGTGCACCGCGTCGACGGCGTGCGCGGCCGGGACCAGGGCGAGCACGAGGTCGACCGGGCCGGGCACCTCGGCGAGCGCGGGGTAGCAGCGCAGCCCGGCGAGCTCGTCGTACTTCGGGTTGACGGGGTAGACCTCGCCGGCGAACCCGCGGCCGGCGAGCCAGCGCAGGGGCCGGGCCATGGGGCTCTCCGGGCGGCCGGTGGCGCCGAGCACGGCGACGGCACGGGGCCGGAAGACACGGCCCCAGTCGGTGGGGCCTGCGGGGCCCGTCCGCGCCGGCCTGATCGCGCTGACCGTGTCCGTCACTGCATGGACCTCCTCGTCCGCGGGCACAGCGAGGCACCCGGACCGCGGGGTGGTCCCGCGGCCGGGTGGTGCTGTCGTGGCTGCTCGGGAGCGCTGTGGACGGTGCGACGACCACTGTGTCCCGGACGACACCGTAAGTCGACGTCGATGTCGACTACAAGTCTTTCGGCTGACGATTTCGTATGCGATCCTCGCCGCGAACCGGAGGGAGACCCAGGTGGTCGAGCAGACGTCCCGCCCTGTCGGCAGCGGCGTGGGCAGCCGGCGTCGCGCGAGCATCGGCGCGACCCCGAGCACGGCCCGGGGGAGGCGTACGCGGGCGCAGCTGCTCGACGCCGCGCGCGTCGTCTTCGAGCGCGACGGGTTCCTCGACGCCCGCGTGGCCGACATCGCCGCCGTCGCCGGAATCGCGCACGGCAGCTTCTACACCTACTTCGACTCCAAGGCCGCGGTGTTCCGCACGCTGGTCAACGAGGTGATGGAGACCGGCCTCTACGCGCCCAGCCGGCCCGCGTCCCCGCGCACGGACGGCCGGGCCCCGACCGTGGCCGAGGCGTGGCGGCGGATCGAGGAGGGCAACCGCCGCTACCTCGAGCTGTTCCAGCGCGACCGGAAGCTGCTGGCGCTGTTCGAGCAGGTGGCGTCGTTCGACGAGGAGCTTCGCCGTTACCGCCTGGAGCTGCGGCAGCGCTCGGTCACCCGGGCCGCGGACGGCATCCGCCGGCTGCAGGCATGGGGGCTCGCCGATGCGGAGCTCGACGCGGAGCTCGCCTCGCACGCACTGAACTCGATGGTCACCCAGTACGTCTACTTCTGGCTGGTCATGGGCCAGGACCTGGACGAGGGGGCGTCGGTGGCCACGCTGACCCGGCTGTGGGCGCGGTCGATCGGGCTCCCGCCGCCGTAGCCCGCAGGCGGGGGCGTCGGTTTCAGGGGACGACGGCGTGCTCGGACTCGCTGAAGTGCTTGAGTGCGAACGTGCTCGACGACTCCACGTGCTCGCGCATGAGCTGCTCGGCCAGCGGCGCGTCCTGCTCCCGGAGGGCGTCGAGGATCCCGCGGTGCTGCTCGACGGCGATCGCCGATCGCTCGGCGGGGTAGGCGTAGTTCGAGCGATAGCTGACGGTGAAGGCCAGTACCTGCCCCATGATCGTCTGCAGGAGCCTGCTGCCGGTCGCGTCGCTGATCAGCTTGTGGAAGGCCAGGTCGGCGAGGGCCTGCTCGACGGCCGTGCCCGAGCCCCCGACCCGCTCGAGCTTGGCCTGGGCGTCCACCAGCGCGTCGAGGTCCTCGCGGGTGCGCGTCCGGGCCGCCTCACGCGCGGCGTACGACTCGAGGACACTCCGCAACGAGTAGATCTGCACGATGTCGTGCGAGGTGATGGTCCGGACGGTGGCGCCCCGGTTCGGGGTGAGCTCGACCAGGCCCTCGCTCTGCAACGTGAAGAGCGCCTCGCGGACGGGAGTGCGGCTCACCCCCAGGTTCTCGGCGAGCAGACGTTCGGGCAGCGGCTCCCCGGGCCTGAGGTTCCCCGAGAAGATCTCCGTCCGCAGCACACGGGCCACGCCCTCGCTCGTGCGCTGCGACAGCGGAACGGCGTTGCGTCCCAGAGGCTGCATGTGCGGGGCTCCATCCTGAGCGATGCGCGGGGCGCTCGCTGGCTCCTTCCCACAGCTGCGGATCACCGCAGCGGAGACTTGGCTGGTGCATGATACGGAGTCGCGGTGCCGACGCGCTTGTCGCGCCCGTTCCCGTGGCACCGGCGCTCGTCACGCCCGGTGCCACGGGAACGAGGCTAGGACGTGGTGCTCGGGACGGCTGCCTCTCCGATCCCGGTCGGACCGGCGGGGTCGGGCACCGTCGGGCCGGGGTCCGCCACCGCGGCGACGGCCGGAACGGACGCCGCCAGGTCGTCGGACGAGTTCCGGACGCCCCAGCGCGCCATGTCGAGCCCGGCGATCTCGTCGGCCACGTCCGCGCGGAGCCCGCCGAACCTCTCGAAGATCAGGCACATCAGGAGGGCCGGGACGCCCGCGACCAGCATCGTCGCCACGACCCCGGCGAGCTGCCACCACGGGGTGATCTGCCCGACTCCCACCGCATGCGGGCCGTCGAGACCGATGTAGCCGCCCGTCGGGGTCCCCCACTTCAGGAAGCCGGTGAGGATCGCGCCGACCACGCCCGGGCCGAGGGCCAGCGGCACGACCTTCGGGTCGTCGATGCCGAGCCGGCGCAGGACCGTCGCGGTGCCCAGCCCCACGAGCGGGCCGAGCGCGCCGACGAGCAGGCACTGCCAGGCGGTGCCGATGTCCAGCAACGTGCCGGTGACGACCACGCCGGAGATCGGCCCGAGGAACGCCCAGGTGGGCTCCCGGCGTCGATAGGCGAGGAGGAGACCGACGACGGCTCCGCCGAGGATCGCCGCGAAGAGGTTGATGATGACGACGCCGATCCCGCTCTCGGTGAAGGAGATCCCGAAGAACCCGACGTCCGGCACGATGAACCCGCTGCCGATGGTGACGAAGGGCAGCGCCAGGAGGATCAGCAGCATCCCGATGCCGACGAAGGACAGGTTCTGCGACGCGGGCCGCGCGCCGCTCGGGTGCTCGCGGAACGCGCCGAGCCGGGGCCCGACCCGCCAGGCGAGGACGAGCACGAAGGTCCCGGCGGTGATGTAGAGGGGGAAGACGCCGTCGAAGTCGTGCGTGCCGCGCAGGGTCAGCGGCGACAGCGAACCCCAGCAGAGGTAGCCGACCAGGGGCGAGAGCACGGCGCCCACCACGAAGGACATGACGTAAAGCGGGATCGGCTTGATGCGCTCCACGACACCGGTGTGGATCAGGGCGACGGTCGCCATCGTGAACGTCACGAAGAAGACCAGGAAGATCTGCAGCACGTCCGCCTCGGGCAGGGCCGCGGGATCGATGTGCCGGGAGGCCGTCGAGGTGAAGGCCCCGCCCAGCCACCAGTCCTGGACCGCCTGCCGGAAGGGCCGGGGTAGGCCGAAGGCCTGGTTGAACTGCCATTGCCAGATCGGGTAGCCGATGAGGAGGGTGCCGAGGCCGCCGACCATCGCGGCCCCGATCTTCTGCAGGGTCGTGTCCAGGACGTTGCGGCGCCGGACGAGTCCGACGTCGATGAACACGAGACCGACGACGACGAGGAGGACGGCGATCGCCCCCACTGTGTAGATGAAGGCGGCCAGAATCCAGTTGGTGGATGCCTGCTCGGGGAATTGCGGCATGGAGCGTCTCCAGTGGAGGAGTGCCGGGCGCTGCGGACCCGCAGCGGGGAGAGAACCGAGATCCACCGTCGACCGGGTGGCGAGGGGTGGAGGCGACCCGTGTGAGTGAATCGGGTCGATTGACGCGAGAACGTATACCGGTATGCAATTCCTGACAAGCCCTCGCCGTTGCCCGTTGACCTGCGGTGATGCCTCGCGTAACGGCTCTGTTTCCGTGTGTGTCCGGATCGTTTACTCGGCCGAGGGGCTTCCGTTCGGGCCTGGTCGTAGGGCAAGCTGCCTTTCGTTCGCCGCGCACTTCCGGGGTCGCCCGTAGTTGGTATACATGTATGCCGCTGCCCGTCGGGTCGTCGCCGCGAGCGGCACGACGTGATCGCGAGAGGAGCACACTGTGGACCAAGAGCCCTCGACAGCCCGTGTGTACGACCGCGCTGGGTTCGGTCGCCCGGTGCCGCGGGGCTCTCGCCCGGCCGTGGTGGTGGTCGACTTCAGCCACGGCTTCACCGACCCGTCCTACCCGACGGGCGCGGACATGGCCGCAGCCGTGCTCGCGACCGCGCGGATGCTCGACGCCGCCCGTTCGGTGGGCGCGCCGGTCGTGTTCACCACGATCGCGTACGACCCCGCGCAGATCACCGGTCTCACGTGGCTCCGCAAGGCCACCGGTATGGCGGCGCTGACCTCCGGGAGCCGGCTCGTCGAGATCGACGACCGCCTGGACCGCAGGCCCGACGAACACCTCGTGGTCAAGACCGGCGCGTCGGCGTTCTTCGGCACCGCGCTGGCCACCTATCTCACGTCTGTCGGCGCCGACACCGTCATCGTGGCCGGCGCGACGACCAGCGGGTGCGTTCGCGCGACGGTGGTCGACGCGGTCCAGTACGGGTTCCCGACCCTCGTGCCGCGCGACTGCGTCGCGGACCGGGCGCCCGGTCCCCACGCCGCCAACCTGTTCGACATCGACGAGAAGTACGGCGACGTCGTCGACCTCGCCGACGTCCTCGGCTACCTCGCCGAGACCGGTGCGGCGCCCGCCGAGGCCACCGCTCTCCCCGGCACCGATCCCGGACGGCCGACCACCACCCACCCGAAGTCAGAGGTCCCCGCATGACGCTCACGAGCCCCGATCCCTCGTCCGCGCCGATCGAGCCCGCCCAGGCGGTGCCCGGGAAGCGGTTCGCCAGCCCGTTCGCGGTGACGACGCCACCCGGCGCCGAGGGCTGGGAGAGCATGTACCCGTACTACGCGCTGCTGAGCAAGGAGCGCGCGGAGTTCGAGGACGGCAAGTTCTGGTTCTTCGACGGCATGCACAACCCGGAACCGCTCTACCCGTTCGACACGATCATGACCGAGAACTGGTGGGTCGCCGTCAGCCAGATGTCGACCCGGGTCTGGCCGATCCCGCTGGCCGGGGGCATCGACCACCGGATCATCAACGGGTACCTCTACATCAGCCCGAACGCGGTGACCGATCCGGACGCGATCGCCGCGCGCGCCGAGGACTTCGGGGTGCGGGCCGGCCACTACTACGAGAACTGGGACGAGATCTACGAGCAGTGGGTGGCCAAGGCGACCGACTGCATCGAGCGGCTGAAGGAGATCCGCTTCGCGCCGCTCCCGGACAAGGAGCCGGAGTCCGCGGTCTTCTCCCACCGCGGCCTGTACTCGAGCTACGACCTGCTCACGAAGTACAGCGAGCTGATCCACAATATGTTCGAGATGGGCTCGTACCACTTCGAGATGCTCAACCTCGGCTACGGCGCCTACCTGACCTTCCGCGAGTTCTGCCAGGCGGCCTTTCCGGGGATCACCGACCAGACCATTGCCAGCATGGTGTCGGGCATCGACATCATGCTGTTCCGGCCCGACGACGAGGTCCGCGCCCTCGCCAGGCTGGCCGTCGAGCTCGGGCTGACCGAGCAGGTGCTCGGCAACGAGGACCCCGCGGCCGCGATCGCGGCGATCGCCGCCCAGCCTGCGGGAGGCGCCTGGGTCGAGGCCTTCGAGAAGGCCAAGGACCCGTGGTTCTGGTTCTCCACCGGCGCCGGGTACCAGCACAGCGACCGCGCGTGGATCGACGACCTGCGGCTGCCCTTCACCGCCCTGCGCGGCTACGTCAAGAACCTTCTCGACGGCCAGGACATCGCACGGCCGCTCGAGGCCATCCTCGCGGAGCGGGTGCGGGTCACCGACGAGTACCGGACCTACCTGCCGACCGACGCGGACCGGGAGTCCTTCGACGGGCTCGTCGCCCTCGCGCGCCAGGTCTTCCCGTTCGTCGAGAACCACAACTTCTACGTCGAGCACTGGCACCACTCGATGTTCTGGTCGAAGGTGCGCGAGCTCGGGGACGTGTTCGTCGCGCACGGGTTCCTCGACGACCGCGAGGACATCTTCTATCTGCACCGCAACGAGATCTACTCGGCGCTCTACGACCTCAACATCGGCTGGGCGACCGGGACGGAGGCCCGCGGCGTCACCTACTGGCGGCCCGAGGTCGAGCGGCGGCGCCGCATCCGGGACGTGCTCAAGGCGAACCCGCCGCAGCCCGCGCTCGGCGTGCCGCCGGAGTACATCACCGAGCCGCTGACGGTGATGCTGTGGGGCATCAACCAGGAGTCGGTCCAGGAATGGCTCGGTTCGGAGGGCAAGGACCCGAACCAGCTCAACGGCGTGGCCGCCTCCGCCGGCAAGGCCACGGGGCGGGCCCGCGTGATCCTGGACCCCGAGCAGCTCCACGAGGTGGAGGACGGCGACATCCTGGTCTGCAGGATCACCGCGCCGAGCTGGGCGCCGGTCTTCTCCCGGCTCGGGGCCGCCGTGTCCGACGTCGGCGGGATCATGGCGCACACCGCGATCGTGTGCCGCGAGTACGGACTGCCGGCCGTCGTCGGCACGGGCTTCGCGACGACGACCATCAGGACCGGACAGCTCATCGAGGTCGACGGCAGCAACGGCGTCGTCCGCGTGCTCGAGGACGTGAACTCATGACCACCACCGACACCCCCTTCGTCCTGCGGATCGACGATCCCGCCGCCGTCGGCAGCCCGCTGCTCGGCGGGAAGTTCGGCAGCCTGGCCGAGATGACCGCGGCCGGGTTCGCCGTGCCGCCCGGATTCGGCATCACCACGACGGCCTACCGGTACTTCCTGGCGGAGTCGGGGCTCGCCGACGCCGCCCGCACCGTGCGGGCCGAGGCCCGCGGCGCGGACCTCGCCCGGGTCCAGGAGCTGAGCTCCGCCTTCACCGCGCAGATCGAGGCCGCGGCCATGCCGCCGGCGCTCGAGGAGGCGATCCGCGGCTCCTACGCGGAGCTCGCGGAGCGCAGCGGAAGCGGGAGCGCGGGCCTGGCCGTCGCCGTGCGGTCGAGCGGCGAGTCCGAGGACCTCGCCGGGGCCAGCTTCGCCGGGCAGTACGACACCTTCCTGTGGATCCGCGGGGCCGACGACGTGCTCACGCACGTCCGCCGGTGCTGGGCGGGCATGTTCGGCCCGGCGGTGCTGACCTACCGGCCGGAGGCGACCGCGGACGCCGCGCTCGCCGACCACGGCATCTGCGTCGGCGTGCAGCAGATGGTGGAGGCGCGCTCCGCCGGCGTGATGTTCACCCTCGACCCGGTGACCGGGGACCGTTCCAAGGTCGTCGTCGAGGGCTGCTGGGGGCTCGGCGAGGGAGTGGTCGGCGGCGGCGTCACGCCGAGCCGTTTCGTCGTGGACAAGGTGACCTTCGAGATCGTCCGTCGCGAGCTGAGCCCGCAGGAGTCCGCCTACGGGGTCGACCCCGCCACCAACACGGTCGGGCTCGTCCCCGTGGCCGAGGAACGGCGGGCGGCCCCCTGCCTGGCCGACGAGGAGATCGACACGCTGGTCAAGCTGGCGAAGCGGATCGAGCAGCACCGCGGCGCCCCGCAGGACATCGAGTGGGCGGTGTCCGAGGCGGGCGACGTGCACGTCCTGCAGGTGCGCCCGGAGACGGTCTGGGCGCACCGGCGGGCCGAGCAGCTCGTGGCGCAGCCGAAGTCGGCGGTCGGGCACGTGCTGGCGCGGTTCTCCGGCATGGGCGTCACCTCGGGGAACCGGACGTCGTGAAGCCCGCCCGCTTCGCCTACCACCGGCCGACCACCGTCGCCGACGCGGTCGCGCACCTGCGCGCCCACGCCGGCGGGGCCCGGGTGCTCGCCGGCGGGCAGAGCCTGGTGCCCATGCTGAACATGCGGCTGTGGCGCCCGGATGCACTGATCGACATCAACGAGATCGACGAGCTCGACGACATCCGCGTCGACGGGGAGCGCACCGAGATCGGCGCCCTGGTCCGCTACTCCACCGTGGAGCGCTCGGCCGTCGTGGCCGAGCGGCTGCCGCTGCTCAGCCGGATCGTGACCCACATCGGGGACCGCCAGGTTCGCAACCGGGGCACGGTCGGCGGGTCCCTGGTGCAGGGCGACCCGACGGGCGAGATGCCCCTGGCCTGTCTCGTGCTCGGGGCGACCGTGGTCGCGGTGGGGCCGGGGGGCGTCCGACGGATCCCCGTCGGCGAGCTCTACGAGGGTTCCTACGCGACGGTGCTCGAGCCGGACGAGCTGGTCGTCGCGGTCGAGTTCCCGGGCCGTCCGCAGCACTTCGCCTTCCGGCAGTACTGCCGCAAGCACAACGACTTCGCCGTCGTCAGCGTGGTCGCCACGGGCGACCGGAACGACGACGGCACCTGGCGCGACGTCCGCATCGCCCTCGGCGGGGTGGCGGACAGCCCGGTGCTCGCCACCGCGGCGGCAGCCGCGCTCGAGGGCACGCCGCTGGGCGACGCCGACCTGGACGCGGCCGCCGCGGCCGCGTCGGAGGTCATCGACCCGCCGTCCGACGTGCGCGCGTCCGCGGCCTACCGGCGCCACCTGACGTCGGTCTACCTCCGCCGCGTGCTGACCGACCTGCGGGCGTCCCGCCCGTGACACGACGTGCCCGCGGGAGAAGTCCGCGGGTGGAAGAGAGATCATGAAACTCCGTGAGGAATTCGAGGTGGCCCAGCCGCTCGCCTCGGTGTGGGCGTTCTTCGAGCACCCCGAGAAGGTCGCCGGCTGTGTGCCCGGCGTCGAGGACCTGACCCTGTCCGGGCCCGACGACATCGACGTCCGGCTCACGCAGAGCGTCGGCCCGATGTCCGCGACCTTCGCCGCGACGGTGAAGATCGTCGAGCGCGTGCCCGAGAAGCTCATCGCCTTCACGGCGACCGGCAAGACCGTGCGCGGGGCCATGGGCAACGTCCGGGCGACCGTCACCGTCCAGGTGGAGCCCGCGGGGCCGGAGCGCACGACCGTGTCCGTCGACGGCGACGTGGCGCTCGCCGGCGCGCTGGGCAGCGTCGGGCAGAAGGTCGTCGCGAAGCAGGCCGGGAAGGTGACCGCCGCGTTCTCCCGCAACCTGGAGAGCGCCCTCGGTGGCGCCGTTGCCCCGGCGACCCAGGCTGTGACCGGCACCGCCCGTCCCGCCGCCGACGCCACTCCCCACGAGCCGGGGCTCCCTGCCGGCCCGCGGGCCGACGGCCCGCGGGACGACCGCTGGACGAAGATCGCCGTGGCGTTGAGTGCGGTCTCGGTGGTCCTCCACGCGATCACCGTCTGGCAGAACCGGCGCGCGCGGTGACCGGCCCGATGCCGTGGACGGCCCCCCGGGTCGGGGCGGAGTCCGAGGTCGAGGCGCTCGCCGCGGAGTGGATCGCGCCGTACCACCAGGCGGAGCACCTCGTCCGGGCGCGTGACTGGCTCGTCCACCTCACCCCGTCGGCGACGGCCGAGATGCGGATCGCGGCGATCACGCACGACATCGAGCGGATGTTCCCGGGCGGCCCGGTCCTCGGGCACGCCGACGTGCGGTGGGACGACCCGGCCTACCTGTTCCCGCACAGCCTCCGGTCGGCCGAGGTCGTCTCCGTCTGGCTCGCGAACCTGGGGCCGGTGGCCGCCACCGTCGACGTGGCCGAGATCCGGCGTCTGATCGGCCTGCACGAGGTCGGCGGGCTCAACGGCGCGGACGACGTCCAGGCCGCGGACTCGCTGTCGTTCCTCGAAACCCTCGCGGGCGTCACGCGCGGCTGGGTCCTGTCCGGGACCTGCTCGCGGGTCCAGGCCGAGCGCAAGCTGCAGTACATGGTGGATCGCGTGCGCGTGCCGGCCGCCACCCGGCTCGCGGGCCCCCTCCTGGAGCGGGCGCTCGACCAGCTCCCGGCGGACACGGCGACGGCGGAGGTGGCCGGCCGATGACGACGTCGATCGACATCGCGGGCGAGAGCGTCCTGGTGCGCGCGAACGGGCTGCGGCACCGCGTGCTGCGGTACGGGCGCGAGGGCGACCGCGACCTCCTCGTGCTGCCGGGCATCACGAGCCCGGCCGTCTGCGCGGACTTCCTCGCGGTCCGCTTCGCGAGCCAGGGCTACCGGGTGACCGTGCCGGACGTGCGGGGACGCGGGGAGAGCGACCGCGCCCCGTCGGGGGCGTACCGCCTCACCGACTACGCCGCGGACACCGCAGGGCTCGTCGACGCGCTCGGCCTCCGGGCGCCTGTGGTCCTGGGCCACTCGATGGGCGCGCGGATCGCCGCGGCCTACGCGGTGCGGCACGCACCGGACGACCACGGGCCCCTCCTGCTGGTCGACCCGCCGACCTCGGGGCCCGGTCGGGGCCCGTACCCCACCTCCCGGCAGGCCTTCCTCGACCAGCTGCGGCAGGCGCGGGAGGGCACCGACGCCGACGGTGTCCGCGCGTTCTACCCGGCGTGGCCCGAACGCGAGCTGGAGATGCGGGCCCGGTTCCTCGCCACCTGTGACGAGACGGCGGTCGTCGAGACCCACGAGGGGTTCGAGACGGAGGACTTCTTCGACTACTGGCCCCGTCTGCGCGGGCCGGTGGTGCTCGTCCGCGGAGGCGACAGCCCCGTCGTCCCCGACGACACCGCCGAGGAGCTCCGCCGGATCCGGCCGGACGTCCCGGTCCTCACCGTCCCCGCCGCCGGGCACATGGTCCCGTGGGACAACCTTCCCGGCTTCCTCGACGTCGTCCGCCCGTACCTGCTCTCGTACCTCGAGCCCAAGGAGTAGCCATGGACCAGAACCTGTTCAACGACATCTGCCTGCAGCAGCTGACCCTCTCCGGGGTGCACGAGGGCGAGACGGTGGCGGTGCTGACCCGTGGCGCGGAGCGCGGCGAGTACGCCGATGCGTTC
>NZ_JAODNI010000156.1 GCF_025465255.1 Pseudonocardia sp.
CGGCCGCCGGGGTCCGGGGCGGATGGTGGCTGCAGTATGCGCCCTCGGCCGCAATCCGTGCCGCCTTCGCCGTCACGGAACGATCACGACGCGGGGGATTCCGTTCCGTAGGCGCTGAACCGCAAGAGCGAGCAACTGCGCGCCGACGGCCGGGCCACCGCCCTCGAGGAACGCCTCACCCGCGCCGAAGAACTCGCCGACGCCACCGCGGCCCAGGCCGGGGAGCTCCGCGACCAGGTCGCCTCCCTGACCGCCACACCCTCCGCGCCCGCGACACCACCCTCGAGGAGGAGCGGGCGCAGCGCCGCGGCCTCGTCGAGGACCACCCCACGGAGCTCGCCGCCCGCGACGCCGCGCTGGCCGCGGGGCGCACCGAGCAGGGCCTGACTTCGTGAGTACCTGCGTGGAGCGCACACACGGCTTCGTCGAGCGATTCCTGTCGTCAGGAACGAGCGTGCCCGACAGCTGTATCCAGACCTCCACACCTGACGGAGAAGGCGGCTACGAGGCTGCACATGCCCTACTCGAACGCCATCCGGAGATCACGGCGATCTTCGCGATCAACGACTTCGCCGCGATCGGCGCGATGGGCGCCGCCCGCGAGCACGGACGAGTCGTGGGGAAGAACTTCGCCGTGGGCGGGTACAACGACATCCCGCTCGCGCGGTGGCTGCCCGTCCCTCTCACCTCGGTGTCCTCTCCATGGCCCAGATGGGTCGAGACGGAGCCCGTGCCCTGCACGCCATCATCTCCGGGCAGAAGGTCGGCTCGGCATTGCTGGAACCGACGCTCAGCCCGGAACTCCACGACCAGCGTCCGGCTCAGCTGACCGACGACTGCGCCCATCGCGCTCGGGCTCGTTACACGCGCCCTCGTGATGCAGGTCGACCTCCACCGAGTCGGAGACGGACCCGTGGTACGACCGTGCAATGCACGGCCCCCGGTCTCGAACGTCGTGCAACACCCGATGGGCCGGGCGCAAATGTGCCGCGGTATTCCGGTTCTCCTCCAGCTCGGGCACCGTCCAACCCGGTGCCGGCTCGGCTTGGCGGCGGACGACCGAGTCCATTGCGTCCGTGTGCGGAGCCCCGGTGAAAGGCGGGGGAGCGCGGGTCGAGCGCCGCCCCGTGGCCGCCGTGAACGTTCCCGGAGCTCACGCGGGACTGAATCGTTCGGGGCAGGCCCTCACCCGGTTTGCGACGTCCGCCTCACCGTCACCTCAGGCCCCGGCAGCGAACGCTCCCACCGGAACTGCGGTCACGTCGATCGCCGCGAGCATCGCGTCGAGCGCGGTGACCGCGTCGGAGCAGGAATGGTGCTGATCCGCACCCTGCCGCAGGCTGCCCGTGTCGTACCCGATGTCGGTCATCCGTCCCCCGGTACAAGATCAGAGAGACGGGCTGCGGCGCCCGGAATCGCTCAGCCGGGGAGGACCTTCTCGGCGACCTGCGCCTCGGTCAAGCTCCGGGTACCGGCACCGGTTCCGGGATGCCGAGCATGTCGCGGCCCGCCTCGGTTGTCGGCTGTTCCTGGTGCTCGTCGACATCGACGACGTATTGATCAGCGCGGCGGTCGACGATCACATCGCCCATGCCCTTAATCCGGGGCACCTTGACCGTGTGGATGGCCGCTTTGGCACGCATAGCTGAGACACGGAGGCCCACTGCACCGGTGTGGGCTGTTCCGTCTCTATCGGTGAGAGGAGCCCGAACGCGACTGGCGGAACCTGCTCAGCCGAAGGTGACGAGCCGGCGCAGGGTGTCCGAGAGGACAGCGGGGGTGTCGGCCTCGAGTGCCACGTGCACCGGCGGGCCGGGCGTGTGAGGGGCGGGTGCGACGCGTACCGGGGGTGGGCCGGGCGCGTCGGGGTGACGCTCTGCCACCGTCATACCGCGACCGGGGCCGAGATTGCATTCCACGCTGATCGGAAGAGCGGCCGTGCGCAGGGTGCCGGGTAGTACGGCCTCGAGCACGGCCAGCGTGTCGTGCAGGGCGACCGCATCGAGGCCGTAGCGCTCGCGGAACACCTGGCGGTAGAGAGTGACGGTGCTGACGAGCGTTGCGCAGCGCGGCCCGGCGGCGGCGAGCGCATCGAGCCAGGCGCCGTCGGCCAGGCAGCCCATCGTGAGGTCGAGCGGGACCAGGATGACCGGGACGGCGGGCTCGGTGAGCACGCGGTGGGCGGCTTCGGGGTCGGCGTAGACGTTGAACTCGCCGGCCCCGCGGGTGTTGCCGGTGCCCATGGACCCGCCCATGGCGACGATCCGGGCTATCCGCGGGGCCAACTCGGGGTGAGCGGTCAGCAGCACGGCGGTGTTGGTCATGGGGCCGAGGGAGACGAGCGTGACCGGGTCCGGGGACGCGCGCAGCACGTCGGCCATCAGGGTGACGGCCGCACGCGGGTCGGCGGGGCCGGGCTCCGGGAAGTCGTCCGAGCGCAGGCCGAGCCCATCGACGCCATGCCAATCCGAGGCCAGTTCCGCCTGCGCGTGCACCAGCGGGCGCGCCGCACCCGCGGCGACGGGGACGTCGGTTCGCCCGGCGAGCGCGAGCACCCGCCGCGCATTGGCAGAGGTCTTGTCCAGGCTTACGTTGCCGAACGTGACGGTGACGGCACGGACGTCGACCTCCGGGCTGCACAGCGCCAATACCAGCGCGAACGCGTCGTCTACTCCGGGGTCGGTGTCGATGATGAGGGGGGTGCACGCCGTCATCGGCTGTCTCCTTCGTCTGGCTCGATGTCGTGGTCGCTTGGGTTGTCGAGCTGTGGCGGCGCGCAACGGTAGGTCGGTGGTGTCCCGGAAAGCCCGATGGGGTTGCGCGGAAGGTGGACGCTGACCCGTCCGGGCAGGGGAGCGTGACCACGGGCTCCAAGCCGAGCTCGGCAGCCAGCCGGAAGGCGCCTGCGAGGTCGTTGAGCACTCCCGCGGCCGTGCAGGCCCCGGTCCACTCCGCCGCGGGGCGGGTAGCGAGAAGTTCGACGAGCACTGCGCGCAGCTGGTCGCGATGGGCGACACGGGCGGGGTTGGTGGCGAACCGGGGATCGGTGGCGAGAGGCTCGGCCCCGAGGACGGAGAACAGTGCGCGGAACTGGCGATCGTTGCCGACGGCGAGGACGAGCTCGCCCTCGCTGGTCGGGAGGGGCTCGTACGGGACGACGCTGAGGTGCCGGTTGCCCATCCGGCTCGGTACAACGCCGCCGGTGGTGTAGGCCGAGGCCTGGTTGACCAGCCCCGCGAGCAGTGAGGACAGCAGATCGACTTCGACGTGCTGGCCATTCCCTGTGGTGTCGCGGTGGCGCACCGCGGCCAGGATGCCGACGGTGGCGAAGAGCCCGGCGAGTACGTCGACCACCGCCACACCGACCTTCTGCGGTTTCCCGTCCGGTGCGCCGGTGTTGCTCATGAGTCCGCCGACTGCCTGGACCAGCAGGTCGTAGCCGGGCAGGTCCGCACCTGCGCTGCGACCGAAGCCGGTGATCGAGCAGTACACGAGCCCCGGGTTGTCTGCCCGCAACGCGTCATAGCCCAGACCGAGGCGGTCCATCACGGCAGGACGAAAGTTCTCCACGACCACGACCACGACCACGTCGGCGGCGCCGGCGAGCCGGCGGGCGGTGGACAGATCGTCGGGGTCAGCCAGGTCGAGGACCATGCCGGTCTTGTTCCGGTTGACCGCGAGAAAGTAGGTGGCGGTCCCGCGGTCGTCGTACGGCGGGCCCCAGGCGCGGGTGTCGTCGCCCATGCCGGGCCGCTCCACCTTCGTGACCTCGGCGTCGAGATCGGCGAGCAGCATCGTGGCAAACGGACCGGCGAGCACGCGGGAGAAGTCGAGCACGCGCAGAGGTGCGAGTGCGCTGGTCGGCGGGACCATGACGGGGAGATGCCTCCGTCCCTCGGACATTCGATGTGTCGAACCCTGCGGGACCACACGCGGCGACCCGGACAAAGGCGCGATGATCGCTACGCGGGCTCGACGGCCTCCCCCGCACCTGCGTGAGGGCTGTTTGCGGTTCGCAAGCCATGCCGGTCCTAGCGGCAACGTACCGCAAGGTGACCTTGCGTGAGCGGCCTCTCATGGATACGTTTCTAATACTGTGATCTAGCTCGCTCCGGCCTTGCCATGTGTCCAGTTCTCGGGTCGCTTGGATGAGAGGTTCTGCCATGCGCAGCACGACGTTGCCCCCCGACCGCGACGCCCGGTCCCGCGCTCCCCGATGGCCCCCGCAGCTGCTGATGGACGGGCCCGCCAACGGCCGACAGTAGGTGTGCTCGAAGTGGTCGGAGCGAGGTGCCGGACGACGAGCAGAGCCGGGTACTTCAGCTTCCTGAGCGCTGCCCACCCCATCCTTCAGTTGCGAGACTCGGCTGCCGCGCCGCCGGGGGAAGCCCCGATGAGTGGAGGCGCGGTCGGCGCGGTCAACGTCGACCTCGTCGCCACCGCCGAGCGGGTGCCCCGGCCCTGGAGAGACTGCGGTGGGTCCGGCGGCCGGTCGGAGCGGTGGCGGCAAAGGGTGAAGATGCCGCTGTGGCGGTTGGGGCGGCGGGGCCTGGCCGACGGGGCCCGGGTGCTGATCGTGGCACCGAACGGCACTGCCGATCATCTCCACCACGCCCGACGACGGTGCGGGACACCACGCGGGCGCAGGACGCTTCAACGAGGTACTCGTTGCGCGCCCGGCGGCGGGCGCGCAAGTTCTCGCCCGTTCTCGCCCGAACGCGCGTTGTCGGTCGGCGAGATCGGGGCGCCAGCGCGGCAGGCCCGCGGCGTCGTCGATCGTTGCGTCTTCGGCGCTGACTTTACCGATCTCGGATTCAACGGTCCCGGTAGAATGCTTTTCAGATTTAACCTCCCGTAACGCGAGCGACCCCGCGGCCCTAGCTCAGGGCAGGCGCTCTACGTCGACTGCGCACTGACCAGTAGCGCTGATAGCCCAGTAAGAAACGCTCCTACCTGCGCGTATGCTCCGCGTCGGTTACTCCGCACATGTCGGGTGGCCACAGTCCGCTGCAACAAGTTGCCTAGGCCGGGACAGATCGCCCGTTATGGGGAACGAAAAAGTAGAAACGATTCATCTCTTGTCCGATCCAGCGGAGGGCGCTAACTTGGCCTCAGCAAGTGGCGTAGCTCACCCAATCAGCCGTTTCAACATCCTGACCTGCGACGACTGCCGCGCGTCCATGGTCCCACTGATCGCAGCAGGCCTAGGACCTCAGGCGTTACTCCTCCCTCCGTTAGAAACGACTAGCTGGATGGATCGGAACTTCCATGGCACTTGATCATCCGCATCGGAATCCACTGTGGCCTGAGCGGTCTGCGCTCCAGTCGCGGCGCGGACGCGTCGCCTGTTCACGTTCAGGAATTGGGCGCGCACCCGC
Organism: Pseudonocardia sp.; assembly: GCF_025465255.1. Lineage (GTDB taxonomy): Bacteria > Actinomycetota > Actinomycetes > Mycobacteriales > Pseudonocardiaceae > Pseudonocardia. Next base: position 5,379 of record NZ_JAODNI010000156.1, read on the forward strand.
CGATGCTTCCCGCTGATCTGCAGACGGCAGATGGCAACGGCGAGATGATCAACTGCAGGATTTCACTACGTGGCTCGGTCGCCGGGTCGTACCGGATCGACGGTCGGCCTGATGTGCGCCGGCTACGACGGCCGAATCAGCACCAGGGCATGACCGGCCCCTGCGCGGTACCGCGTAGATCCTCGCTCGTCGCGCCTGTCTCCGCCGCGCCGCGAGTCGCTGATCCCCTCAGAACACCCGAGACGAGGAGCGATACCCGGATGACCCGGCTGCACGTCTTCGACATGGACGGGACTCTGCTCCGCGGAGTCGCGACCCTGGAGTTGTCCCGTCATCTCGGCTCGTTCGAGATCGCGAACGCGATGGAGGAGGCGTGGCTGCGCGGGGAGGTCGAGGACAAGGCGTTCTGGGAGCGGGTGCTACCGCTCTGGGCGGGGGCGAGCGAGGAGGAGATCGACCAGGCGTTCGAGGCGGCGCCGTGGATCGACGGGATGATGGAGGTGTTCGCCGACATCGCGGCCCGTGGCGAGCACAGCGTGGTCATCTCCCAGTCGCCGTTGTTCTTTGTCCGCCGGCTGCAGCGCTGGGGTGCCGGGGCCGTGTACGGCGCCGGCGTCGAGCCCGGCCGCCCGCCGACGGAGGACCTGTTCCTCACGGTGCAGCACAAGGTGGACATCACTGTCGCGTTGCTCGACGATTTCGGACTCACGGCGAGTGAGTGCGTGGCCTACGGCGATTCGACTTCGGACGTGCTGCTCTTCGAGTGGCTGTCGAACACGGTGGCGGTGAACGCCATTCCCTTGCTCCGCCGCCTTGCCGCCGCCGTCTACGACGGGTCGGACCTGCGGGAGGCCTATACCGCGGGTCGGGCGCTGCTCGACGTCGCCGCGGCGGGCCCCGGCCAGGAGCGCCCGGGCATGAGCGCGCATGCGTCCGCTCGCTCTCCACGAGCGCGTTCGGAGAGGGCTCTTCAGTGACCGTCAGGATCGGCTACAAGGCGTCGGCGGAGCAGTTCGCGCCGCGAGAGCTGCTGGAGTTCTCCGTCGAGGCGGAGGACCGCGGGCTCGATATCGTCGCCGTGTCCGACCACTTCCAGCCCTGGCGCCACCACGGCGGGCACGCCCCGTCGGCGCTGACCTGGCTCGGCGCGGTGGGGGAGGCGACCAGCAGCGCGGTGCTCGCGACCAGCGTGCTGACCTCGACCCTGCGCTACCACCCGTCGATCGTCGCGCAGGCGTTCGGCACGCTCGGCGCGCTGGACCCGGGCCGGGTCATCCTCGGCATCGGATCCGGCGAGGCGATGAACGAGACCCCGACGACAGGGGAGGAGTTCCCGGGGCCCAAGGAGCGCCGGATGCGGATGGCCGAGTCGATCACGCTGATGCGTCGACTGCGGACCGAGGACCGCGTCGACTTCGAGGACGAGTACTACCGCGCGTCCAAGGCCACGATCTACGACCGCCCCGAGCAGCCGGTGCCGATCTACATCGCGGCGCGGACAAGGCGCACACCCGCTTCATCGTCTCCGACGACCCGGCCGATGTCGTCGACCGCATCGGGCCCTACCTCGACCTCGGCTCCGACGACCTCGTCATCCACGGCCCGGGCGGCGACCAGCGGCGCTTCCTCGAGCAGTTCACCACCGATGTGCTGCCGGCGCTGCGCGAGCGGGCCGACCGCGGGATCCCGGCCGCCGCCACCTCCGCGAGTACGGCATGACACCGACGCCCGGCGTCCGGCGTCCCCTCGAGCTCTCCGCCGTCGACTGCCGGCTGCGCGGAACCGAACAGGCACCGACGCCCAGTACCCAGGGGACCAGCCTAGTCCCGTCTTCTTCACGATCTTCCCTTTGGAAACCGCAGGAGGGTGCAAGGCATGACCAGTAACAGCAACCGCCCGGGCGAGTCGAAAGGCTCCGCCATCCGGAAGTCGGCGCCCCCACGGGCCAACCGCTTCCCCCGACACACTCGGTTCTCCGAGATCGAGAAGATGCCGCGTCTGCAGTTCAGCAAGGGGTGCGAAAGCGGGGTCTTCATCTCCCGGGAGCGGGACGAAGCACGTTTCTACAGTCAGGGCCTGTGCTTCCATGACGCGGACATGGAGGACCTGGTCTGGGACGAGACCAGCTGGGACGAGGCCTTCTACTGCATGAAGGGCCAGTTGCGCGTACTCGTCTCCGACGCCGAAGGCAATGAAGCCGAGTTCGTCCTCGACGAAGGCGATCACTTCTGGGCCCCGGCGGGCTACAAGTACACGATGAAGGCGACCGGCGTGGAGTCCATCAATTTCTGGACGATGGCCCCGGTGATGCAGTCCGGCTGGCGCTATACGGGCGACGACGCCTCCTACAGCGACGCACTCATCGACATGCGCGCTGTTTCCGAAGCGGATCTCTGAGAGGAACAGGACGATGCCAGTCACTTTGAGTGAGTTGGCTCCGCTTGACGGAGTGAAGCGGTGGGCCTTTCTGGAGCAGGCGAAGACGATCCGCCTGGCCTCCGCTCGTGACGGCGAAGCGATACACGTGACCCCGGCGTGGTACGTGGTGAAGGACGAGGCCGTGTACATCCCGATGGACCCTGTCATCGGGGATCCGGGCTCCACATCCACCCCGGCAGCCAAACATCAACAGACGATCGAGGCCGGGGGACGGGTTTCGGGCGTCGTCGACGAGGGCGACGAGATCGCGAACTTCCGGGCCGTCCAGTTGGAGGGCCGCGCCGAAGTGGTGGATGACCCCGCCCTCATCGAGGAGCTGCTCGACCTGGCTGCCGAGAAGTACTTCTACTTCGGCCACCCACATCTCGAGTACTACTTCAGCGCGGGCGCCGTTCAGGCGCGTCGGTGGTACAAGATCGTGCCGGACCGTACGGATGGCTGGGATACCCGCGTGCTGCCGCAGCCACCGGTTGCGGAGAAGCGCGTCCTGCCCCCGCACATCCTCAACCGGGCCTAGCGGAAACCGCGCCAAAACGAGGTCGAGCTGGTCGGCGGGATCCGAGCCTGCTCGCGCAGTCACAAATCTACGAGCGCAGGAGATTTTCCTGCGAGTTCGCAAAGCGACCGAGAGCGGGGTTGGACACGCGCATGACATACGACGCGAATGGTGAGAACGCGCGGCGGTATCCGCGTGCGATGTCGGACGACTACATCGAATCGCTGCCCCAGATGGACTGGGCCGACGGCATCGGCACCAAGATCTTCCTGAGCCGCGAACTGGACGATGCCCGGTACTTCCGCCACGGGATGATGTACGTCGAGCCCGAGCACGGCGAGGTCGGCTGGTTCCAGTCGAACTTCGACGAGACCCAGTACTGCATCGAGGGGATGATGCGGGTGATCGCCAAGGACCGGACGGGCAAGGAGGTCGTTCTGGAGATCGGCCCCGGCGAGGTCCTGTACCTGCCGGCCGGCTACAGCTACAAGATGGTTCCGACGGGCGTGCGCAGCAAGCTGATGTTCACCAGTGGGCCCTCCCCGCGTCCGGGAATCGTCGAGCAGAAGGAGTACAGCAAGGCGCTCCGATCGCTGCGAACGGAGGTTGCACGATGACCGAGGCAGTCGCGGCCGTGACGGCGAGCGTTGCGGCGCCACTACGCGGGAAGAAGCGCTGGTCGTACCTGTCCCGTGAGCTGACCCTCCGCCTGGCGACGCTGAACGAGGACAACTCGATCTACCTGTCGTCGTTGTGGTTCGTGGTGGTCGACGAGACGATCTACCTGCCGATCGACGCCGCGGGTCGCCACGCCGAGAACCTACGCAGCGGCCGGGCCATGTCCGCCCTCGTCGACAGCGGCAACGAGTACACGACCGTCGCCGGCGTCCGGATCATCGGGTCCGCCGGACCCGTCGACGACCCCGAGCTCGTCGAGAGGCTCGAGCACGTGGTCGGGGAGAAGTACTTCCACGAGGGTCATCCGTTGGCGGAGGCGTACTTCCTCTTCGGGAAGACCGTGGGGCGGACCTACTTCAAGGTGTCGACCGACAAGATGGCCGGCTGGGACACCCGTGAGACGACCACGGCCCAGGTGACCGAGGTCCACGAGCTCCCGGACTTCGTCAAGGACCGTCTGCGGAACGGATAGCGGGTCGGAAGACCGGACGGTCCCTCCTCCACATCACCTGTTGCGGGCGCTCTTCTCCGCAGCATCACGCGCTTCTCGGCGACGCGACGAACCGCCGCCGTGGCGGTATTCGCACGCCGGCCGGAAATAGTAGTGCCGAATCGACGGATTCGGCACCGCCCGACGTCCGCCGACACATCGCACAAGGAGGAGAGCGTGCCCTGCGACGCCATCACCGATGGCGTCGCAGGCGCCGCGCCGCAACGGCTCACAACGCCCGAGGCCGGGGCGTCTCGGGAAAGCAGATGAAGGGCAGCGCGCAAACCCCAACACAGGACGAAGGCCGGTACCAGTCGGCCTACGTCGCCAGATGAAGGAGTGATATCAGATGGCCAACCGGGCCGACTTCTCGAACATCATCAGCAACACCGACAACTACAAGCATACCCACTACGCGATGTACCCGGACGGGATGGAGTACGTCTCCAGCTACATCGAGTCGCGGGGCGGGAAATTCTCTTCGACGCTCTTCGTCGGTCTGCAGGCGTTCCTGCGGGAGTACCTGTCACGGCCGATCACGCTGGAGAACATCGACGACGCGGAGCACGTCACCCGCCAGCAGGGCGTGCACTTCAACCGGCAGAACTGGATCGACCTCCTCAACGACCACGGCGGCTACCTCCCCGTCGAGATCGAGGCCGTGCCCGAAGGCACCGTCGTCCCCACCAGGAACGTTCTCGTCCAGCTCATCAACACCGACCCGAAGTACTACTGGGTCACCAGCTTCTTCGAGACCGCCCTGCTGCGCGCGATCTGGTACCCGACGACGGTCGGCACCGTCAGCTGGATGGCGAAGAAGGTCATCGGGGAAGCGCTCAGTCGCACCTCCGACCATCCTGAGATGCTCCGCAAGTACCTGCACGACTACGGTGCCCGAGGCGTCAGCTCCCAGGAGTCCGCTGCCCTGGGAGGCATGGCCCACCTGGTCAACTTCGACCAGAGTGACACCGTCCCGGGGTGTCTCGCCGCCCAGAAGTACTACAACGCCGATGCCCCCGCCGGATCCTGTGTGAACATGGAACACGCGGGAATCTCGGCATGGGGTCGGGACGGTGAGCTCGCCGTGATGCGGCGAGCCTTGCAGAAGTACAGCAGCGGCATCGTCGGTCTGCTCACCGACACGTTCGACCACGAGAACTGCGTCCGTAACATCATCGGGCGCGAACTCAAGGAAGAAATCCAGAACTTCCCCGGCCTGATCGGCGCGCGCGCCGACTCCGGGGACCCCGTGCAGGTGTCCGCGGACACGACCGAATGGCTCATGGAGAGCTTCGGCTACGAGACCAACAGCAAGGGGTTCCGGGTCCTGCCTCCCTACATCCGCACGGTATGGGGCGACGGTCTCAATCTGGACAGCATGGGCCGCATCTACGTCGAGCTCGAACGCCGCGGACTGGCTGCCGACAACATCTTCCTCGGGATGGGCGGCGGCCTCCTGCAGCAGTGCAACCGGGACACCCTGAACTTCGGCCAGAAGGCCAACGCGGTGCGAATCAACGGGACGTGGATCGACGTCTGCAAGACGCCCACCGGCGACGCCATGAAGCGCTCGAAGCCGGGCCGCCTGGCACTGCAGTACGTCGACGGCGACTACAGGACGGTCCCACGAGACTCCATCCCCGCGGAGGAGAACGTGCTCGTGCCCGTCTTCCGCAACGGCAAGCTGCTCAGGACCTGGGACTTCACCGAGGTGATCGAGCGCAGTGAACGCGACACGCCGGAGCACTACTACGCCGACGCGATCGCCTCGATCCGGGAGCCCGCGCCGGTCAGCGTGTAGGTGCGGTATGCCACGCCCGCCGAACGACTGGGCGAGGCCAGCTGAAGTCAGGTTCCCAGGTGACGTATCAAGCGTCGTCAGGGATTCGTTCAGCGCCCGGGCGGGCGTGGCGCACCTTCGGTCTCCGATAGGGATCAACCGGGTACGTGAGGACAAGGAATCTTGGTCATGAGAGCTGTGTGCGTGTTCTGCGGGTCGAATCCGGGCCGCCAGCCGGCGTATCTGGAGACCGTTCGCGAACTGGCCGGCGTTCTCGCCGAGGAGGGAATCCGGGTCGTCTACGGTGGCGCCAACGTAGGAACGATGGGGGCGCTGGCGGACGGGGTCCTGCAGGCGGGCGGCGAAGTCGTCGGCGTCGTACCCGAACAACTGGTCGGCAACTTCGAAACTGCGCACCAAGGCCTTTCCGAGATTCATTTCGTGGAGTCCATGCACGAACGCAAGGCGCTGATGGCCGAGCTCGCAGACGGGTTCATCGCCCTGCCGGGTGGGCTCGGGACGTTGGAGGAGTTCGCGGAGATCGTGACGTGGTCCCAGATCGGCCTGCACAACAAGCCGACGGGCCTGCTCAACGTGGCTGGATACTACGACTCGTTGCTCCAGTTCCTCGACCACGCGGTCGAGGAACTCTTCCTTCGCCGGCAGGATCGTGAGCTGGTTCTGTCCGAGAGCGGGGTACGGCCGCTGCTCGAACTCATGCGTGCGTGGGTGCCCTCGGCTGAACAGGGATGGGCGCCGGCTGAGCTGCCCGCCGTATAGTCGGCCGAGGGTGAGCTCGGCGTGCACCCGCCGGGTTCCGTAGGTGCCGCGGGAGGTCGCGTGGACCTCGCGGATGAGATCGGTCAGCCACGCGTGACGGATTGGTGTCTCCCGTGTTCTCCGCCCAGGTTCTGCCATTACGAGTCTTGCTTTGACTGCAAAGTTGACAACAACGTGGACGGACGACGGCGAACCTGCAGCACGCGGACGGCCGACAACTACAAGGTCAAAGACCGTGAGCTGGTGTGTCCCGCGGGTTCACACCGAAGAGGTCACTGGTTCGATCCCAGTATCGCCCACGCAGCCGGAAGGCCCCTGACCAGCAGGTTCAGGGGACTTCGGTCTGTTCTGGGGTCGTTCTGAGCTGCTCGTTGAGAGCATCTGTAAACCAAGTTGTAAACATGGGCCACCGGCAGGGTCTCGAGCCAGCTCAGACGCCTGCCTCAGAGGCTCGAACCATCCACGCCCTTCGCCACCAACAGTGCTCCGGGCTCGCGCTGGTCTCGGAGCCTTGCTGGCTGCCTGTAGTCCGGCTCAGGGCTGGTGACTGGGCATCTCAGCGAGGACCCGGAGGAAGGCGTGCTCGTTGACGACGGGGACGCCGATGGCGCGGGCGTCCTTGGCCTTGCCGGATAGCGAGTCGGGATCGGCCGCGACGACGACGCTGGTCTTCTTGCTGACCGCGGTGGTCATTCGGAGGCCGACGGCTGTCGCGTGTTCCACGATCTCGGCTCGACCGCGTTGCATCGTCCCGGTCAACACGACCTTGTCTCCCGGGCGA
>NZ_JAODNI010000174.1 GCF_025465255.1 Pseudonocardia sp.
GCCGCGACGGTGGCGCCGACGGCCCCGAAGTCCGTGCCGCGGAACTCACCCGTCACGAACAGGTGCGCGGTCCGGGCCTGCCCGCAGATGAAGGTCAGCTCGCGTTCCCGCAGCAGCATGACCAGGGGGTTCTGGACGGCGCCGAGGCGGCACAGGGCCAGCGACAGCACGATCGTCGAGAGGCGGTTGGGCAGCTGCCAGGACACCACGTCACCGGGGCGCACCCCGAGTGCGAGTAGCCCGGCGGCGGCCCGGTCGACGTCGGCGGCGAGCTCGGCGAACGTGAGCCGGGTCCGGTGCTCGTCGACCGCGAAGAGCGAGTCCGGGGTGAGCTCGGCGCGGCGGGTCAGCAGCTCGGCGACGCTCGCGGCCGCGAACTGCGGGGTCCAGGCCGGTGGGACGGGACGGGCCTCGGCGGGTGCGGACACGCCGCTCACCTCCCCGCCGGCTCGAGCAGGGCCGCCCGGACCTCGCGCTTGAGGATCTTGCCCGCGGGGCCGAGCGGTAGTTCGTCCCGGAATTCGAACCGGCGCGGCTGCTTGTACCCGGCGAGGTTCCCGCGGCAGTGCACCCGCATGGACTCCTCCAGCCCGGGATCGGGTGCGCCCTTGCCGACGACCACCGCGACCGGCGTCTCGCCCCACTCCGGGTCCGGGATGCCGACGACCGTGACCAGCTCGACGGCGGGGTGCGCCGCGATGACCCGCTCGATCTCGGCCGGGTACACGTTGAAGCCCCCGGAGATGATCATGTCCGTCTTCCGGCCGGCGATGTAGAGGTAGCCGCGCTCGTCGAGCCTGCCCAGGTCCCCGGACCACAGCCCGGTCGGCCGGAACGTCTCGGCGGTGGCCTCGGGCTTGTTCCAGTAGCCGGCCGCCACCATGTCCGAGCGGATCACGATCTCGCCGGTCTCGCCGACCGGCAGGTCCGCGCCGTCCTCGCCGACGATGCGGATCTCGGCCATCGGCGTCTCCCGGCCGCACGAGGCGAGGAGCCCCTCGTCGCCGGCGACGGCGGCGCGGTGGTCCGCGGGCGTGAGGATCGTGGCCTGGCCGCCGGCCTCGGTGGCGCCGTAGCGCTGCTGCAGGTCGCAGCCCAGCCGGGCCATCGCCTCCTGGGCGAGCCCCGGCGGCACCGGGGCCGAGCCGTAGCTGATCCGGCGCAGGCTCGACACGTCCCGGCTCGGGTCGTTCTCCAGCACCTTCAGGGTGCGCATGAGCATGGTCGGGATGAACGTCGTCATCGTGACCCGGCTGCGCTCGATCTCGGCGACGACGGCCTCCGGGTCGAACCGGGGGTGCAGCACCAGGGTCTGGCCCAGGAACAGCGCGGCGACCGTGCGGACCATCCCGCCCGCGGTGAAGCACGGCGTCGTCCCGAGGGTGACGTCGGAGTGCACGGCCTCGGTGACGATCGAGGTGTCCAGGGCCTGCGCGACCATGCCGCGGTGCAGCTGGACGACGCCCTTGGGCAGCCCGGTCGTGCCGCTGGTGTAGAGGATGAACTGCACGTCGTCGTGGGTGAGGGTCGGCGGCGTCGGGTCCGTGTCGGTCGACGACGCGAGCGCCGCCTCGTACTCCTTGCCCACCTCCCCGCCGCCCAGCTGCAGGACGAGCTCGAGGTACTCGGTGAACACCTCGCCGGCCAGCGCGGCCTGGTCGGAGTGCACGATTCCGGCCCGCGCCCCGGAGTCCGTGAGGACGTGGGCGATCTCGGGCGCGGAGAGCCGGATGTTCACCGGCACCGCGACCAGGCCGGCCTTGGCCAGCCCGAACACGATCTCGGGCCACTCGGCGGTGTTGCGGGCGCAGATCGCGACCCGGTCCCCGGTCCGCAGCCCGGACGCGCGCAGTGCGGTGCCGAGCCGGTTGGCGCGTTCGTTCACCGCCGCCCAGGTCAGCGTGGTCCCGCCGGAGATGACGGCGGGCTTGGTGGGATAGCGACGGGCGTTGAGGCGGGGGATGTCTCCGACCAGCATGGGTCCTCGCACGGGTGCAGGGGCTGGCCGGAGGCCGCCCGGTGTCTGAAGAAGGGTCAGATCAGGAAGGCGAGCGTCGGGACCGGCCCGCCCGCGTTCACCAGGTGCACGGTCTTGGCGGCCAGGCGCAGCTCCCCGTCGGAGCGGCGGCGCACGGTGTGCACGACCCGGCCCGCCCACGTGGTGAGCGCGTGCCGGTACTCGAACAGGACGAAGTTGGACCCGACGGTGACGGTGTCCGCACCCCGCTCGAGAACCTCGACGTTGGTCAGCAGCCGGCGCATCACCGACGGCGGGGTCTGCGAGTGCCGCGCGCCCGAGTTCAGCTGGGCGACCCGGCTGCGGAGGCGCTTGCGGTTGTCGTAGACGTAGGACAGGTTGACCCGCGGATCGTGGTCCGGGCCCATCGGCACCCAGTACACGCCGTCGTCGTCCCAGAGGGACTCCCAGTCCGAGTACCGTGCCTCGTCCGCGAGCCGGGCCTCACGGTGCAGGAACGCCAGGACGTCCGGTTCGAGGGCGGGGTCCACGGGGGTGCCGGTGCTGAAGGCAGGTTCACTCATCGCATTCCCTCGCTTCGCTCGGTCAGCGCTGCGCGCGGGCGCTGTGACGTTGATTCGCTCGCAAGCTCGCTCATCGGGTCTCTCCGTCCGGGGTGGTCGAGCGGGTGTTGAACCGGCCGCCCAGTACCTCGGCCCAGTGCGCCCACCAGCCGCGCTGCGGGGTCTCGGCGCTCTTGTCGTGGTTGACCAGGCCGGTCTCGTCGGCGGCGTCGGTGTCCCGGCCGCGGGCCAGCACGATCCAGTCCGGCTTCTGCGCCGCCAGGCCCATCTGGTTACGGGCGCCGATCTCGCCGTCGTCCGCGATCAGGAAGCCGGCCGGGCCCATGGCGCCCTCGGTGCGGCGCAGCATGCGGCCGTTCATCTCGTCCTGGCCGGGGATCAGCGCGGGCGTCGTGTAGGCGACGGTCTCACCCGGCGCGATCGGCTCGACCATCATGATGTTCATCTCGGCGAGGAACAGGTTCGGGAAGATCAGGGTGTGCGGCGGGCCCACGACGAACGCGGAGTGCATGTCCTCCGGGCCGTGCGCGCGTTCCATCGCCGCGACGTAGTTCGGCAGCTTGGCCCGCGGTGCCCGGCCGAACCAGACGAACTCCTCGTCGAGCCGGGTGTACTCCGCGGAGTAGTCGATCTCGGAGTGGCCCTGGCCCAGGTCCCGGACGTAGACCTCGACCTTGCTCGGGACGTGCGAGACCTTGGCCTCGCGGACCGCCGAGTAGACGGACTCGTGGGTGAACAACGCGTGGTAGCCGTCCACGTTGTTCTCCATCACCATCTTCCAGTTGCTCATGTGCTGGTGCTTCATCCAGC
>NZ_JAODNI010000204.1 GCF_025465255.1 Pseudonocardia sp.
GTTCCTTTCTGCTTGGTGGGGCTCCTCGGGGGGTACCCGGTGGGGTTGCTCGTCGGTCGGGCCTTATCGGGGTCGGCCCGCGGGTCGCTCGACGACGGGGGGGCCGCCCCCACTTCCGCCCGGCAACTGTTGCGTCAGGCGCATTCTGTACCGGATGACGCTTGTCACCTCCCGGAACCACTCCTGCCGTGATCACCGTTGACAGCGATGGTGTCTCGAGGATCGAGGCAAGAAGGAGAACGGTGAACGACCTCGCAGCACGGCTGCGACAGGTGGTGGCGGTGGCGGACGCCTACCGGCAGACCGTCGGGCAGGCACTGGGGCTGGGCACGTCGGGGACGACGATCCTGGTCCATCTGCTGCACGAGGGCTCCTGCACCCCGTCCGCGCTCGCCCGCAGGGTGGGCGTGACGCCCGCGACCATCACCTCACAGCTGGATCGGCTCGAACTGGCCGGGCACGTCGTCCGGCGGAACAACCCGCGGGACCGCCGCAGCCTGCTCATCGACCTCACCCCCCGCGGCCGGGCCACGGCCGAGACCGTCTGGGAGGTGTTCTTCCGGGACGTCATGGACGGGCTCGGGGACACCGACGCGGCCCTGGCCGAGAACGTCGACCGCGTCCTGGAGCAGGTGGTCGAGCGGCTCGCCGCACGTGCCCGGGACATCCCCCGCATGACGGAGGCGCTCGAGAAGACCGGTTGACTCGATCACCGAATCATCCGGAAATCACACTTCCGTCATTCACGATAATCTGTAGGAAAAAGCGGCTGTTCAGCCGAGTGAGGCCGCCCGCGGTTTCCCTACAGTCGAATTCGCAACGATTGTGGCTACCGGCCGACCCCCGTGCTGCCGGTACCACGTTGCCGGAACCGCCGGACGATTCTTGCCCCCCGACCGTCCGGCGGTTCCGATCCGGCCACCACCGCGCCACCGTCACCCGCCCGGGAACCCAGGATCACACCGGAAACCAGGGGGCAGGACGCGCGGCCACGCTCGCCAACCGGCAGGATTCCCTCCGTGGCTGAGTACGCGGTGTGGGCCCCCGAGAAGGACAGGGTCCGGGTGGTGGTCGACGGCGAGGCGTTCCCGATGGAGCGTGCGGCCGGCGGCTGGTGGCGGGTGGACGTCGAGGACAACGGTCCCGGTTCGGCGTACGCCTTCCTGATCGACGACGACGAGACCCCGTTGCCCGATCCGCGTTCGGCGTGGCAGCCGAGCGGAGTGCACGCCGCCTCCCGGCGCTACGACCACGACGCGTTCTGGTGGACGGACCAGGCCTGGACGGGCCGCACGCTGGCCGGCAGCGTCCTCTACGAGTGCCACATCGGCACGTTCACCGACGAGGGCACCTTCGACGCCGCGATCGAGAAGCTGGACCATCTGGTCGCGCTCGGGGTCGACATGGTCGAGGTGCTGCCCGTCAACGCCGTCGACGGGCCCCGGAACTGGGGCTACGACGGCGTCGGCTGGTACGCGGTCACCGAGAACTACGGCGGGCCGGACGGGTTCAAACGCTTCGTGGACTCGGCGCACGCCCGCGGGCTCGGCGTCGTGCTCGACGTCGTCTACAACCACCTCGGGCCCTCCGGCGCCTACCTGGACCGTTTCGGGCCGTACTTCGCGGGTGCCAACATCTGGGGCCCGTCGCTGAACCTCGACGGCGCGTGGTCGGACGAGGTGCGGCGCTTCGCGATCGACAACGCGCTGATGTGGCTGCGGGACTTCCACGTCGACGGGCTGCGGATCGACGCCGTGCACGCGCTGCGGGACACCCGGGCCCAGCACGTCCTCGAGCAGCTCTCGAAGGAGGTCACGGCCCTGGAGGCGCACGTCGGCCGGCCGCTGTCGCTGATCGCGGAGTCCGACCTCAACGACCCGCGGATGATCACTTCACGCGACGCGGGCGGACTCGGGATGGACGCCCAGTGGGCGGACGACATCCACCACAGCCTGCACACCGTGCTCACCGGGGAGTCCCAGGGCTACTACTCGGACTTCGCCGAGGCGGACCTCGCCGGGCTCGCGCACGTCCTCACGCACGGGTTCCTGCACGAGGGCACCTGGTCCAGCTTCCGGAAGCGGACGCACGGCGCCCCGGTGGACACGACCCGCATCCCGGGCCACCGGTTCGTCACCTACCTGCAGAACCACGACCAGATCGGCAACCGCGCCACCGGGGACCGGCTCACCCAGACGCTCTCCCCCGGCATCCTGGCCTGCGGGGCGGCGCTGCTGTTCACCTCGCCGTTCACCCCGATGCTGTTCATGGGCGAGGAGTGGGGCGCGCGAACGCCCTGGCAGTTCTTCTCCTACTTCCCGGCCGAGGGCCTGCGTGAGGCCGTCCGCAAGGGCCGGACCGCGGAGTTCGCCGAGCACGGCTGGGACAGCGACGTCGAGGTCCCGGACCCGAACGCCGAGAGCACCTTCACGGACTCCAAGCTGGACTGGACCGAGCCGCACCAGGAGCCGCACAAGACCCTGTTCGCCCTGTACAAGGAGCTCATCGCGCTGCGCCGGGCGTGGCCGGAGCTCTCGGACCCCTGGCTGGACGAGGTCGGCGTCGACGTCCACCCGGAGGCACGCACGCTGGTGATCCACCGCGGGCGGCTGCGGGTGCTGGTGAACCTCGGCCCGGAGCAGGTGACGCTCGAGCTCGCGGCGCCCGTCGAGCGGATCCTGCTGGCGAGCGAGCCGGTGGTCGGCGAGGGCGACGCCCTGACGATGCCGGCCGAAGCCTTCGCGATCGTCGTCCTGGAGTCCTGAGCCCCCGCCCGAACGCACGAACGGCACTTTCGCTCAAAAGGTCTGAACGAGAGTGCCGTTCGTGCGATGAGGAGAGGGTTACAGCAGGCCGAGGCCCTTGACGGCCTCGCGCTCCTCGACGAGCTCGGCGACGGACGCGTCGATCTTCCCGCGGGAGAACGCGTCGATCTCCAGGCCCTGGACGATCTCCCACTTCCCGTTCTTCGACGTGACCGGGAAGCTCGAGATGATGCCCTCGGCGACGCCGTAGGAGCCGTCGGACGGGATGGCCGCGGAGGTCCAGTCACCCTCGGGGGTGCCGTTGACCCAGTCGAAGACGTGGTCGATGGCCGCGTTCGCCGCCGACGCCGCGGACGACGCGCCACGGGCCTCGATGATCGCCGCGCCGCGCTTGGCCACGGTCGGGATGAACTCGTCCTTGAGCCAGGACTCCTCCACCTGCTCGGCGGCGATCTTGCCGGCGACCTCGGCGTGGTAGAGGTCCGGGTACTGGGTGGCCGAGTGGTTGCCCCAGATCGTGAGCTTCTTGATGTCGCTCAGCGGGACCGACAGCTTCTTCGACAGCTGCGCGAGGGCGCGGTTGTGGTCCAGCCGGGTCATCGCGGTGAAGCGCTCGGCCGGGACGTCCGGCGCGGCGGCCTGGGCGATGAGGGCGTTGGTGTTGGCCGGGTTGCCGACGACGAGCACGCGGATGTCGTCCGCCGCGCCCTCGTTGATCGCTTTGCCCTGCGGGGCGAAGATGCCGCCGTTGGCCTCGAGCAGGTCTCCCCGCTCCATGCCCTTGGTGCGCGGGCGGGCGCCGACGAGCAGCGCGACGTTGGCGCCGTTGAACGCGGCCGTGGCGTCGTCGAAGATCTCGATGCCGGACAGCAGCGGGAACGCGCAGTCCTCGAGCTCCATGGCGGTGCCCTCGGCGGCCTTGACGGCCTGCGGGATCTCCAGGAGATGCAGCTTCACCGGGGTGTCGGGCCCCAGGAGCTGCCCGGAGGCGATCCGGAAGAGCAGCGCGTAACCGATCTGGCCAGCGGCTCCGGTGACAGTGACGGTGACAGGAGGGGTAGACACGCACGAAGGCTAGACCCTCGGCCCCCGGGCGCGCCGCGACGGGGATCACGCCCGGCGCCGCCCCTGCGCTCATCGGGTGACGCGCCGGTGCTTCCCTAGGCTGTCGCCATGACCCGCCAGGCCGATCCCGGCGCCACCCCCACCGCCGCGCGGGCCCTCGCACCGGACCTCGCCCGTGGCGGGATGCTGCTGCTCATCGCCCTGGCGAACGCCCACGTCCTGCTGCACGGGCGGCCGCTGGGCGTCCGCGGCTACCCCGCCGAGCTCGACCGCGTCTCCGCGGTCGTGGCGGCGGCGCAGCTCGTCCTGGTCGACGGCCGCGCCTATCCCCTGTTCGCGGTGCTGGTCGGCTACGGGGTGACCCAGCTCGCGCGCCGCCGGTCGGACGCGGGCGCCGAACCACGGGCCGTCACGTCCCTCGTCCGCCGGCGGGGCGGCGCGTTGCTGCTGATCGGGCTGGTGCACGGCCTGCTCCTGTTCCCCGGGGACATCATCGGCGCCTACGGCCTGACGACCGTGCTGCTGGCCGGGGTCCTGGTGGTGGGCGCCACGGTGTCCTTGCTCACCACCGCGGTGGTCGGGACCGTGGTCGGCACTTTCGTGGCCTTCGGCAGCGCCGCTGCGGACGGCCGGGGCACGAGCGTGCTGTTCTCCTCGGGCGTCCGGGACCCGCTGACCGCGCTGGTGAACCACGCGATCGAGTGGGGCCTGATCGGCGTGCTCTCCCAGACCCTCAGCGTCTTCGGCGCGGTCGCCTTCGGGGCGTGGGCGGCCCGTCGACGCATCCTCGACGAGCCGGAGCGCCACCGGGCGCTGTTGGCCCGGGTCGCGGCGGGCGGCCTCGCGGCGGCGGTCCTGGGCGGGCTGCCACTGGCGCTCGCGGCGGCCGGACTCTGGACCATGGGCCCCGCCGTCGGCGGGCTGGTGCACGCCCTGCACGCCCTCACCGGCTACGCGGGCGGGCTCGGGTACGCGGCGCTGTTCGGCCTGCTCGCGACCCGCGCCAGGAGCACGGGGGGCGGGCCGCTCGGGGCGTGCGGGCGACGCTCGCTGTCCTGCTACCTCGGCCAGTCCGTCGTGTTCGCCGCGCTGCTGCCCGCCTGGACACTGGACCTCGGCGCCCGGCTGACCGTGTGGCAGGTGTCCGTGCTGGCGGTCGGCACGTGGCTGCTGATCCTGGTGCTCGCCGTCGTCGCGGAACGGTACGGGGAGCGGGGCCCCGCGGAGCGCCTCCTGCGGCGGCTCACCTACGGCTGAGCTGCCGCCGGGCTACCCTCGCCGTATGGCCGGAAATGGCGGCGGACGCCCGGGTGGGGGCAAGAGGTCTCGGCCGGCGCGAGGCCGGCCCCGGGAGTCCTTCTCCTGGGAGGGCGGGCCGGGGTACCAGCCGATCGACCCCTCGGCGCAGCTCCCGCACGCACCGATGCCCGGCGCGCCGCCCTACCCGGCCGCCGAGGCACTCCCGCCGACCGGCCTCCGGCCGGCCGTCCCCTACTCCCGCGCGCTCGCCGGCGCCGCCGTGTGGGCCGTCGTGGCGTTGCTGCTGGTGGTGCTGTTCGGCAGGCCCGGCAATGCCGTCGGCTGGGTGATCCAGCTCCTCTGGATCGCGATCTGCACGGCCGGCGCCTCCTGGCCGACCCACCAGGTGGCCAGGAAGCGCGGCTGGAGCGAGCTCTGGCGGCTCGCCCTGATCGCCTTCCCCGCGTTCTGGTTCCTGCGTGCCCTCACGTCGATCCTGACCGTCCTGCTGCTGACCTGAGCTCCTACGCCTCGCGCCGGCGGGCGCTGATCACGCCGGTGTCGAACCCGGCCAGGTGCAGCCCGCCGTGGAAACGCGCGTGCTCCACCTTCAGGCACCTGTCCATGACGACGGCGAGCCCGGCGGCCTCCGCCTTCGCGGCCAGGGCCTCGTCCCACAGTCCGAACTGCAGCCACCACGTCTTCACCCCGTCCAGGGCGAGCACCTCGTCGAGCACGCCCCCGAGGTCCTCGGGGCGGCGGAACGTGTCCACCATGTCCGGGACGGCGGGCAGGTCCGCGAGCGTGGGGTACACAGGCCTGCCGAGAATCTCCGTCGCGTTGGGGTTCACGAACCAGACGTCGTAGTCCGTGCTGGCCAGCAGGTACGTCGCGACGAAGTTGCTGGCCCGCGCCGGGTTCGGCGACGCGCCGACCATGGCCACGGTCCGGGTCTCGCGCAGGATCCGCTGCCGCGCGAGCGCGGACGGGTTCGCCCAGGAATTCGGCACGGTGCCCATCAGGCCTCCTTCACCGCGGCGGCCAGCGCCTGGTCCAGGTCCCAGAGGATGTCCTCCGGATCCTCGATGCCCACGCTGATCCGGATCAGGTCCTCCGGGACGCCCGCCTCCTCGAGCTGGGCGTCGGTGAGCTGCTGGTGCGTCGTCGAGCCCGGGTGCAGGACGAGCGTGCGGGCGTCGCCGACGTTGGCGAGGTGGCTGCAGAGCTGCACGGACTCGATGAACCTCGCGCCCGCGGCCCGGCCGCCCTTCACCCCGAAGGCGAAGACCGCGCCCGGGCCCTTCGGCAGGTACCGCTTCGCGCGCTCGTGGTGCGGGTGGTCCGGCAGCCCGGCGTAGCGGACGTACTCGACGCGCGGGTCCGCCTGCAGCCACTCGGCGACGGCCTGGGCGTTCGCCACGTGCGCGTCCATCCGGAACGGCAGCGTCTCCACGCCCTGGATCAGCAGGAACGCCGAGTGCGCGGACAGCGTGGCCCCGATGTCACGGAGCTGCTCGGCCCGCAGCTTGGTCAGGAAGCCGAGCTCCTGGAAGTTCCCCCACCACGTCAGGCCGCCGTAGGACGGGACGGGCTCGGTCATCGACGGGAAGCGCCCGTTGCCCCAGTCGAACCGGCCGGACTCGATCACGACTCCGCCGAGCGTGGTGCCGTGCCCGCCGAGGAACTTCGTCGCCGAGTGGATCACGATGTCCGCGCCGTGCTCCATCGGCCGGCACAGGTACGGGGTCGCCAGCGTGGCGTCGACGATCAGCGGGACGCCCGCGGCGTGCGCGACCTCCGCGAGCCCGGCGATGTCCGCGACCTCACCGCCCGGGTTGGAGACGACCTCGGTGAACACGAACTTGGTCCTGTCCGTGATGGCCTTCGCGTAGTCCGCCGGGTCTCCCCCGCCGACGAACACGGTGTCCACGCCGAAGCGGCGCAGCGTCACGTCGAGCTGGGTGATCGTGCCGCCGTAGAGCCCGGACGCCGCGACGGCGTGGTCCCCCGCTCCCGCGAGGCACGCGAACGTGAGGAACTCCGCGGCCTGGCCGCTGGCCGTCGCCACCGCACCGATCCCGCCCTCGAGGCTGGCCAGCCGCTCCTCGAGCACGGAGACCGTGGGGTTCGCGATGCGGCTGTAGATCAGCCCGTACTTCTGCAGCGCGAAGAGGCTGGCGGCGTCGTTCGTGTCCTCGAAGACGAAGCTCGTCGACTGGTAGATCGGCACCGCCCGCGCTCCGACGGCCGAGTCCGGCACCGACCCCGCGTGCACCGCCCGGGTCCGGAAACCCCAGGCGCGATCCTGCTCCGTCATGGCCCCATCCTGCCCCGCCCGGCTCAGGCGCGCGGCAGCCGGACCAGACCTTCCTGCATCGTGCTCGCCACCAGGACCCCCTCGCGCGTGTAGAAGCAGCCCATCCCCAGGCCGCGGCCACCGGACGCCGCCGGCGACCAGCATTCGTAGAGGAGCCATTCGTCCGCGCGGAAGGGCTGGTGGAACCACATGGCGTGGTCCAGGCTCGCCATCTGCACCTGCGTGGTGCTGACGTCGTGCCGGGACACCACCGATCCCAGGAGCGTGAGGTCGCTGACGTAGGTCAGCAGGCACAGGTGCAGCAACCGGTCGTCCGGCAGCACCCCGTCGGCCTTGATCCAGGCCCGCACCGGCTCGTCGGTGGCGACCCGGCCCTCGGTCCACACGGGCTCGTCGACCAGCCGGACGTCCAGCGAGCGCGGCAGCATCGTCAGCCAGCCGCCCTTGTCGCCGCCCACGACCCGTTCCGCGAGGTCGGGCAGGGCCTCCGGCTCGGGGACGCCGGCGGGCATCGGCGTGGTGTGCGCGAGCCCCGACTGGTCGACCTGGAACGAGGCCGAGAGCGCGAAGATCGCCTCCCCGCGCTGGATCGCGAGGACCCGGCGGGTGCTGAAGGAGCGGCCGTCGCGGATCCGTTCGGCCTCGAAGACGATCGGGATGCTCGGATCACCGTGCCGGATGAAGTACGCGTGCAACGAGTGGACGTGCCGGTCCGCCGGGACCGTCCGGCCCGCGGCGACGAGCGCCTGCCCCGCCACCTGGCCGCCGAACACGTTGGTCGGCGACTCGGCGGGGCTCACGCCCCGGAACAGGTTGACCTCGAGGACCTCCAGGTCCAGGAGGCGCACCAGATCGTCCAGGACGGCCTGCCCGCGTGGCGTCCCGTCGACCCCGACCTCGGTCCCGACCTGCGGATCGCTGCTGCTCACGCGTGCAGTCTCGCAGGTCGCGTCAGGCGTGATCCTCTTCGCCCAGCCGGTGGACCCGGATGAGGTTCGTCGAGCCGACCGTCGCGGGCGGCGAACCGGCCACGATGACCACCAGGTCACCGGGCTGGAAGCGGCCGATCGACAGCATGGCCTGGTCCACCTGGCGGACCATCGCGTCCGTGGAATCCACCCGGTCCACCAGGAACGTCTCGACGCCCCAGGTCATGGCGAGCTGGCTGCGCACCTCGGGGGCGGGGGTGAACGCCAGCAGCGGCAGCCGCGTGTGCAGGCGGGAGAGCCGGCGCACGGTGTCCCCGGACTGGCTGAACGCGACCAGGGCACGGGCGGAGAGGCGCTCGCCGATGTCCCGCGCGGCGTAGGACAGCACGCCCCGCTTGGTCCGCGGCACGTGGTTCAGCGGCGGGACGCCGGCCGGTCCGGCCTCGACCGCCTCGATGATCGTCGCCATCGTGCGGACCGTCTTGATCGGGAACCGGCCGACGCCCGTCTCGCCGGAGAGCATCAGCGCGTCCGCGCCGTCGAGCACCGCGTTCGCGACGTCCGAGGCCTCGGCGCGGGTCGGCCGCGAGTTGGTGATCATCGAGTCCAGCATCTGGGTGGCCACGATGACCGGCTTGGCGTTCTCCCGCGCGATCTGGATCGCCCGCTTCTGCACCAGCGGCACGTTCTCCAGCGGCAGCTCGACGCCCAGGTCGCCGCGGGCGACCATCACGCCCTCGAACGCCAGCACGATGGCTTCGAGGTTGTCGACGGCCTCCGGCTTCTCGAGCTTGGCGATCACCGGCAGCCGGACGCCCTTGCCGTCCATGATCTTGTGCACCCCGTCGATGTCCGCGGGGCTGCGGACGAAGGACAGCGCGATCACGTCCACGGACAGGTCCAGCGCGAACTCGAGGTCCAGGCAGTCCTTCTCCGACATGGCGGGGACCGACACGTTCATGCCGGGCAGGGATAGGCCCTTGTTGTTGCTGACCGGGCCGCCCTCGGTGACCTTGCAGACCACGTCGTCGCCCTCGACGGCCACGACGCGCAGGCCGACCTTGCCGTCGTCGATGAGCAGGCGGTCCCCCGCCCTGGCGTCCTCGGCGAGGCCCTTGTAGGTGGTCGAGACCCGGTCGTGCGTGCCGGGCACGTCCTCGACCGTGATCCGGACCTCCTCGCCGGTGTGCCACTCGGTGGGGCCGTCGGCGAACGTGCCGAGCCGGATCTTCGGCCCCTGCAGGTCCGCCAGGATGCCCACGGCACGGCCCGACGCGTCCGCGGCGGCGCGGACCATCTCGTAGACGCGCTTGTGGTCGTCCCGGGTCCCGTGGCTGAAGTTCAGCCGCGCGACGTCCATCCCCGCGTCGACGAGCTCCCGGATACGGTCCGGGGTGGCCGTGGCGGGGCCGATGGTGCAGACGATCTTCGTACGGCGGGTCACACGGGACAGCCTAGCGCGCTCTCTGTAACGATCAGGTTGGAGGCGAGGGAACAGTGCGGTGGTGGCCGGTGACGTTTGCGCTGCTGGTCAGCGTGGTCGTGCTGTTCGCTCCCGCATCCGGGTTGCCGACTGCTCTTTCCGGTGCGGACAAGCTTGTCCATCTGGCCCTGTTCACGCTTCTGGCGGTGGCCGCCAGGTTCGCCGGGACGGCGGCGTGGGCCGTGCTCGCCCTGTTGGCCGCGTACGCGGCGCTCTCCGAGGTGCTGCAGGCGCTGCTGCCGATCGGCCGGGACGGGAACGTGTCCGACGGGCTGGGCGACGTGGCGGGGGTGCTGCTGGGGGTCGCGGCCTACGCCGGGGTGCGGCGCCTCGTCACCGCGCCGCGGCCGTGACCGGCGAACGCGATCACCGCCGCGGGTTCTCGCTGGGGCCGACGTGGTCCGCGAGCCACTCCGCCAGCGGCCGCCCGGCCCGCCAGACCTCGCGCACCCGGTCCACGCAGCCGGGCTCGTGCAGGACGTCGTCCGGGCCCCAGCGACGGCGGACGTGCAGGCCCTTGTGCCGCAGCAGTTCCAGCCGGGGATGCTCCGGGGCGACGCCCTTGGGCCGGGTCTTCAGCGTCTCGCCGCCGATCTCGAGACCGGCCTTCTCCGCCGTCGCGACGATCCTCCGCAGCTCCTCGCCGCGGCGCTCGTCGTCCACGGCCGTGCGGTAGCGCGCCACCTGGTCGGGCGCCATCGCGTAGTAACCGCAGGCGGCCATCAGGCCGTCGCTGCCCACCTGGACGTAGAACGGCGAGGCGTACCCGCCACAGTGCGTCTTGTAGGGCGTCTTGTCCGCGGAGAACCGCACGTCCCGGTACGGCCGGAAGACCTTGCCCGCACCGAACTCCGGTTCGAGCTCGGCGAGCAGTGCCAGCATCGGGCCGCGGACGTGCTCGTCGTAGACGGCCTTCTGGTCCGTCCAGTACGCCTTCGAGTTGTCCGCCTCGAGCCCGTCGTAGAACTCGACGGCGCCGTCCCCGAAGCCCGAGAACGCGCTCACGAGCTGCGGTCGCCGGCCTTGCCGGAGGCCGAGCGCTCCGCCTCCCGGTCCGCCTCGCTCTTCTCGTCCGGGTCCGTCGCGTCGGTCCCGCCGGGCGCGGGCGCGTCCCCCTCGTTCGAACCGCCGTCCGGGCCGCTCGCGGCGGCGGGTGGCACCTCGCGCGGTCCCCGGCCCCGGGCCAGCACGAAGTACACGACCGCGAGCACGAACACCACGGCCGAGACGACGACGTTGATCCGGATGTCCCCGAACACGCGCGTGGCCGGGTCCGTGCGCAGGAGCTCGATGAAGAACCGGCCGAAGGTGTAGCCCGCGACGTAGAGCGCGAACACCCGGCCGTGCCCGAGTCTGAACCTGCGGTCCGCGACGACGACCAGCCCGGCGACGATCAGGTTCCAGATCAGCTCGTAGAGGAACGTCGGCTGCACGACGGCGATCGGATCACCGACCGCGACGCCGTTCAGCGAGTCCTGGAGGCCCGTCGCCGGGTCCACCCGCTCGTAGATCTCCAGGCCCCAGGGCGCCGTCGTCGGGCCGCCGTAGAGCTCCTGGTTGAAGTAGTTGCCGAGCCGCCCGACGGCCTGCGCGACGAGGATCCCGGGCGCCACCGCGTCCGCGAAGAACGGTAGCGGGACCCCTCTGCGGCGGCAGCCGATCCAGGCGCCGACCGCGCCGAGCGCGACGGCCCCCCAGATCCCGAGGCCGCCCTCCCAGATCATCAGCGCCCGGATCGGGTCCCCGCCGGGGCCGAAGTAGGTCCGCCAGTCCGTCGCGACGTGGTAGAGACGGCCGCCGACGAGGCCGAACGGCACCGCGAACACCGCGACATCCAGGACCGTGCCGGGCTCCCCGCCGCGGGCGACGAAGCGCTTCTCGCCCCACGTCACCGCCACGACGATGCCCAGGATGATGCAGAGCGCGTAGGCCCGGATCGGGATCGGGCCGAGGTGCCAGACCCCGCGGTCAGGACTGGGCAGGTAGGCCAGGACCAAGCCGGGCAGCGCGCCACTCACCGGCCCACCGTAGCGCGCGTCCCCGACGGAACCGCCGCCGCCGTCGAGCCGCGTCGTGGAGCCACGACGCGCTCAGAGCGCCCGAAAAGTCGCGTTGTGGAGCCATAACGCGGCCAGGGGCGGCTCGCGGTCAGGCGGGCTGGGTGGCCAGGCCTGCGCGGGCGACGCCGGCCGCGAGCTCCTGCGCGAGGGCGCGGACGGCCTCCGGGCCGCCCTGCTCCGCGGCCGTCACGAACGCGGAGCCGACGATGACGCCGTCCGCGAACCCGGCGATCTCGGCGGCCTGGTCGCCGTTGCGCACCCCGAGCCCGACACCGATCGGCAGGGTCGTGTGCGGACGGGTCCGGGCCACGATCTCCGAGGCCGCCCCGGCCACGGTGTCCCGCGCGCCCGTCACGCCCATGATCGACGTGGCGTAGACGAAGCCCGAGCTCGCGGCCGCGGTGGACGCGATCCGCTGCTCCGTCGACGAGGGCGCGACCAGGAAGATCCGCTCAAGGCCGTACTTCTCCGACGCCGCGAACCACTCGCCGGCCTCGTCCGGGATCAGGTCCGGGGTGATCACCCCGAGCCCGCCCGCCGCGGCGAGATCCCGGGCGAAGTTCTCGACGCCGTAGCGCAGCACCGGGTTGAAGTACGTCATGACGACGCAGTTGCCGCCGGCCGCGGTCGCCCGCTCGACCACCGAGAACACGTCCCGGAGCCGGAAGCCGTTCTGCAGCGCACCTTCCGCGGCGGCCTGGATCGTGGGGCCGTCCATCACCGGGTCCGAGTACGGGATGCCGACCTCGAGGAGGTCGCACCCGCCCTCGGCCATCGCGGTGAGCAGCTCGACGGAGCCCTCGACGGTCGGGTAGCCGGCGGGGAGGTAGCCCACCAGGGCGCCCCGGCCCTCGGCCCGGCACCTCGCGAAGACGTCGGCGACACTCACGACTGGATCCCTTCGGTCTTGCTGCCGGCGTCCGCGAACGAACCCGCAGTGTCCTTGACGGCACCCTCCGCGATCGCCGTCCCGTCCGCCGACTCCGCGCTCTCGTCCTCGCCGATCATCCCGAACCACTTCGCGGCCGTGTCGACGTCCTTGTCCCCACGCCCGGAGAGGTTCACCAGGATGACCGCGTCCGGCCCGAGCTCCTTGCCCAGCCGCAGCGCACCCGCCACGGCGTGCGCGGACTCGATGGCCGGGATGATCCCCTCAGTGCGGCAGAGCAGCGCGAACGCGTCCATCGCCTCCGCGTCGGTGACCGGCTGGTACTCCGCGCGGCCGATGTCCTTGAGCAGCGCGTGCTCCGGCCCGACGCCCGGGTAGTCCAGCCCGGCGGAGATGGAGTACGACTCGCTGGTCTGGCCGTCCTCGTCCTGCAGCAGGTAGGAGAAGGCGCCGTGCAGGGCGCCCGGCGAGCCCTCGGTCAGGGTGGCGCCGTGCCGGCCGGTCTCGATGCCGTCGCCGCCGGGCTCGAAGCCCACCAGCCGGACGCCCGCGTCGTCGAGGAACGCGTGGAAGATCCCGATGGCGTTCGAGCCGCCGCCGACGCACGCCGCGATCGCGGTGGGCAGCCGGCCGGTGCGCTGGAGCACCTGCGCCCGCGCCTCGAGCCCGATGATCCGGTGGAAGTCCCGCACCATCTGCGGGAACGGGTGCGGGCCGGCCACCGTGCCCAGCAGGTAGTGCGTCGAGTCGACGTTGGTGACCCAGTCCCGCAGCGCCTCGTTGATCGCGTCCTTCAGCGTCCGCGACCCCGTCTTGACCGGGATGACGGTGGCGCCGAGCAGCCGCATCCGGGCGCCGTTGAGCGCCTGCCGCCGGGTGTCGACCTCGCCCATGTAGACGACGCACTCGAGGTCCAGCAGCGCGCAGGCCGTGGCCGTGGCGACGCCGTGCTGGCCCGCGCCGGTCTCGGCGATCACCCGCTTCTTGCCCATGCGCTTGGTGAGCAGCGCCTGGCCGAGCACGTTGTTGATCTTGTGTGAGCCGGTGTGGTTCAGGTCCTCGCGCTTGAGCAGGATCCGCGCGCCGCCGGCGTGCTGCGACAGCTTCGGGACGTCCGTCAGCGGGGACGGGCGGCCGGAGTAGTCCCGGTGCAGCCGGTCGAGCTCGTTCAGGAACTCGGGGTCGTGCCGCGCCTTCTCGTACGCCGTCTCCAGCTCGTCCAGCGCCGCGACCAGGGCCTCGGGCACCCATCGGCCGCCGTAGCGGCCGAAGTGGCCGCTCTCGTCGGGCTCGTGACCCGACGGCGTGTCGATGCCGTCGCTCGCCTGGACCTGGGAAGTACTCACCGTTCTCGTTCGCTGCGCGAACTCGGCGCTTCGCGGACGCTGTGACATTGGTTCGCTCGTACGCTCGCTCACCGCACCATTCTGGAGCACGAGGGGTGGAAGCCCGCAGCCACCAGCCCCCGCACGGCTGCGCCCGGGTCCCCGCTGGTCACCAGGCCCTCGCCGACGAGCACCGCGTCCGCGCCCCAGCCGGCGTAGGTGAGCAGGTCACTGGGCCCGCGGACGCCGGACTCGGCGATGCGCAGGACGTCGTTCGGCAGGCCCGGGGCGAGCTCGCCGAACACGCTGCGGTTCACCTCGAGGGTGTGCAGGTTCCGCGAGTTGACGCCGATGACCTTGGCCCCCGCCTCGAGCGCGCGGTCCGCCTCCTCCTCGGTGTGCACCTCGACGAGTGCGGTCATCCCGAGCGACTCGACCCGGTCCAGCAGCGAGTCCAGCACGTTCTGCTCCAGCGCCGCGACGATCAGCAGCACCAGGTCCGCACCGTGCGCCCGGGCCTCGTGCACCTGGTACGGGGTGACGACGAAGTCCTTGCGCAGGATCGGCACGTCGACGACGGCGCGCACCGCGTCGAGGTCCGCGAGCGAGCCACCGAAGCGGCGCTGCTCGGTGAGCACGCTGATCACCCGCGCGCCGTTCTCGGCGTACGCCTTGGCCAGCACGGCCGGATCAGGGATGTTCGCCAGCGCACCCTTCGACGGGCTGCGCCGCTTCACCTCGGCGATCACTCCGATGCCGGGCTCGCGCAGCGCGGCCAGCACGTCCCGCGGCGGCGGCGCGGCCGCGGCCAGCCTCTTGATCCCGGCGAAGTCGATCTGCGCCTCGCGGACGGCCAGGTCCTCCCGGACACCGTCCACGATGGAGTCGAGCACACTTCCGGAGCTCAGGGATCCACTCACTGCCTCGTCCTCACCGTGCTCGCCCACGGGGCTGCTCCCCTCTCGGGTCCGGTCCTACCAGGCGTTCCGCCCATGCTAAACAGCCCTCCGCCGCCCGCCGCGTCCAGGTCCCCGCCCGTCGTCCGGGGTTGCGTCCGTGTGATCGAGATCCGCAGGGCCGGGCGCGTTCCCCGGATCGACGGTCGGATCACGGCCCTCGTCGAGCGCGTCCCACGCCGCCCGGTCGGGGTCCACGGCCGTCTTCTCCGCGCCGGGCGCCGCGTACCTCGCGCCCATCCGCGGCAGGCTCCGGTCCGCGACCACGAGCACGATGCCCGCGACCAGCACCAGGAGCCCGCCCAGCACCCCGAGCCACGGCGCCGCGCTCTGCGCCACCACGACGTCCCCGACGGGCTCGCTCGACGCCGCGGTGCCGGAGAGCCGGAGCAGGGTCACGGCGTCCGGCGGGCTCAGCCAGGAGTCGAACGCCACCCAGGCCGACGCCCCGCCGGCGAGCCCGACGATGCCCCCCAGGGCCCGGCGGGCGATCCCGGACACCGCCACGGACGCGGCCACGGCGGCCACCGCCAGCACGGCGACACCGGTGACCGACGGCGCGATCCCGGCCCCCGTCGCCTCGGCCGGGACCGGACCCCGCGCCGTCGCCACGACGGCGGAGGCCCAGGTCAGCCTGGTGGAGCCCCACAGTGCCAGCGCGCCCGCGAGCAGCCCGAGGCAGACGACGGTGAGCCGTCGTCCCCCGCTGGGCCGGGGCGGGCTCATCGTCGCATCGACGGTCTCGCGAGCGTGGCCGCGGTCGCGACCGCGGCCAGGACGGCCTTCGCCTTGTTGCGACACTCGGTGTCCTCGGCCTCGGGGTCCGAGTCCGCGACGATCCCGCCACCGGCCTGCACATACGCCCGCCCGTCCCGGATCAGCGCGGTGCGGATCGCGATCGCGGTGTCCGCGTTCCCCGCGAAGTCCAGGTACCCGACGATCCCGCCGTAGAGGCCGCGCCGGGTGGGCTCCAGCTCGTCGATCACCTGCATGGCGCGGACCTTCGGCGCGCCGGACAGGGTGCCGGCCGGGAAGCAGGACAGCACGGCGTCGACCGCGTTGCGGTCCGCGCGCAGCGTCCCGGTGACCGTAGAGACCAGGTGCATGACGTGGCTGTAGCGCTCGACGGAGAAGAAGTTGCGGACCTTGACCGTGCCCGGCTCGCAGACGCGACCGAGGTCGTTGCGGCCGAGGTCGACGAGCATGACGTGCTCGGAGCGCTCCTTCTCGTCCGTCCGGAGGTCCTTCTCCAGCAGCTCGTCCTCCTCGTCGGTCTCGCCGCGCCACCGCGTCCCGGCGATGGGGTGCGTGGTGGCCTGCCCGTCCACCACCGTGACCAGGGCCTCCGGGCTGGAACCGACGATCGTGAACGGCGTGCCGCCCGAGGCGTCCTCGAGGTTGAGCAGGTACATGTACGGGCTCGGGTTGGTGGCCCGCAGGACGCGGTAGACGTCCAGCGGGTCCGCCTCGCAGTCCATCTCGAAGCGCTGCGACACGACGATCTGGAACGCCTCGCCGGAGCGGATCTGCTCCTTCGCGACCTCGATGGCGGCGTGGTGCTCGGCCGGGGTGCGGCGACGGAGGAACTCCGGCCCGGTGACGCGGGTGAACGCCGCGACCGTCGACGCGGCCGGGGCGGACAGCTCGTCGGTCATCCGGTCCAGCCGGGCGACGGCGTCGTCGTAGGCCTCGTCGACGCGCTCGGTGGAGCCGTCCCAGTTGATCGCGTTGGCCAGCAGCGTGATCGTGCCCTCGTGGTGGTCCAGCGCCGCGATGTCCGTGGCGAGCAGCATGACCAGCTCGGGCAGCATCAGGTCGTCGACCGGCGGGTTCTCGGCGCTGCCGATGCGCTCGAGGCGCCGGACGATGTCGTAGCCCATGTACCCGACGAGGCCGCCGGTGAGTGGGGGCAGCCCGGGCAGCGTCTCGCTGTGCAGCTCCTCGATGACGGTCCGCAGGGCGTCGAGCACGTCGCCCTCGGCGGGCATGCCGGCCGGCACCTCGCCGGTCCAGCGGATCTCCCCGTCGACCGTGGTGAGCGCCGCGGCGGACCGGGCGCCGACGAAGGACCAGCGCGACCAGGACCGGCCGTTCTCCGCGGACTCGAACAGGAACGTGCCGGCGCGGCCCCCGGCGAGCTTGCGGTACACCCCGACCGGCGTCTCGTCGTCGGCGAGCAGGCGCCGGGCCACGGGGATGACGCGGTGGTTCTCGGCGAGGCGGCGGAACTCCTCGCGGCTCGGGGTGACCGCGCCCAGCGCGGCGGCGAGTGCGGTGAGGCTGGCGGTCATCGGACCATTGTCGCCCGTCCCGGCCGGGCCCGGTCGAGCGGGCGGTGAACGACCTCGCCGCCTCTCCGGTCGGCGCGATCGGTGAAGATGGGTGTGTGTCCGCATCCCGTCCTTCCCCTCCGGAGCCCGCCGACGCCGCATCCCCCGGTCGTCGCCGCGGCAGGCGGGCCGGCGGCGCGGACACCCGCGAGGCGCTGCTGGCCGCGGCCCGGTCGGAGTTCGCCGAGCGCGGCTACGAGGGCGCGACGGTCCGGCGCATCGCGGACCGGGCAGGCGTCGACGCGGCCATGGTCAACCACTGGTTCGGCGGCAAGGACGCACTGTTCACGGCCTCCCTGGACCTGCCGATGGACCCCGAGGCGATCCTGGAGCAGGTCCTGCCCGGGGATCCGGAGCGGATCGGCGAGCGGATCGTGGCGATGTTCCTGCAGGTGTGGGACGGGGCGGGTGGCGGCCCGCTGGTCGCGATGATCCGCAGCGTGGCCGCGCACCCGGATGCCGCGCGGATGATGCGGGAGTTCGTCTCGCGGGTGATCCTCGGCCGGTTCGTCGGCGCCGTGGCCCCGGACCGGCCGGACGAGCGCGCGGCGCTCTGCGCGACCCAGATCCTCGGCCTCGGGATGGTGCGGTACGTCCTGCGGCTCGAACCGCTGGCCTCCGCCGACCACCCGGCGGTCGTCGCGGCGATCGCGCCGACGATCCAGCGCTACCTGACCGGATCCCTCGACGGATGAGCCGAGCCGGCCCGCGGATCATCGGGTGGCCGCCGCCCGGGAGCGGCCGCATGATGGGGTCGTGGTGAGTCTCTCGGCGGGCGTGTCGGATCTGCGGGCCCGGCTCGGTGCCGGCGTGTTCGAGAAGGTCGCCGGCGCCGAGGGCCCGCAGCGCCGCGTCCGGATCCACGAGGCGCCCGGCCCGCGCTGGTTCGACGAGGACCGCCCGATCCGGGCGGTGCACGGGGACGCGTCGATGTTCGTCGGGGGGCTCCGGGCGCTGCTCCTGCAGTCCCTGCACCCGCTGGCGATGGCCGGCGTCGCGGGCCACTCCGGCTACCGCGGGGACCCGTGGGGCCGCCTCGCCCGCACCAGCTACTTCCTCGCCTCGACGACGTTCGGCCCCGAGGCCGAGGCCCGCGCGACCATCGAGCGGATCAGGTCCGTGCACGCCGTCGTCAGGGGAACCGCACCGGACGGGCGGCCGTACTCGGCGTCGGACCCACACCTGCTCGAGTGGGTGCACCTCGCCGAGATCGACAGCTTCCTGCGCGCGCACAGCCGCTACGGCACCGCACCGCTGGACCAGGAGGGCCGCGACGGCTACGTGGCGGACACCGCCCGCATCGCCCGCGAGCTCGGGGTGCCGGACCCGCCGGAGACGGAGGCCGAGCTGGCCGCGCGTATCGAGGGGTTCCGCCCGGAGCTGGAGGGCACATCCGAGGCCCGCTCGACCGCCCGGTTCCTGCTGCTGAACCCGCCGCTGCCGATCGTCGCCCGCGCGCCGTACGCCCTGCTCGGAGCGGCTGCGGTGGCCCTGCTCCCCCGCTGGGCCAGGCTTCCCCTGCGCCTGCCCTACCTGCCGCTGGTCGAGCAGACCGCCGTCCGCGCCGCAGGCGGGCTCGTCACCCAGGGGATCCGCTGGGTCATGGCACCACCCGCCCGCTGACGCCCACGTTCACGGGTCGACGCACAGGTTGCGGCATGTGCGTGAGCGGGTGTCAGAGCAGACGGTCCGCGTCGAAGCAGGTGCGGGCACCGGTGTGACAGGCCGGGCCCTCCTGGTCCACGACGACGAGCACCGCGTCCCCGTCGCAGTCCAGCCGGACCTCGTGCACGTGCTGCACGTGGCCCGAGGTGTCGCCCTTGACCCAGTACTCCTCGCGCGAACGCGACCAGTACGTGCCGCGGCCCGTGGTCAGCGTGCGGTGCAGGGCCTCGTCGTCCATCCAGGCGACCATCAGGACCTCGTCGGTCCCCCGCTGCTGGACGACCGCGCACACCAGCCCGTCCGCGTTCCGCGTCAGCCGGGCGGCGACGGCCGGGTCCAGCTCGGACGTCTCGACCCTCATCGGACCTCCACGTGATCCGCGCGCAGCGCGTCCTTGACCTCGCCGATCCGCAGCTGCCCGAAGTGGAAGACGCTGGCGGCCAGCACTGCATCCGCCCCGGCCCGGACGGCCGGCGGGAAGTGCTCCAGCGCGCCTGCCCCACCGCTGGCGATCACCGGGACGGCCACGACGGCCCGGGTCTTCTCGATCAGCTCGAGGTCGAACCCGGCCCGGGTGCCGTCCGCGTCCATCGAGTTGAGCAGGATCTCCCCGACGCCCAGGTCCTGACCGCGCACCGCCCACTCGACGGCGTCGATCCCGGTTCCGGTGCGCCCGCCGTGCGTCGTGACCTCGAAGCCCGACGGCGTCGGCGGGCCGTCCACCACCCGCCGTGCGTCCACCGAC
Source organism: Pseudonocardia sp. (assembly GCF_025465255.1). Classification (GTDB taxonomy): domain Bacteria; phylum Actinomycetota; class Actinomycetes; order Mycobacteriales; family Pseudonocardiaceae; genus Pseudonocardia. Next base: position 19,769 of record NZ_JAODNI010000204.1, read on the forward strand.
AGCACGATGCACTGCGAGCCGAACCGCCGGGCCATCTCGCCCAGCAGCTCCGGCCGGGCGATCGCGGCGGTGTTGACGCTGACCTTGTCCGCGCCCGCGCGCAGCATCCGGTCCACGTCGTCGGGCGTGCGGATGCCGCCCCCGACCGTCAGCGGGATGAAGACCTGCTCGGCGGTGCGCCGGACGACGTCGACCATCGTCGCGCGCTCGCCGGAGGACGCCGTGACGTCCAGGAACGTCAGCTCGTCCGCGCCCTCGGCGTCGTAGACCGCGGCCATCTCGACCGGGTCCCCGGCGTCCCGGAGCTCCTTGAAGTTGACACCCTTGACGACCCGCCCGGCGTCGACGTCCAGGCAGGGGATGACACGGACCGCGACCCCCATGTCAGGCCCTCACCGCCTGGACCGCGCGCAGCGCCTCGGGCAGCGTGAACCGGCCGGCGTAGAGCGCCTTGCCGACGATCGAGCCCTCGATGTTCGCGCCGTCGGCCGCGGCCTTCGCGAGCCCGACCAGATCGTCCACGGTGGAGATCCCACCGGACGCGATCACGGGAGCCGGGGTGGCGGCCGCGACCTGCTTGAGCAGCTCCACGTTCGGCCCCTGCAGCGTCCCGTCCTTGCTGACGTCGGTGACGACATACCGGGCGACGCCGTCGCGATCCATGCGCGCCAGGGTCTCCCAGAGGTCCCCGCCGTCGGTGGTCCAGCCGCGCGCGGCCAGCCGGTGCCGCCCGTCGATGATCTTGACGTCCAGCCCGACGGCGATCTTGTCCCCGTGCTCGCCGACGACCTTGGCGCACCACTCGGGGTTCTCCAGTGCGGCGGTGCCGAGGTTGACCCGGGTGCAGCCGGTCGAGAGCGCACGGGCCAGGGACTCGTCGTCCCTGATGCCGCCGGAGAGCTCGACCTTGACGTCCAGCTTGCCCACGACCTCGGCGAGCAGCTCCGCATTGGAGCCCTGGCCGAACGCGGCGTCGAGGTCCACCAGGTGGATCCACTCGGCACCGTCGCGCTGCCAGTTCATCGCGGCCTCGAGGGGCGCGCCGTACCCGGTCTCGGTACCGGCCTCCCCCTGCACGAGACGGACGGCCTGGCCGTCGGCGACATCGACCGCAGGAAGCAACGTGAAACTCACCGTTCAACCCTACCCACCCGCGAGTCGGCACTTTCGGTAGGCCGACACGCACATCCCCGTCCGCCGGTCGGAGGGTTTCGGACGACGGAAGGTGCCGACTCGCGGGGTTGAGACGGGGGCGTCACCGATCATCATGTGAGTCGTTACTCCTCGGTAATCGCGCCCACCGTGGGGCGCGGCCCGAGGAGGACCCGTGCGCCGCCGCAGTCTCGTCGCGTCCGTGATCGTCGCCGTGCTCGGCGCCGGTCTGCTCGCCGGGACGGCCTCGGCCGATCCGCTGCTGCCGTTCCTCCCCGACCCGGACACCGGCGAGTTCGCCCCGCTCGACCAGGACGGCCCGGACCTCTCGATCCCAGACGACGTGCTGGCCGCGAGCCTGCACTGCTCGGTGCCGCTCGACGACCTGGGCGATGCGGAGGCCGACCCGGTCCTGTTGCTGTCGGGCACCACCCTCGACCCGCCGGAGAACTTCGGCTGGAACTACGAGCCGGCCCTCACCGCGGCCGGGATCCCGTGGTGCACCTCGACCTCGCCGGGCAGGAACATGGCCGACGTCCAGGTCCGCGGCGAGTACGTCGTGTACGCGATTCGGACGATGGCCGGGCACGCGGACCGGGACGTCGCCCTCCTCGGCCACAGCCAGGGCGGGATGGTCGGCCGCTGGGCGCTGCGCTTCTGGCCGGACACCCGGGACCTCGTCTCCGACGTCGTCGGGCTGGCCCCGAGCAACGACGGGACGCTCGCCGCGGTCGGCGTCTGCGCCCCGACGTGCGCGCCCTCCTTCTGGCAGCAGCGCACCGGTTCCGCGTTCCTCGCCGCGCTCAACTCCGGCCGCCAGACGTTCCCCGGCGTCGACTACACGACCGTCTACACGCTCACCGACGAGGTGGTCACGCCCCAGCCGGCCGGATCGGACCTCGCCGACGACGGCGGCGACGTCACGAACGTCGCGCTCCAGGACGTCTGCCCCGCACACCCCGCGGACCACCTCAGCACCGGGACGTCCGACGCCGTGGCCTGGGCACTCACCCTCGACGCGCTGACTCACGACGGCCCGGCCGACCCGGGACGCATCGACCCATCCGTCTGCCTGGCGCCCTTCATGCCCGGGGTGAACCCCGTGACCTTCCCGACGGACTTCGCGCACGCCGCGGCGATCCTGGCGGACTCCGCGGCGCTCTACCCGCACACGCCCGCCGAGCCGCCGCTCGCGAGGTACGTGCGGCCGCAGGCCTGACCGACCGGAACGGCGCACGCCGCTACGCCGACGAGAGGTGTCGCGCTGAGCTTCTCGGGGTAGTGCTCCGGTATGCCGAACTCCAGCATCAAGAACGAGAAGATGTACTCCGAGCTCCGGGACGAGGGCAACTCCAAGGAGAAGGCCGCCCGGATCGCCAACGCGGCGGCCCGCGACGGGAAGGGCGAGGTCGGGAAGCGCGGCGGGAAGGCCGGCAGCTACGACGACATGACCAAGGACGAGCTGTACCAGCGGGCCAAGGAGATCGGGATCGACGGCCGGTCGGGCATGTCGAAGGACGAGCTGATCGAGGCCCTCCGGGACCACTGAGCCAATCCGCGATGTGAACAAGGTTTGACCCGATTTAGAACGGGACATCCCCTCCTCGGGCACTGCTCGAGGAGGACGTGATGAGCGCACGCACGACGACCGCCGCCACCGGTGGTTCCGAGACGACCGGGGTCTCCCGGACGAGGCTGGACCGGATCCACCGCACCGGGTCCGTGGTGATCGGGCTGGGCCTGTGGGTCTTCGCCGTCCTCGGCTTCGGCGAGCGGCTGGGCTTCTTCTCCACAACGGGGGCGCCGGTGCTCGGTCTGTCCTCGAACGGCCTGCTCTCGGTGGTCTCCGTGGTGTTCGGCGCGGTCCTGGTCGTCGCGGGCGTCCGTGGCGGCCGGATGGCCTCGACGATCGAGACGGTCGTCGGCGCGTTGTTCCTGCTGTCCGGCCTCGCCAACGTGCTGGTGCTGGACTCCGACCTGAACCTCCTCGTGTTCCGGATGCCGAACGTGATCTTCAGCCTGGTCGTCGGCGGTCTCCTGCTCTGCGTGGGCGCCTACGGCCGGTTCACCGGACGGCTGCCGGCGGACAACCCGTACAACGTCGAGCGTGGCCGTTCGCCCGAGGACGCCGAGGGCGGCGAGTTCGCCCGGATCGGCGGCAACGACCTGGACAACAGTACGTCGGACCAGGTCGCCGCGGCCGAGCTGGCCGCCGCCGAACGCGCCGTCGCGGAGCACCGCGCCGGTCCCGGGCTGGTCGCCGCGGTGCGCAGGCTGGACGGCATCCGCCGTCCCGAGGACCGCATCCACGCCTGGGCCGAGCGCAACCGCTGAACCGCGGCTACGCCGTGGTCCGCACGGCGGGCGGCTCGTGCGCCCGGACCGGCGGGACCTCCCCCTCCCAGCGGCTGAGCTGCACGATCGTCAGCTGTCCCGTGCAGCCCTGCGCGAGCCGCGAGCTGCCGACGTCCCTGGTCAGCACGTTCGGATTGCCGTGGACACAGAGGGCCGTCGGGTCGTCGGGATCCAGGGGCGAGTACCAGGCGCCGGTCGGCAGCTGCACCACGCCGCGCCGGACCTCGTCGGTGATCCGGGCCGCGGCCAGGCAGGCGCCGCGGTCGTTGTGCAGGCGGACCACGTCCCCGTCGACGATCCCGCGAGCCGCCGCGTCGTGCGGGTGCACCCGCACGACCTCCCGTCCCCGGACCTTCGCCGCCGCACTCGTCGCGCCGAAGTCCAGCTGGGAGTGCAGCCGGGTCGCGGGCTGGTTGGCGACGAGCCGGAGCGGGTGCCACTCGTCCGGCGCCTCGGTCGGCTCGAGCCAGGCCGGGTGGCCGGGGCAGTCGTCGTAGCCGAAGCCGGCGATGGTCGCCGACCCGATCTCGATCCGCCCGCTGGGCGTGTGCAGCGGGCGTCCCCCGGGATCGGCCCGGAACGACGCGAGCATGCCGCCGTCATCGGGTCCGGACGGGAGCCGCCACTCCCCCGCCGCCCAGAACTCGTCGAAGTCCGGAGCCGGGAAGCCCTTGCCCGCCAGCGCCTTCTGCGTGCGGAGCCAGAGGTGTTCGAGCCACTCGCGGGCGGTGCGGCCCTCGGTGAACCCGTCGGTGAACCCGAGCCGCGCGGCCAGCCCGGAGAAGATGGCGTAGTCGTCCCGGGCCTCGCCGAACGGGTCCGCGGCGCGGCGCATCGCGATGACCAGCGGGTCCGTCCCGCCCGCGCCGATGTCCTCCCGTTCGAGCGTCACCGTGCTGGGCAGGACGACGTCCGCGTGCCGGGCGGTGGCGGTCCAGGCGGGCTCGTGCACGACGAACGTGTCGACGCGGGCGACGGCGCGGCGCAGCCGGTTCAGGTCCTGGTGATGGTGGAACGGGTTGCCGCCGCACCAGTAGACGAGCTTCGTGTCCGGGTAGGTGCGGTGCTCGCCGTTGTACTCGTAGGGCTCGCCGGGGTACAGCAGCATGTCGGCGACGCGGGCGACGGGGATGAAGTCCCGCACGGGGTTGACGGAGCGGGTCATCGTCGGGACCGGGACGGCGTTGCGCGGACGGCCGTAGTGGGCGAGCGAACCGAGCCCGTAGACGAAGCCACCGCCCGGGAGCCCGATCTGGCCGAGCATCGCCGCGAGCGCGAGACCCGCCCAGACGGGCTGCTCACCGTGCTCGGCACGCTGCAGCGACTGCGACACCGTGATCAGCGTGCGGCCCCGGGCGATCGTGCGGGCGAGCCGGCGGATGTCGGCCGCCGGGACACCGCAGATCGCCGACGCCCAGGCGGCGTCCTTGCCCCGCAGGTACGCCTCGAACTCCGGCCAGCCCGCGGTGTGTGTGCGCAGGAACTCGCCGTCGTGCAGTCCGTCGACCAGCAGCGTGTGCGCGAGGCCGAGCATCAGCGCCGTGTCCGTACCCGGCTCGATCGGCAGCCACCGCGCGGCGACGTCCTCGGACAGGTCCGCGCGAAGCGGCCCGACCAGCACGAACTCCGTGCCACGGGCCTTTGCCGCGCGCATCGCGTCCCGCTCGACGTGCCGGCTGACCCCACCCGCGCCGACGGTCGAGTTCTTCAGCGCCATCCCGCCGAACGCGAGGACCGTGTCCGTGTGCGCGGCGAGCTGGTCCCAGGTGACGACCGAGCGGGTCACCGAGTCGAACGGGCCCAGGACGTGCGGGAGCAGGACCTCCGCCGCGCCGCCGCTGTAGGTGTTGACCGAGCGGGTGTAACCCCCGGCCAGGGCGAGGAAGCGGTGCAGCTGGCCCTGCGCGTGGTGGAAGCGGCCGGCGCTGGCCCAGCCGTAGGAGCCGCCGTAGACCCCCCTCGGGCCGTGCTCGTCGTACACCCGGCGCAGCTCGGCGGCCAGCCGGTCCAGCACCTCGTCCCAGCTCACCTGCACGAACTCGTCCCGCCCGCGCCGGTCGTCGGGCCCGGGGCCGTCCTCGAGCCACCCGCGCCGGACGACCGGGCTCGCGATCCGCGCCCGGTGCGAGACCGAGGCGGGGATGTTCTGCAGCAGGGGCGAGGGGTTCGGGTCGTCGGGGTGGGGCCGGACGATCAGCTCGCCGTCCACCCGCTCGGCGGAGAACGCGCCCCAGTGCGAGCTGTGCGGAATCATCCACGCATTCTGCGCCTGTGCGCGGATGACGTTGTTCCGGCAGCGATTTCCGCGCACGAGCGCCGCCGGCGCAGAATCGCCCCATGCCCCGCTCCCCCCGACGCCACGACCACGACGCCGGCGGCGATCCCGAGGTACTCGCCGCGAAGGCGGCGCTGCGCGACGAGGTCTGGACCGCGCTCACCGAGGCGAAGGTCGCCCGGTTCCCCGGTGCGCGACACCGGATCTCGAACTTCCGCGGCGCCGAGGCGACGGCCGAGCTCGTGCGTTCCCTTCCGGAATGGAAGGACGCGCGGGCGATCAAGTCGAACCCGGACTCCGCGCAGCTCCCGGTCCGCCAGCGCGCCCTGGAGGACGGCAAGACGCTCTACATGGCGGTCCCGAAGCTCGCCGAGGAGGACCCGTTCTTCCTCCTCGACCCCGAGCACCTCGCGGATCCGCCGCGCCGCGCGGTGTCGATCAGCAACGCCACGCGCTCGGCCCGGCGGGTGGCCGTCGACGAGCTGGAACCGGTGGATCTCGTGGTGACGGGCTGCGTGGCCGTCGGCGAGGACGGTGCCCGGCTGGGCAAGGGCGGCGGGTTCGCGGACCTGGAGTTCGCACTCGCCGGGGCGGCCGGCCTGATCTCGGAGCGGACGCTCGTCGTCACCACGGTGCACGAGCTGCAGGTCCGCCCGGCCGGCGTCATCCCGACGGCGGCGCACGACATCCCGGTGGACGTGGTGGTCACCCCGGAACGGATCATCGACTGCCGCGGGAGGCGTGGCCCGCGGCCGACCGGGGAAGTCCGGTGGGAGTCCCTGACGGACGAGAAGATCGCGGCGATCCCGCTGCTCGCCAGACTCAGGAGAGCACGGGGCTGAAGGGAACACGATGACGCGCATCGAGCTGGCGCAGGGCGACATCACCGAACAGCAGGTCGACGCCGTGGTGAACGCGGCGAACTCCGGGCTGCTCGGCGGCGGCGGGGTCGACGGCGCCATCCACCGCGCGGGCGGGCCCGACATCTTGAAGGAGTGCAAGGAGCTGCGGGCCGGGCCGTTGCAGGACGGGCTGCCGACCGGGCAGGCCGTCGCCACGACGGCCGGCCGCATGCCGGCCAGCTGGGTGATCCACACCGTCGGGCCCGTCTACGCGAAGCGCGAGGACCGCTCGGGGCTGCTGGCTTCGGCGTTCCGGGAGTCGCTGCGCGTGGCCGACGAGCTGGGCGCGCGGAGCATCGCGTTCCCGGCGGTGTCCGCGGGGGTCTACGGCTGGCCGCTCGACGACGCCGCGCGGATCGCCGTGCGGACGGTGCGGGAGACGCCGACGGCGGTCGAGCTCGTGCGGTTCGTCCTGTTCAACGACGAGATCCTGGCCGCGTTCGAGAAGGCCCTCCGCGAACTGGAAGCATGAGCGAATGATCACCATCGACGGCGTCTTCCCGGACATCCACCCTGACGCCTGGGTCGCGCCCGGCGCGGTCCTGGCCGGCCGTGTCAGCGTCGGCGCTGAGGCCAGTGTCTGGTACACATGCGTGCTGCGCGGGGACATGGACGCGATCTCGATCGGCGAGCGCTCCAACGTCCAGGACGGCAGCGTCGTCCATGCGGACCCCGGCTTCCCGTGCACGGTCGGCGTGGGGGTCAGCGTCGGGCACCGGGCGGTGCTGCACGGCTGCACGATCGGCGACGACGTCCTGGTCGGCATGGGCGCGGTCGTCCTCAACGGCGCGCGGGTCGGCTCCGGATCGCTGATCGCGGCGGGCGCGGTGATCACGCAGGGGATGGAGATCCCGCCGAACTCGCTGGTGGCGGGGGTGCCGGGGAAGGTCCGCAAGGAGCTCGGCGAGGACGAGCGGAAGTCGATCCTGCTCAATGCCGCGGCGTACGTGCACCTCGCGGGGGTCCACCGGGCCGCGACGAGCTAGCGGCCGTCCCACGCGCGCGTCTCGCGCCACGCGCGGTGTCGACCGCGCGCGTTAGACCGGACCGCGCGCCTGGGGGGCGAGGTTTCAGGGGAGGCCCCGGTGGAAGCCCCGGGCGCGGATCTCGATCGCATTCACCACGGCCGGCGCGGCCCCGGCCCGGAGGCCTGGCCTAGGGTCCGAGCACGAACTCCGTCCACCACCGGAGGAACACCATGACGGTCGGCCTGATGGTCACCTGCATCAACGACGCCCTGTTCCCGGACACCGGCAGGGCGGTCGTCACGCTCCTGCGCCGCCTCGGCGTCGACGTGGACTTCCCCGCCGCGCAGACCTGCTGCGGGCAGCCGATGGTCAACACCGGCTACCTCGACGAGGCCGTCCCCCTGCTGCGCAACCATCTCGAGGCCTTCGCGGGGTACGAGGCGGTCGTGGTGCCGTCCGGGTCGTGCGCCGGGTCGGTCCGCCACCAGCACCGGCTGGTCGCGCAGCGGTCCGGGGACCCGGGGCTGGTGCGTGCGGTCGAGCAGGCCCCGCCCGCATACGAGCTGACCGAGTACCTGGTCGACGTGCTCGACGTCGTCGACGTCGGGGCGTACTTCCCGCACCTGGTCACCTACCACCCGACGTGCCACTCGCTGCGGATGCTCGGCGTCGGGGACCGGCCGCGGCGGCTGCTGGAGGCGGTCCGCGGGCTCCGGCTCGTCGAGCTGCCCGCCGCCTCGGAGTGCTGCGGGTTCGGCGGGACGTTCGCGGTGAAGAACGCCGACACGTCGGTGGCGATGGGTTCGGACAAGGCCCGGCACGTGCGGGAGACACAGGCGGAGGTGCTGGTCGCGGGGGACAACTCCTGCCTGATGCACATCGGCGGGCTGTTGAGCCGGGAGCGCTCCGGGGTGCGGGTGATGCACCTCGCGGAGATCCTCGCCAGCACCGAAGCTGTGATCGACGAACCGGCCCGGCCGACCGCGGGCAGCGCGGCGGCGAGCGCCGAGGCCTCTCGCACCGACGGCCCGCCCCGGGCCCCTCGCCCGGCCGGAGCGATTCGATGAGCGAGCTTGCGAGGGAATCCTCGACCCGGCGTTCTGCGCGGAGCGCCGAGCCCGCGCCACGAGCGAGTGCGCGAGGCGCGACGTTCCTCGGCACGCCGCCGTTCCCCACCGCCGCCAAGGCCGCCCTCGCCGACACCCAGCTTCGTCGCAACCTCGCCCACGCCACCGGCACCATCCGCGGCAAGCGCGCGGCCGTGGTCGCCGAGGTGGACAACTGGGAGGAGCTTCGGCTAGCCGGGGCGGCGCTCAAGGACCGCACCCTGCGCCACCTCGACACCTACCTCACCCAGCTCGAGACGGCGTTGACGAAGGCCGGCGCGACCGTGCACTGGGCCGGCGACGCCGCCGAGGCCAACCGGATCGTCGTCGACATCGCCCGGGCGCACGACACCGACGAGGTCGTGAAGGTCAAGTCCATGGCCACCGTGGAGATCGGCCTCAACGAGGCTCTCGCCGACGCCGGGATCACGGCGTGGGAGACCGACCTCGCGGAGCTGATCGTCCAGCTCGGGGACGACCTGCCCAGCCACATCCTCGTTCCCGCGATCCACCGCAACCGCTCCGAGGTCCGCGAGATCTTCCTGCGCGAGATGGGCCGCGCCGGCAAGCCCGCGCCGGCGGACCTCACCGACGAGCCCGCGCGCCTCGCCGCCGCGGCCCGCGAGCACCTTCGGGAGAAGTTCCTGCGCGCCAAGGTCGCGGTGTCCGGCGCGAACTTCGCCGTCGCCGAGACCGGCACGCTCGCCGTCGTGGAGAGCGAGGGCAACGGGCGGATGTGCCTCACGCTGCCGGAGGTGTTGATCAGCGTGGTGGGGATCGAGAAACTCGTCCCCACCTGGGAGGACCTCGACGTGTTCCTCCAGCTGCTGCCGCGCAGCTCGACCGGGGAGCGGATGAACCCCTACACCTCGATGTGGACCGGGGTCACCCCCGGCGACGGGCCGCAGGAGGTGCACGTCGTCCTGCTGGACAACGGCCGAACCGACGTCCTCGCCGACGAGGTCGGACGCCAAGCGCTGCGCTGCATCCGCTGCTCGGCGTGTCTGAACGTCTGCCCGGTCTACGAGCGCACCGGCGGGCACAGCTACGGCTCGGTCTACCCCGGCCCGATCGGCGCGATCCTCACCCCGATGCTCCGCGGCGTCGGCCACGACGAGCAGGTCGACTCCCTCCCGTACGCCTCGAGCCTGTGCGGGGCCTGCTTCGAGGTCTGCCCCGTCCGCATCGACATCCCGGAGGTTCTGGTGCACCTGCGCTCACAGGTCGTCGACGCCCACCGGGGCCGCCCGTCCCTGCAGGGCGCGGCGATGAAGGCGGCCTCGTGGATGTTCGGCCGCAGCGCACGGACCGCCGCGGCCGAGAAGCTCTCCGGCCTCGGCTCCCGCGTTCTCGACCGGACGGTCCGACGACGCGCGCCCGGTGGGCGTCGCGCGCTGGGCTCGCTGCCCTGGCCGGTCTCGGCCTGGTCGGATGCCCGGGACACCCCGGTGCCGCCGCCGGAGTCGTTCCGCGCCTGGTGGTCGCGCACCGACGGGGGCCGGCGGTGAACGCCCGCGACGCCATCCTCGCCCGGGTCCGCACCGCCCTCCGGGACGTCCCGCGGGACGAGACCCCGGCCGACGTCGAGGTCCCCCGCCTCACGGCGCCGGTCGTCCCGGACCCGGTGGGGCTCTTCGCCGAACGGGTCGCGGACTACAAGGCCACCGTCGTCCGCTGCACCCCCGCCGAACTACCCGACCGGCTCGCCGAGGCCCTCGACGGCGTCGGGCGCCTGCTCGTCCCCACCGACCTCCCGCCGGACCTGCACCCGGCCGGACCCGAGCTCGTCGCCGACACCCATCTCCCGGTCACCGCGCTCGACGCCCTCGACGGGGTCCTGACCACCGCCCGGCTCGGCATCGCCGAGACCGGGACGATCGTCCTGGACCACGGCCCCGGACAGGGCCGCCGCGCCGCGACCCTCGTACCTGACCTGCACGTCTGCGTCGTACGGACCGACCAGGTCGTCGGCGGGGTCTCCGACGCCGTCGCGGCCCTGGACCCGCACCGCCCCCAAACCTGGATCAGCGGACCCAGCGCCACCAGCGACATCGAGCTCGACCGGGTCGAGGGCGTCCACGGCCCCCGCACCCTGCACGTCCTGCTCGTCGGCTGAGCGGGCGCCACGCTCGGCTCAGGAGTCCAGGACGGACCACTCCCCGCGGGCGATTCGGCCGGCCACGGCGAGCAGGCCCTTCGCGTGGGCGTGCAGCCTCTCCCCCGTCTCCACCGGGGCCTGCCCGGCCGAGGCCCGCGCCTTCGTCCCCTCCAGGACGATGCCGAGCTTGAACCCGGCGAGCGCGGTGTACCAGTCGACGTTCACCGGCTCCCGCCCGCCGGCGGACCCGTAGGCCTCGACGAGTTCGGCGCGCGTCGGCAGCCCGCCCGCCCGGGCGAACGGGCCCCCGACGTCCATGACGGCCGGTTCTCGGCTCCACGTGACGAGCAGCCAGCCGAGGTCCAGCAGCGGATCCCCGACCGTGCACATCTCCCAGTCGATGATCGCGGCGACCCGCGGCTCGACGGTGTCCAGCAGGACGTTGTTCAGGTGGAAGTCCCCGTGCATGATCCCCGGCGCCGCATCCGGCGGCCGGTTCTCCTCCAACCACCGCGCGACCAGCGCGACGTCCGGCAGCCCGCCCGGCTCGAAGTCCGGGAACTCGCGGTAGGACTCGAGGTGCGCCGTCCACTGCGGAACCTGCCTGCCCAGGAAGCTCCCCGGCTTGCGCAGCGACTCCAGCCCCGCCGCGATCGGGTCGACGGCCCCGAGCCGGGCGGCCGCCCGCGCCACGGCCAGCGCGGCGCCGTGCCGCACAGACTCGTCCGCGGCGTGGGCGGGCGCGATCGTCTCGCCGGGGTTGAACCCGTCGACCGCCTCCATCAGGTAGAAGACGACGCCCAGAACGTCCGGGTCCTCGCAGCCCGCGATCAGCCCGGGATGCGGGACATCGGTCCCGGCCAGGCCGCGCAGCACCGCGATCTCGCGGGCCATCGTCCGGTTGCTCGACGGCCGCGGGTGCGGTGGGGGACGGCGCAGCACGACCTGCCGCCCGTCGAGCTCCATCCGCACGACGACGTTCTGCGTGCCCCCGGCCAGCGGCTCGACCTCGCCGATCTTCCCGCCGTGCCCCTGGACGCGCAGCCAGGACGAGAGCGCCTCGAGGTCGACCAGCTCGCCGAGCGACTCGCGGTCCACGCCCGAGCCGCTCACGCCTCGCCCTTGGGCCGACGGCCGGCGCTGAGCCTGCGGGTCTCCTCCGAGACCCGCGCGGACAGCAGTCCCGCCGCGGCGTCGACGAGCTGGCTGACGAACAGCCGATGGTCCGTGCGGCCCGGCACCCGCGAGCGCTGCGCGAGCTCGACGGCCACGAAGCGGATCACGTGGAAGCGCCGGTGCAGTGCGACGGCCTCCGGCTCCAGCAGCGGTTCGACGAGCATGCGCCAGCGCAGGATGCTGCTGTCGCTGCCGTCGATCCCGAGCGTCTCGATCGCCGGGTCGGGCCGGGTGATCAGGTCCGCCAGGGTGCGCAGGTAGCCCGAGCCGCTCTCCCCCTGGTCCAGCTTGACGGCGAACGGCCGGGCCAGCGCCCCGGCGAGGGCGTGGAAGCGCGCGGCGGGGTCCGCGTCGGCGTCGGCGATGCCGTCGCTCTCGTAGGCGTCGAGCAGCGTGTGCCGACGGGCCTCGATCTCGACGCGGTGCCGGTCCAGCAGGGCGCGGATGAGCCCGTCCCGGTCGTGGAACCAGTACTGCGCGGCGATGACGTTCCGGGCACCGGCCGCACGGCCGATCTCGCGCAGGGACACGGCCTCGGTGCCGCGCTCCGCGAAGAGCGTCTCGGCCGCGTCGAGCAACCGGGTGCGGGTGTCCTGGCCCTCCGCGGCCTGCGCGGTCCGCCCCGGGGCGGGCTGGGGAGACCCGTTCTCGTTCACGCCGGTGACCACGCCATGCCTCCGTCGACCTTGAGGATCGAGCCCGTGGTGAAGCTCGACCCCTCCCCCGTCAGGTACCGGATCGCCCCGACGATCTCGTGCGGCTCGCCGATCCGCTTCAGTGCGGCGTCCGCGCTGCCGTGCTCGAGCATCTCCTCGTCCCAGGCCAGGCTGATGTCCGTGCGGAACATGCCGGGCATGACCGCGTTGACCCGCACCGTCGGCCCGAAGGCGCGGGCGAGCCCGAGCGTGATCGTGTTCAGGGCGGACTTGGCCGCCGCGTAGGGCAGCTCCCCGACCGCCGGCACGACGGCGGCGATGCTGCTGACGTTGACGATCTGCCCGCCGTCCCCGGCCTGCATCGCCTCCCCCGCCCGCACCGCCAGCCGGAAGGGGCCCTTGAGGTTCACCCCGAAGACCTTGTCGAAGAGCTCCTCGGAGATCTCTCCCAGCGACGGGTACAGCGGCGACATCCCGGCGTTGTTGATCAGGACGTCGATCCGGCCGTACTCGGCGAGCACCCGGTCGATCAGGGCGTCGCAGTCCTGCCACCGCCCGACGTGGCACGCGACGCCGACGGCCTCGGCCCCGGTCGTCGGGCCGAACTCCGAGCGCAGCTCCGCGGCGAGCTTCTCGCAGGCCTCGGCCTTGCGGCTGGCCACCACGACCCGGTGTCCGTCCGCGGCGAACGAGCGACACATCTCCCGCCCGAGGCCGCGGCTGCCGCCCGTCACCACCACGACCCGACCCGGCTGGTCAGCGGTCATCACCACGCTCCCTCGCGTCGTACCACGATGCCCCGACACGTCGCCCGGACCGAGGACCGCGTCGATGCACCTGCATCATCGCGAGAAGCGTACGCATCGGGGGCGAGCCGGGCGAGCGTTCAGTCCCGCATCCTCCGGGACAAGCCGTCCTCCCGGACCGGAGGAGCGCCTGATCAGCGGGTACTGCCCCGCTCGCGCCACTCCTCGTCGGCCCGGTCCGCGGCCTCGGTCCGCTCGCGGGCGATCTCCAGCGCCCGCGCGGCCGTCTCCTTGTCCGGGTACGGACCCAGCCGGTCCGCCGCGCGGCAGCCGTCGCGGGGCTCCACCGTGTTGTGCTTGAGGCAGTAGTACCACTGCTCGTCACTCATGGGTCCAGCCTCCCAGGTGGGGGGGGCCGCGCGCAGCCGGAGACCGGGCCGACGCCCAGCGCCGCCGCTACGCGCTCCGCCCGGGACCGCTCGCCGAGATCGACGCCTGGCTGGCGCCGTACCGGCGGATGCCGCCCCGGTTCGAGCTGCGGGCCGGCGCCGAGATCACCTTCGGTGGCGCGCCCGACGGCCGGATCATCGACGTCGACCCGCCGGAGCTCTTCGCGTTCTCCTGGGGCACGGACCACCTCCGCCGGGAGATCCGGCCGGACGGCGCCGGCAGCGTCCTCGTCCTGCACCACGCGTTCGACGACCATCATGGCGCCGCCAGCTTCGCCAGCGGCTGGTCCGCGTGCGTCGAGGGCCTCGGCCGGCTGCTGGCCGGTGAGACCGTGGCCCCGACCACCGACATGACGGCCCGGCACGAGGAGTACGTCGCGGAGTTCGACCTGGACCGACCCGAGATCGACGGCGACACGGTCCGGGTGGAGCGCCAGCTCGTCGGCCCGGAGGCGGCGGCCCGGGAGGTCCTCGGCGACGAGACCGACGGCTGGGAGTTCCTCCCCGGGACGGGGCACGGCACCCGGGTCGCGCTGACCCGCACGGTGCCCGACGGTGGATCGGCCGAACGGTCCGCGCGGACGTCGCGCGCCTCGCCCACGCGCTCGCGGCTCCCGCGCGCCCGGGGCCCCCGTACGCTGACCACGACGTCGAGGGAGCCGGGATGCCGAAGATCATCGGACGGTCGCTCACCGAGCACCGCAGCGAGGTCCGCACCCGGGTCTTCGACGCCCTGCGGGAGGAGCTCTACGAGCGCGGCTTCGACGCCGTGACGCTCTCCGGGGTCGCGGCCGCGGCGGGCGTGGGCCGGACGTCGATCTACAACCACTTCCCGGACAAGTCGAGCCTGCTCGTCGCGTTCGTGGAACACGAGGCCGCCCGCTACGTCGAGGACCTCGCCGAGGCGCTGGACGCCGCGAGGACGCCCGTCGAGCAGCTCGCCGTCTACGTCCGGCTGCAGCTGCAACGTCTCGCGGACTTCCATCTGCCCCCCGGCCCGACCCTGTCGTCCACCCTGGACCCGTCGGCGTACCGGCGGATCGCCGCGCACGCGGACCCGCTCACCCGCCGGCTCACCGACATCCTCGAGGCCGGCATCGCCGCAGGTCAGATGGCCGACGAGGACCCTGCGGTGCTCGTCGCGATGATCGGGGCGGCGCTGTCCGCACGGCAGATCGTGGACGTCCCGCCGCCGGACGTGCCCGCCGCGATCGAGGCGGCCGTCCGGGTGGTGCTGCGGTCCGTGGGCGCCGGCTGAGGCTGGTCTCGATCGCGTCCCTCCCGTAGCCTTTTGCTGACACGGTGTCATGAAAGAGCGTGGAGGCCGCCCCGGTGAACGAGCTGGTTCCGCTGTCCCAGGTCCTGAGGTCCTCGACGCGCGCGGTGCACGAGCGCGCGCACCACTCGTCCTACATGGAGGAGCTGCTCGGCGGCCGTCTCCCGCTCGACGCCTACGGCCTGCTCGCGGAGCAGTACTGGGTGATCTACGGCGCGCTCGAGGCGTCGAGCGACGCGATGCGGGCGGACCCGGTCGGCCGGCCCTTCGTGATCGACGAGCTGCGCCGGCTCCCCGCTCTGCGGAGGGACCTGGAGTTCCTCCGCGGCCCGGGCTGGGAGGAGCGGCTGACCGTGCTGCCCACCACCGAGGCGTACGCGGAACGGCTCCGGACGGGGGGCACGACGTCCCCGACCGTCCATATCGCCCACCACTACACGCGCTACCTCGGCGATCTCGCGGGCGGCCAGATGGTCGGCAAGCTGCTCGAACGCACCTACGGGATCACCGGTCCCGGCGCGCTCTTCTACGACTTCGCCGCCCTCGGCAGCCCGTCGGCGTTCCGCACCCGTTACCGCGCCCTGCTCGACGCCGCCCCGTTCGACGAGCTCAACCGCGAGCAGGTCGCGGACGAGGCGGTCCACGCCTTCGAGCTGAACATCGCCGTGCTGGACGAGCTCGCCTCCGCCGTCGGACTCCCGGTCGCCGCGTAATCGCGACTGCGTCGCCTGTGCCCGGTTCTCGTCGCCCTGGCAAGGAGAACCACGCACGACGCATTCTTACCGTTGCTAATAGCTCTGACTACGAGCTATTCTCGACAGAGTGACCACGTCGAGCGCGACCCTGACCGCGGACGCCCTGCTGGGCGCCGTCAGGGGCCTCCGCCGAGTCCTCCGTCGCCGGCTGCGCGGGCAGCTCTCCGGACCACCGTTGCGCGGCGCCCAGGTGGAGCTCCTGCAGCTCATCGAGTCCGAGCCCGGGACCGGTGTCGCCGCGGCCGCGCAGTCCCTGCACCTGGCCGGGAACTCGGTGTCGACGCTGGTCAACCAGCTCGTCACGGCCGGGTACCTGCTCCGCGAGACCGATCCGGCGGACCGGCGCGCGGCGCGGCTGTTCCTCACCGACGCCGCCACCGAACGGCTCGTGCGCTGGCGCTCCATCCGGCGCGAACTCGTCGGCGACGCCCTGGACCGGCTCCCCGCGGCCGAGGTCGACGCGCTCGCCGCGGCCCTGCCCGCGCTCCACCACCTGCTCGACGAGCTGGCTTCCGCCGAGGAGGCTCCATGACCGTCCCCGCTGTCCGCTGCACGGGGCTGCGCCACGCCTTCGGGGACACCGTCGCCGTCGACGGGCTCGATCTCGAGGTCCGCCGCGGCGAGGTCTTCGGCCTGCTCGGGCCCAACGGCGCCGGCAAGACGACCACGATCCGCATGATCACGACGTTGCTGCCCGCGCCGCCGGAGGCGATCACGGTCCTCGGCCGGGACGTGGCCCGGCAGCGGACGGCCGTGCGCCGGCTCATCGGGTATGTCCCGCAACAACTCTCGGCGGACGGCACGCTCACCGGGCGCGAGAACGTCATGCTGTTCGCGCGGCTCTTCGACGTCCCGCGGCGGGACCGCCGTACACAGGTCGACGCCGTGCTCGACGCCATGGACCTCACCGAGGCCGCGGACCGCTCAGCCAAGACCTACTCCGGCGGCATGGTCCGGCGCCTCGAGCTGGCGCAGGCACTGGTCAGCGCCCCGCAGCTACTGGTCCTCGACGAGCCGACGGTCGGCCTGGACCCGGTCGCGCGGGACGGCGTCTGGGACCGCATCGCGGCGATCCGCGCGGCGACCGGGATGACGGTGCTGGTCACGACGCACGCCATGCAGGAGGCGGACGAGCACTGCGAGCGGATCGCGCTCATGCACCGCGGCCGGATCCGCGCGCTGGGCACACCCGCGGAGCTCAAGGCCGAGATCGGCCCTGCCGCGACCCTCGACGACGTCTTCCGGCACAACACCGGGGACGCGCTCACGACCGAGAACGGAGGGATGCGGGATGTCCGTGCTGCCCGTCGCACCGCCGGCCGCGTCGGCTGACACCGAACCCGGGCCGCTCCGGCTCGTCCGGACCACGCTGTCCCGGATCGGCACGATGTGCCTGGTCGAGCTGCAGAAGCTCCGTCACGACCGCACCGAGCTCGTCACCCGCGCCGTGCAGCCCGCGCTGTGGCTGATCGTGTTCGGCCAGGTCTTCACCCGGATCCACGCGATCCCGACCGGCTCGACGCCCTACCTGGACTTCCTCGCACCCGGCATCCTCGCCCAGTCCGCGCTGTTCATCGCGATCTTCTACGGCATCCAGATCATCTGGGAACGCGACGCCGGGGTGCTCTCGAAGCTGATGGTGACGCCGACGCCGCGGGTCGCGCTCGTCGCGGCGAAGGCGTTCGCGGCAGGGGTGCGGGCGGTCGCACAAGCCGTCGTGGTGCTCATCCTCGCGCTGGTCCTGGGCGTATCGCTCACCGGGAACCCGCTGAAGCTGCTGGGCGTCGTCGTCGCGCTCATGCTCGGGTCGGCGTTCTTCTGCTGCTTGTCGATCACCATCGCCGGACTCGTGCTGTCCCGGGACCGGCTGATGGGCATCGGGCAGGCGATCACGATGCCGCTGTTCTTCGCCTCCAACGCGCTGTACCCGGTGGAACTCATGCCCGGCTGGCTGCAGGTGATCAACCACGTGAACCCGCTGAGCTACGAGGTCGACGCCCTGCGCGGGCTCCTGGTCGGCACCGAGGCGACGATCACACTGGACTTCGGCGTCCTGGTCGTGGCGGCGGCGTTCATGATCACCGTCGCCTCCGCGCTACTCCCACGCCTGTCCCGCGGCTGACGCCGCCCGTGCGCGGACAACGTTGTTCCGACGACGATTACCGCGCACGAGCAGTGGGGCCGCAGATCCGTGAGACGACGGTGGCGATCTGCTCGGCCACCCGGTCCGCGGGGTGCAGCGACAGGGCGAGGTGGCTGATCGTGAGGCGGGTGGCGGCCTCCGAGGCGAGGGCGACGTCGTCCGGGTCGAGCTCCGGCCACCGGCGCAGCAGGTAGGCGGCCGCGCGGTCCCGGGCGGCCGCGACGATCGGCTCGCTGTCCGTGCTGAACAGCTCCGGTGCGCCGTCACCCGTCAGCAAGGCCTTGACCAGCGGGTTCTCCGCGACCGTCGACAACGCACCGCGCACCGCGGCAACCCAGGCGGCGTGCAGGTCCTCCTCGCCGGCGAGCGCGGCCTCGATCTCGTCGAGGAAGCGCCGGGTCGACCGCAGGACCAGCGCGGACGCGACGCCGCGCCGGTCCCCGAACTCGCTGTAGAGCGTCTGCCGGCTGACCCCCACCCGCGTGGCCAGGTCCCGCATCGAGAACGCCGCGAACCCCCGGTCGACGACCATCTCCTCCGCGACGTCCAGGGCGTCGTCCCGGAGGCGGACACGGGCCCGCCGGGCCATCGACTGCGGTTCCACGCGCCAAGGGTGGACGCCGTACCGTAAAACGTCAACTCTATGGACACATCTGCATTGAGTGTCTAGCGTCAGGACGACCGGATACCGAGTGTCGAAGGAGACGCCATGGCCGTCGTCGAACGCGCCGTCACGCGTGCACGGGAGCGATTCTCGTCCGTCCTGACCCTGCCCGTGCCCGATTCCGTCGATGCCGCCCTGCTCGGCCGGGGGGTCGGCGGAGCGACGCGCCCCCTGGGAGACCCCGGTGACCTCGTGCCGGTCCCCGGTGACGACGGGCTGCCCCTGCTGGGCCACCTGCTGCAGTACATCCGCTACGGCAGCGACTTCACGCGCCGCCGCTCCGAGCGGCTCGGACCGGTGTGGTGGATGCGCACGCCGCTCGGGCGCACGATCGTCGTGGCCGGGCCCGCGGCCACCCGCGAGGTGCTCACCAACCGGGACAAGGCGTTCTCCCAGGAGGGCTGGCGCGACATGGTCGACCGGTTCTTCCACCGCGGCCTCATGCTGCTGGACTTCGACGAGCACAAGGCCCACCGGCGGATCATGCAGGAGGCGTTCACGGCCGACCGGGTCGCCACCTACGTCGACCAGACCGTGCCGGTGGTGCGGGAGATCATGCCGACCTGGGACTCCGAGCTGCGGCTCTACCCGGCGCTCAAGCGGCTGACCCTGGACGTCGCGACGCGGGTCTTCATGGACGGCCGCAGCGGGCCCGAGGCCGAGCAGGTCAACCGCGCGTTCGTCGACTGCGTCCGAGCGGCCAACGCCTTCGTGCGCCGGCCGATCCCGGGGACCCGCTGGAACAAGGGTCTCCGCGGGCGGGCGGTGCTGGAGCAGTGGTTCCGGGACAACCTGCCGGCCAAGCGCAACGGCGACGGGGACGACCTCTTCACCGCCCTCTGCCACGCGGTGACGCCCGAGGGCGAACGGTTCTCCGACGACGACGTCGTCAACCACATGATCTTCCTGATGATGGCCGCGCACGACACGTCGACGACCGCCACCGCCGCCGCGGCCTACCACCTCGGCCGCAATCCGGAGTGGCAGGAGCGGGCCCGCGCGGAGTCGCTCGCGCTCGGCGACGGGCCACCGGACGTCGCGGCGCTGCGCTCGCTCCGCACGCTCGACCTGGTGGTGAAGGAGGCGCTGCGGATGAACGCGCCGGTGCCGGTCGTGATGCGGACCGCCGTGCAGGAAACCTCGGTCGTGGGACATCACGTCCCGGCGGGGGCCCGGATCATCGTCGCGCAGGCGGTGAACCACTTCGACCCGGCGTGCTGGACGGACCCGGACACGTTCGACCCGGACCGCTTCGGCCCGGACCGCCGCGAGGACCGCTCGGACCGGGACGCGTGGGTGCCGTTCGGCGGCGGCGTGCACAAGTGCATCGGGCTGCACTTCGGCACGCTGGAGGTGACGGCGATCCTGCACGAGCTGCTGCGGACCTACCGGTGGGACGTCGCACCCGGGTACCGGCTGCGCTGGGACAACACGTCCCTCCCGGTCCCGGTCGGCGGGATCCCGGTGCGGCTGCGGCCCCTGAAGGCCTGACGCGGACGCGGTGGCGTGCGGGACCGGGCTAGCCTGCCCGCCGTGACCGCACTTCCGTCGCCGACCGTGCCCGCCGCCCGGGCGGCCCGGGCGCCGGGCGCCGACGAGTCCGGGGCCGGGCTCGCGCGGAGCCCGTTCCGGGTGGACCGGGACCGCATCGCCGCGTCCCCGTTCTTCGCCCGGCTCGCCGGCGTGACGCAGGTGGTGAGCCCCAACGGTTCCGGGCTCCTGCTGCACAACCGCCTGACGCACAGCCTGCAGGTCGCGCAGGTCGCCCGGGCGATCGCGGAACGGCTCGACGACGATCCGGTCGCGGCACAGCAGATCGCGCGGCTGGGCGGGTGCGACCCGGACGTCGTCGAGGCCGCCGCGCTCGCCCACGATCTCGGGCACCCGCCGTTCGGGCACCTCGGCGAGCAGGTCCTGGACCGGCTGGCCCGGGAGCGGCTCGGGCTGACCGACGGTTTCGAGGGCAACGCGCAGAGCTTCCGGATCATCACCACGATCGACCTGCACGGGCCCGGCCGGGAGGGTCTCGGGCTCACCGCCGCCGTCCGCGCCGCGGTGCTGAAGTACCCGTGGGCGCGCCGCGGGTATCCGGACCCGCACCCGAGCACCGCTCCCCTGCCGCCCCGCGGCGGCGGGCCCCTGCCGGACGCGCCGCACGCCGGTTCGGCGAAGTTCTCCGCCTACCGCACGGAGCTCGGCGAGCTGATCGCCAGCCGCTCGCCCTTCGACCAGGTCATCACGCCCTGGCAACAGACCGTCGAGGCGGCCGTCATGGACACCGCGGACGACATCGCCTACGCCATCCACGACGTCGAGGACTTCCACCGCGTCGGGATCCTGCAGCAGGCCGGGGTGTCCGCGGAGCTCAGCGGCTGGGAGCGCTCACCGGCCGCCGGTCCGGGCAGTTCACTCGAGCGGCTGCGCGTCCGGATGCGGGAGCGGGACAGCTGGATCTTCGACGACGAGGCGTTCCGTGATGCGGTCGCCCGGGTGCGTGCGGAGCTCGTCGACGGGCTGCTGTCGATCCCGTTCGACGGCTCGATGGCGGCGGAGCGGGCGGTCGCGGAGTTCTCGGCGCGCTGGACGTCGAGGCTGGTGGCGGGGGTGCACGTGCTCACCGACCCGCCCGTCCGTGCCGCCCACGTCACCCTGCGGACCGAGCAGTGGCACGAGGTCGCGGTGCTGAAGTTCGTGCACCAGCAGTTCGTCCTGCGCCGCGCGGATCTCGCGTCGGTCCAACGCGGACAGGCGACGATCGTGACCGGCCTGGTCGGCGCCCTGCACGACTGGCTCGCCGACGCCGGGACCGAGAGCGCGCCGTCCCTGCCGCCGCGGCTGCACGACCTGGTCGAGCTGGCGCGGGGCGAGTACGCGGCACTGGCGGACGAGGGCGTCGTCGAGCAGCGTCGGGTGGGGGACCTCGCGCGGAGCCGGGCGGTCGTCGACTACGTGGCGTCGCTGACGGATGCGCAGGCCGGCGCCCTCCTCGACGTCCTCACGGGCCGCTCCGCCCGCCTCTGGACCGACGCGATGGCCCTGTGACGCAGCCCTGCGACGCAGCTGCGCCGCCCGTGCGCGGAAACGGTTGCCCTGGCGACGATTTCCGCGCCCGAGGGGCGGAGCGCTAGAGGGTGAAGGCGCCGCCGACGTACCGGCGACCGGCCTCGTCGTGCTTCTCCTCCCGGGGGCCGATCTCGCTCGCGAAGATCTCCGCGTCGTCCTGCGGCTCGTAGCCGATCTCCCGTCCGCCGTCGAGGGACCAGACCCGACGGGTGTTCGCCGAGACACCCCAGACCGTCCGGAACCCTGGCTCCGGGCAGGCGAGCGCGGCCTCGACGAGGCGGGCGCAGTCGTCCGGGGAGAGCCACGTCGCGAGTCCGCGCAGGTCGTGGGGCCGGTCCGCGCACGTCCCGATCCGCAGGCAGACGACGTCCAGGCCGTGCCGGTCGTGGTAGAGCGTGCCGAGCGCCTCGCCCAGCACCTTGCTCACGCCGTAGAACGTGTCCGGACGCGGAGGCAGGTCGTCCGGCATCTCGAGGTCCGGGTCGTCCGGCTGGACCTGGAACCCGACGGCGTGGTTGCTGCTCGCGAACACCACCCGCGGAACCCCGGCCCGGCGCGCCGCCTCGAACGCCGCGAACGTTCCCTCGATGTTGACGTCCCGGATCTCGGCCCAGTCCGCCTCGCCGGAGATCCCACCGAGGTGCACGAGCGCGTCGACGCCGTCGCAGGCGGAGACCATCGCGTCGAGGTCCGTGACGCTCGCCGCCACCACCTCGCCTCCGGGTGCCGGCTCGACCGGCCGGACGTCCAGCAGCCGCAGTGTCCGGCCCTCGCGCGGCATCCGGGCCTGCAGCATGCGCCCGATCCTGCCCGCCGCACCCGTGATCAGCACCGTCTCCATGAGCATGATCCTGCCTGCCCGGCAGGATCGACGCTCGTGCGCGGTTGTCGTCGCCCGAACAACGTTGTTCGCGCACAAGCCCTTGAGGCGCTAGCCTCCGGGCATTAATTCAGGTTCTGCCTTAATGAGGAGACGCCATGCCGACCCCCACCCCCGCCGACCGCTTCTCCTTCGGCCTCTGGACCGTCGGCTGGCAGGCCCGGGACCCCTTCGGCGACGCGACCCGCCCGGCCCTCGACGTCGTCGAGGCCGTCGAGCGGCTCGCCGAGCGCGGTGCCTGGGGCCTGACCTTCCACGACGACGACCTGATCCCCTTCGGTGCGGACGCCGGCACGCGGGACAAGCAGATCGCCCGCCTGCGTGACGCGCTCACCGCCACCGGGATGACCGTCCCGATGATCACGACGAACCTCTTCACGCACCCGGTCTTCAAGGACGGCGGCTTCACCAGCAACGACCGGTCCGTCCGCCGGTTCGCGCTGCGCAAGGTGCTGCGCAACGTCGAGCTCGCCGCCGACCTGGGCGCGCGCACGTTCGTCCTCTGGGGTGGCCGCGAGGGCTCGGAGTACGACTCGGCGAAGGACGTCCGGGCGGCGCTCGACCGTTACCGCGAGGCCATGGACCTGCTCTGCCAGTTCGTGCTCGACCGAGGGATCGACCTGCGGTTCGCGATCGAGCCCAAGCCCAACGAGCCGCGCGGGGACATCCTGCTGCCGACGGTCGGGCACGCGCTCGCGTTCATCTCCGGGCTCGCGCATCCGGAGATGGTCGGGGTGAACCCCGAGGTCGGCCACGAGCAGATGGCCGGGCTCAACTTCGTGCACGGCATCGCCCAGGCGCTCTGGCACGGCAAGCTCTTCCACATCGACCTCAACGGCCAGCGCGGCATCAAGTTCGACCAGGACCTGGTCTTCGGCCACGGCGACCTGGTCAATGCCTTCTCGTTGGTGGACCTGCTCGAGAACTCCGGCTACGACGGGCCGCGGCACTTCGACTACAAGCCGTCCCGCACCGAGGACATCACCGGCGTGTGGGACTCCGCGGCGGCGAACATGCAGATGTACCTGCTGCTCAAGGAGCGCGCGGCCGCGTTCCGGGCGGACCCCGAGGTCGCCGAGGCGCTCGCGACGGCCGGTGTTCCCGACCTGTCGACGCCCACGCTGGCACCCGGCGAGGGCTACGCGGAGCTGCTCGCGGACCGCTCCGCGTTCGAGGACTTCGACGCCGACGCGGCCGGACGGCGCGGCTACGGCTTCGTGCGGCTGCACCAACTGGCGCTCGACCACCTCATGCGGGCACGGTGACCGGTATGGGACTGGTCGCCGGGATCGACTCCTCCACGCAGTCGTGCAAGGTCGTCGTCCGTGACGCCGAGAGCGGCGAGCTCGTCCGCGGAGGCCGCGCGGCGCATCCGGACGGCACCGAGATCGAGCCGAAGCACTGGTGGGACGCCCTGCAGCAGGCTCTGGACCAGGCCGGCGGCCTCGACGGCGTGGACGCGGTGAGCGTCGCCGGGCAGCAGCACGGCATGGTCTGCCTCGACGAGCGGGGGGAGGTCGTGCGGCCGGCGCTGCTCTGGAACGACACCCGCTCCGCGCCGGCCGCCGCCGCGCTCGTCGAGGAGCTGGGGGCGCAGGCGTGGGCGGACGCGACCGGCACCGTGCCGGTCGCGTCGATCACCGTCACGAAGCTCCGCTGGCTCGCCGAGAACGAGCCCGCCAACGCGCAGCGCAGCGCCGCCGTCTGCCTGCCGCACGACTGGCTCTCCTGGCAGCTCGCGGGCGCACCCGGGCTGGACGCGCTGGTCACCGACCGTTCCGACGCGTCCGGCACCGGATACTTCGACGCCCGCGGCGGGGCGTACCGCAGGGACCTGCTGCGCCAGGGGCTCGGCCGGGACGACGTGATCCTCCCGCGGGTCCTCGGCCCGGCGGAGAGCGTCGACGGGCCGGGGTACCGGATCGGGCCCGGCGCCGGGGACAACGCGGGCGCGGCGCTCGGCCTCAGCTCCGGCGACGACGTGATCGTCTCGCTCGGGACCTCCGGCGTGGTGTCCGCCCGCGGGACGCAGCAGGCCGCGGACCCGACCGGGACCATCGCCGGCTTCGCGGACGCGACCGGCGCGTTCCTCCCGCTGGTCGTCACCCTCAACGCGGCCCGGGTGCTCGACGCGGCCGCGCGGATGCTCGGCGTCGACCTCGACGAGCTGAGCCGGCTCGCGCTGTCCGCGCCGCCGGGTGCGGAGGGCGTCGTCCTCGTGCCGTACCTGGAGGGTGAGCGGACGCCCAACCTGCCGAACTCCACCGGTGCGCTGCACGGCCTGACCCTCCGGAACGCGACGCCGGCGAACATCGCGCGGGCCGCGGTCGAGGGGATGCTCAGCGGCCAGCGGGTCGGGATCGACGCCCTCGCCGGCGCCGGGGTCTCGCTGAACGGGGTCCGGCTCATCGGCGGGTCCGCCCGCTCGCAGGCCGTGCGGGAGATCGCGCCGACGGTGTTCGGGGTGCCCGTGACGGTGCCCGCGCCGGGCGAGTACGTCGCCGACGGCGCGGCCCGGCAGGCGGCCTGGGTGCTGGCCGGGGGCGACGAGCCGCCGGCGTGGGCGGCCGCGGGCGGGACCGAGGTGTTCGAGGCACCCGAGACGGACGGCCTCGCCGAGCGCTACCGCGACGCGGCCGGGAAGTACCTGGACCGCCGGTGACCCGGCCCGCACCCGCCGGGCCGCCGGCGCTCCGCCGGCACAACTCGGGGCTCGTCCTCAGCGCGTTGCGCGAGTCCGAGGGTGCCTCCCGGGCCGAGCTCGCGGCCCGGACCGGACTGACCCGCGCGACCGTCGCGACCCTGCTCGACCCCCTGCTCGCGGCCGGGGTGCTGGCCGAGGAGATCGCGCCGCCCCGTGGCGTCGGACGGCCGTCACGTCCTGTCCGGTTCCATCCGGACGGGCCGGTCGCGCTCGGGATCGCGCTCGACGTCGACTCGCTCGCCGTCTGCGCGACGGACCTGACGGGGCACGTGTGCGCGTTGCGGAAGATCGGTCGGGACAACCGCGGGAGGAGCGCCGACGCCCTCTGCTCGGCCGCTGCGGACCTCGCCGTCGACCTTCGCGACCAGCTCGGCCGCAGGGTCCTCGGCGCGGCTCTCGCGGTGCCCGCGCTGCTCGGGGACGGCGGGCCCGACGCCCGGGAGATCCTCCGCGCGCCCAACCTGCCGCGGCTCACCGGCGCCCGGCCGGGTCTCGCTCTGGCCCGTTCTCTGGGCGTGCCCGTGATCGTGGAGAACGAGGCCACCCTCGGCGCGCTGGCCCATCTCGGTGTGGCGCCGGACTTCGTCGTGATCTCGGCGGAGATCGGGGTCGGCGGCGGGATCGTGCTCGGTGGGCGGGTGTTCCGCGGCGTGCACGGGCTCGCCGGGGAGCTGGGGCACGTCGTCGTCGACCGCGACGGCCCGGAGTGCGGCTGCGGCGGCAGGGGTTGCGTCGAGCAGTACGCGGGGAAGTCCGCCCTGCTCGTCGACGCCGGCGTTCCCGACGTCGCCGCCCTGCAGGAGGCCCTGAGCGGCGGGAACGGTCGCGCCATCGCCGCGGTCGGGCGGGCCGGGACGGCGCTCGGCGTCGCGCTCGCGTCCGTCCTCAACGTGCTCGACGTGCCGGTGGTCGTCCTCGGCGGGGTCTACGCGGAGCTGGCCGAGGCGATCCGGCCGGCCCTCGAGGCCGAGCTGCGGGCGCGCTCGCTGCAGCCCTCGCCGCCGACGGTGCTCGCGTCGTCGCTCGGGGAGGACGCGGCGGTGCGGGGGGCCGCGGACGCGGTGCTGGACGAGGTCCGGCGCCACCCGGACCAGCTCGTCGGCACCGGCTGAGCCTCGAGCGCGACACCACGCTGGTTCGATCACGCCAGCCACCAGCGTGGTGTCGCAGTCGAGTCGAGCTCGACGTTAGCGTGGTTCGCTCATGATCGCGGCAACTCCCCTGTCGAGCTCGAACTCAGACCTTCGCGAGATCGACCGTGCGGAGCAGCTCCCGGCCCACCCACTCCTGGGCAAGGCGTCGTCCGGCAGCGAACGTGCTGCCGACCGAGCCTCGGACGGACTCCGGGAGCCAGGCGACGAGGGCCGGCAGATCCGCAATCGTCCGGGCCTTCGCGGGCTGCGGATGGCCGTGCTCGACGAGCAGGGCGTACAACCGCGCCGCCGGGCGGAGCTCCGGAAGCCCGAGCACCGCCGCGGAGGCTGCTCCCCTTCGTGCTATCCGGAGTCCCTCGACGTCGAGATCCCCGAAGTACCGCAGCTCGCAGGGCGGTACCGCAGCGAGCCCGGTGAGGACGCTCCCCAGATCGTTCCCGCGGCCGAGAACGACTCGTCCGACCTCGCCGTCCGGAGGAAGCTCGCAGGCGAGCGAATCGTAGGTGGCGATGTTCTCGACGATCAGGGTGACCGGGCCCGCACCGACCTCGTGCGGCAGCTGTGGGGTGGGCACGATCCGGCTGCGGAGCAGGCCCAGGCTCAGCCGTTCCTCTGTGGAGCAGTCGAACAGGCGCCCGTTCAGCATCGTGAACAGGAGCTTCTCGTCGCCGGTCAGTTCCAGTGAGCGCTCCTGCGCAGGAACACCCAGTCGGGCAGCATCGTTCCGGAGGAACTCCTGTACGCCCCGAAGCAGAATGAGCTGATTCGCGGTGAGACGGCGCTCCCGCTCGAGCCGGTAGACCCACGAGAGCTTTGCGTGCCAGACGACCTTCGACGCGGAAACGGGAGGTCGCGCCGTCGCCACGCGCGTGACCCATGAGGGCAGCGGGGGCAACGGGGTGCACTCCCAGCCGAACCCCGAGGACTCGGCAGGGTCACGACCGCCGTCTGTGCCAGCTCGTCGAACGCCTCTCGGAGCCGTGCGCGGCTGTTGTCGGCACCCAGCAGACTCGTGTCCGCGGCCAGCGCCGCCGACCACATCTGCTCCAGAGTGATCCGACTCGACGGTGCCTTTGCCACGAACGCGGCCAGTCGCGCGGCGAGCGGGGAGAGGCTCACAGCAGCGTGAGTACCGGGTCGTCCCGGTGAATCCGCGTGGTGTCGATCGCGCCCGACGGGTCCTCCCCCGCCAGCGTCCGGTCCGCGACCCGCACGTACTCCCGGCCTCGGTTCGCCGTGTTCCGCATCCGGATGATGTTCGGGAACCGGCCGACGGCCTTCATGTCCCCCACCCCGGTCAGGAAGATCAGCTGGACGCCGTTGGCTGCGGCGACCTTGCGCTGCAGGTCCAGGAACACCACGTAGTTCGCCTTGCCCAGCGGGTTGTCCAGCGGCAGCGCGCCGAGCCCGGGCAGGTCACGCCCGCGGCTCGTGGCACGGAGCTTCGCGACCATGCAGAACAGCAGCAGCGAGATCGTCACCTTCTCGCCGCCGGACCACTTCCGCATCCGCTCGACGGACACCCGTTCCAGGGCGAGCGCCGTCGACGGCTTCAGCACCCGGGCCCGCCAGTTCCCGTCCCCGACGACGGCGTTGGTCGCCTGCCACAGCAGCTCCTGACCGCGCGGGACCTCGGCGCCGCGGGCCGTCAGCGCGTCGACGAGCCGGGCGCACCGGTCCCGGACCACGGCGTCCGCCGTCTCGACGGCCGACCGCGGCCCGACGTCCAGGAACCGGTGCCCGGCCCACGCGCCGAGGCTCTCCGGCAGCTCGGACAGCGCCTGCGCCCGCGCCAAGGACTTCAGCGCCTGCCGCACCATGCCCGTCATCGCCGTGACGACGACGGACTTGTGCTCCTCCAGCTCCCCGAGCCGGCCGCGCAAGTTCGCCGCGAACAGGTCCAGCTCCTGCGCCAGCGACGCGGCCTCCGGACCGATCTCCCCGGCCACGTCGGCGACCCGGAAGCGGTCCCGGACGGTGGGGTTGACCTCGGCGAACCGGTCCGCGGAGGCCCACAGGACGATGTCCCGGGCCACCTTCTCGACCGCCCCGCGGGCGCGCCGGGCGTCCGTGGCGACCGCGTCGATCCGCTGCCGGATCGCCGCGACGGCGCTCCGGACGTCCTCGACACCGCCCGGATCCGCGGCGTCCGACAAATCTCCCGGGGCGACGCCCAGCAGCTCGGCCTGGTGGGTCAGCCCGGTGTGCCGCTCGTGGGCCTCCGCGCCCAGCGCCTTCACCGCCTCGACCTCGGTCCTCGCCGCCTCGACGGCGGTGCGCAGCCTCACCAGCTCCTCCTCGGCGGCCTCGGCGGCGGCGAGCGCGGCCGCCC
The DNA here is from genome assembly GCF_025465255.1 of Pseudonocardia sp. Lineage (GTDB taxonomy): Bacteria > Actinomycetota > Actinomycetes > Mycobacteriales > Pseudonocardiaceae > Pseudonocardia. The sequence goes on from NZ_JAODNI010000204.1 coordinate 48,623, forward strand.
GATCCGCCGGGATCTCCTCGTCCGCGAGCTCGACCTCGGCCGTGGGGAAGGTGGCGAGCTCGGCCTCCGCGGCGCGCAGCTCCGCCTTGGCCGCGCCGACGGATTCGCCGGCGCGGTCCGCGGCCTCCTCGGCCCGGGCCAGGGCCGAGGCGAGCGAGTCCGGATCGGCGGCCTCGGCGCTGTCCGCGAGATCCGCGGCGGACTCCCGCACGATCGCCGTCAGGCCCGCAACCTGCCCCGACGGCCCCTCGACGGCCCGGCGCGCCTCCTCGAGCGACGCGGCGAGCGCCGAGTCCGAGACCTCCCGGCGGTAGGCCTGCTCCGCGCTCTCGTACGCGCGGCAAGCCTCGGCCAGCGGGACCGGGACCCCGGACGCGGAGGCGAACAGCCCGTCCGGCTTCTCCTCGCCCCCGAGGGACAGGGCCTCCCGGGCCTCCCGGTGGCCGCTCGCGGCCCGGCGGACGGCGGCGAGCCGGTCCGCGGCCTCGGCCGCCGTGCGGCGGTGGCCCTCCTCCTCGGTGGTGGCCCGCTCGGTCGCCGCGCGGTGCACCTCGATCTCGGCGGGCAGCGCGCGGGCGCGGGCACGGCTCGGCTCGGACTGTGTCAGCCGGGCGGCGAGACCGGTGAGCACGGCACCGGCGAACGCCGCGACCCTGCGGACCTCCTCCTGGGTGGCCCGCCGCTCGTCGAGGGATTGCTCCTGCTCCTCGACGGCGGCGCGGTCCGCCTCGACCCGCCGGAGGTCCTCGCTGATCGCGGCGAGCCGCGCGTCGGCGTCTGCGATGCGGGCCCGCTGGGTCTCGAGGGTGCCGGGCGGGCAGTCCGCGCGCAGGCCGCGCAAGCGCCGTCGCAGGTCGTCGTCGCGGTCCCGGAGCGCGGCGAGCTGGGCGTCGGCGGTCGCCCGGCCCGCGCGGGCGGACTCGCGGGCGGTGATCTCCGTGCCCGCGGCGGCGGGATCGAGGAGCGCCGCGGCGGGCGGGACCAGGAACGGGAACGGGGTCTCCTCGCGGTGCGCGGAGTCCGCGACCGCCTGCAGGTCCGCCGTGGTCGCCATGACCACCGGCGACGTCGGCCGCAGGCCCGCGTCCGTCAGCACCCGCTCGGCCACGGGGAGGTCCGCGGGGTCGTGCAGGAGCAGCCCGGCGGCCAGCGCGGGCGCGGCCCGGAGCACCGCGGCGTGTGCCGCGGCGGACACGGACTCCGCGAGGTAGCGCCAGCCGGTCGTCGCCGCGATCCCCGCCGCCTCGACGGTCTCGTGCGCCCGCACGAGATCGAGCGTCGCGGGGAGCAACCCGGTGGTGGTGAGGGCGGCGAGCGAACGCTCGTCCTCGGCGCCCTCGACGGCCAGCTCCACCCGCTGCCGTTCCGAACGGGAGATCGCCGTGGTGAGGAGGTCCTCCAGGTCACCGGCCTCGGCGACCGGATCGATCTCGTCGCCGCCGGAGAGCGTGCGGAGGCGCTCGTCGCCCGCGAGCTCGTCGACCACGGCGCGCAGCCCGGCGGCGCGCTCGGCGTCCGTGCGGCGCCGCTCGGTCAGTGTGCGCCGCTCGCCTGCCAGCTCGTCCGCGGCCTGGACGGTCTCCTGGCGGCGTTCCCGCAGGCGGGGCCGCTCCTCGCGGAGCCGTTCGAGGTCCGCGGCCGCCTCGCGGTCGGCCGCCTCGTGCCGGGCGATCGCCGTGGCGACGTCCTCCTCCGCGTCCAGCAGGCCCTGCCCGCGGGCCGACTCCAGGGCCGCGTCGAGGTCCGCGAGGGACGCGACGACGGCGGCGAGCTCCCCGGACAGGCGGCCCTGCTCGGCCGTCGCCTCGTGGGCCCGGGCGCGGGCGGCAGCCTCGCCCCGGCGGGCCGTCGAGACCGCCTCGTCCAGGCCCGCGGCCTGCTCGTCGTGCTCGGACAGCGCGACGTCCAGGCTGCGCGTGTAGTCCAGCGCAGCCTCGTCCCGGCGCCGGCGAAGAGGCTCGGCGTCGGCCTTGGCCGCGGCGAGCTGCTCCGTCAGCGAGGTGACGCGCGCCCGGGCGTCCCGCAGCCGTCGGACCTCGGGGACCGCCCGCCACGCCGCCTTCCGCGCCGCGGCCCGCTGCTGCGCGGCCCGGGACAGCTCGACGTCCCGCTGAGCCGACGCGCGGCGGTGCTCGGCGGCGATCCGGCGCAGCCCGCGCACCCGGGCCCCGGCGAGGGCGGCCCGGTCCTGGTGCTCCGCGACCACCCCGCGCAGCTCGGTGACCCGGTCCTCGTGCTCGGCGGCGGCCCGCTCGGCGCGGGCCGTGGCGGCGGCGACCGCGGTGGCCAGCGCGACCGCCGAACCCTCCAGCTCCCGCTCCGCCTCCTCCGCCTGCTCCTGCGCCGCCCGGTTCTCCGCGAGCCGGCGCAGCAGCGGCGAGGCCTCGTCCGCGAACGTCAGGTCCGCCAGCAGCTCGGGCCGCTCGGCCAGCCCCGCCCGGACCCGCTCGAGGATGTCCGAGACCTGCCCGGGTACCTCGGGATCGACGATCAGCTCCAGCAGATAGCGGACGAACTGGTCCGCGTTGCGGAACTGGAACTGTCCCTCGATGCCGCCCTCGGTGGCGTTCATCTGCAACAGCGCGGTGAAGATCGCCGGGTCCAGGCCGTGGTCGTCGAGCATCCGGCTCCAGCGGTCCTGCCCGTCCGTGACGGCGATCCCGGCATGCGGGATCACGTCCCAGGCCCGGACGGCGGCCACGAACTCCTTCTGCGGCGTCGGCTTCCCGTCGGTCTCGAACGGCAGGCCGTCCAGGGAAGCCCGCCCGTCCGCGTCCGGCCGGAACAGGTACCAGCGCGCGGAGAGCCGGTCGTGGTCCCGGTTCGGGTCCGCGGGCTGGGCCCGGTCCGCCCACTCGTAGACGGCGCCGGTGACGAGCTTCCTGCCGTCCGGCCCGGACCACTCGACGACGACGTGGGCGGTGTCCGCCCCGAGGACATAGTCCTCGAGGTGCTTGCCGGTGGCCTGGGTGGCCAGGAAGTCCCTCCGGTGCGGGCGGATCAACGCGCAGATCAGCGACAGGACGGTGGACTTCCCGCCGCCGTTGCGCAGCCAGAGGATGGAGTCCAGCGGATGCCCGTCCGCGCCCGTGAAGTCCAGCGTGACGTTCAGGAACCGCGCGGCCGTCGGCCCGATCCGGTCCAGCCGCACCCGTCGCATCTGCCACATCAGCGGCGGACTCATCGCGCTGCCCCGTCCTGGGCGGCCCGCAGCTCGCGGAGTGCGTCCAGCGCCGCGCCGCCCGCCGAGTCCCCGACGAGCAACCGGAACCGGTCCGTGAGGTGGTGGACGTCCGGTCCGAGCGTCGGCGCCTCCTTGGCCGCGCCCTGGTCCGAGAGCCAGCCCAGCGCGTCCTCGATCGCCCGGAGCGTGCAGCCGCGGGCGCGGCGCCCGGTCTGGGTGGTGATCAGCTGCGGCAGGTCCGCGTAGGCCTCGGCGGCGGCGCGGGCGCGCTCGCCGTCGTGCCCGCCCGCCGGGCCCTCGCCCTCCTGGACGCGCAGGGTGTCGATCGCCGAGCGGAGGAACTCGTCGATCTTGACGACGTCCACGAGCTTGGTCTCGGGATCGTCGAAGTCCACGTCCTGCGGGTACGCATACGCCGCGATGCCGAGCAGGATCAGGCCGAACACCAGCTTCTCCTCGGCGTCCATGGTCCGCAGGTCCCCGAGCCGGGTCGCGAACGGGCCGCTCGGCTCCGGCGCCAGGACGATCCCGGAGCGCGGCGTCCCGAGGACCTCCAGCCCGAGCCCCTCGGCCATCGTGTCCACGACGTCCCGGAAGCGCAGCTCGCTGCGGTAGCGGTCCAGCAGGGCCCGGTACTCGCTGCCCTCCACCGGGCGGGAACGGCGCCGCAGGCCGAACGCCACGAGCTCCGCCGCCGCCCGCACCTCGGTCAGGTCCGCCGCCACGGCCGTCATGCCGTCAACTCCTCCGCGTCCATGTCCTCCGCCTCGTCCTCCGCCGCGGTGCGCACCGACGCCCGCAGCACGAGGTCCCGGCCGCGGGCGAGCCTGTGGTCCAGCACGCGCCCGTCGTCCTCCGCGACCAGGCCGGACGCCAGCGCGCCGGCGTCCGTGCGCTCGTCCGTCGACTCCCCGTCCGCGGCGTCCGGGGCGAACGCCCACAACGCCGTGAGCAGCACCAGCTCGGCCACCTGGTCCGCCTCGTCCGAGCCCTCGCACGCGTCCAGCAGGGCCGAGACGCGTGCGGGCTCGTCGCGGGCGGTGTCCAGCACCTCGCGTGCGGCCGCGACGACCGGGGCGGGGTAGCGCTGCACGTCCTCCTCTGCGTCCGGGTCCGCAGCGCCGACGTCCTCGACCTCCGGTTCGGCCGCCTCGCGCTGCCGCGGGGGCGCCCAGAGCTGGTCCACCAGGTCGTCGAAGTGGACGAGGCGGGGCACGCTCACCCCGAGCGCCCGGTCCGCGAAGGCGCTCGTCACCACCGTCGCGTCCGCCCGGGGAGCCGCGAGGACGGGGAGCAGCAGGTCGTCCCCGAGCGCCAGCATGCGAAGCCGGCGGCGACGGGCGAGGCGCTGCCGGACCTGGGCGGACAGGAACACCTCCCGGGCCCCGACGAGCCGGCGTTCCAGGTCCAGGTGCACGCTCCGGACCCGGGCGAGCAGGTCCACGATCCGGCCGGACGCGGCCCGCACGTCCGGCGACGTCTCGGCGTCCAGACCGCTCTGCACGTGCTCGAGGAACCGGTCGTCCTCGCCGATCCGCTCCTCCACGTGCCGGCGCGCCGCGGCGAGCCGGTCCGGCACGTCGACCAGCCAGTCGTGCGTGCCGACGTCCCGGCGGGTGGCGTCGAGCAGCTCGGCCAGGGTCGCGGAGATGCCGACGCTGCTGCGCTCGGCCTGGGCGGCGGTGCGGACGGCGGCGTCGAACCGGCGGTCGTCCAGCTGCCGCTGCAGGACGTGCGCGAGTGCGCGGTCCGCGTCCTCCAGATCGACGTCCAGGCCGTGCAGGAAGAGCGTGATCGCCTGGTCACTTGCCACGAGGACCGGGCCGTACTCGGCATCCCGCAGCGCGAGCAGCCGGAAGCTGTAGGGCTCGGACCGCGCGCGTTCGCCGGAGAGGTCGGCGAACCAGTAGGTGAAGCGGCGGTGCTCGTGCGTCTCGTTGAGCAGGCCCTTCAACACCACGGCGGCGACGTCCCGGGCCTGGCCGGCGTGCTCGGGCGCCATCCGGGCGGCGAGACCGGTCAGCGTGTCCGAGACCTCCTCGAGCGTGGCCTCGCGGGCGAACCCCATCGACCCGACCACCAGGTCCACCGCGGCGAGGGCGAGCTGGCGGAGGTCGAAGAGTTCGTCGTCGATCCCGGCGTGCGCGGCGTTACGGACGAGCCGGGCGATCGGGTCCGTGAGGGCGAGCGCACGCCAGCGGGCCCGCGCGGTCGCGTCCGCCGCGGGCGAGACGACTGCTGGTCCGGTCAGTGGCGGTCCGGCCGATGGCGTCACGCGTTCCCCCTTTCGCCGCAGCAGCCTAGGGAGGGGGTCCGACACTTCCGGCTCCGGGGGAACTCTCAGGCCACTCTCACCTGGGACGGGGACACTCGGGTGCGAGGGACGATCGGGATCGAGTGCGAAGGAGTGTCCCGTGATCGTGGCAAGTCTGGTGGGGCTGGTCCTGGTCCTGTTCCAACTCGTGCTCGTGGCCCGGGTGGTCGTCGACTGGATCGGGGTGCTGTCCACCGGCGGTGGCGGCAGCGGCCTCTACCAGGCGCGGCGGATCACCCACGGCATCACCGAACCGGTGATCGAGCCGGTCCGGCGGGTGCTCAAGCCGGTGCGGTTCGGGTCGGTCGCGATCGACCTGGCGTTCGTGGCCGTGTTCGTCGCGGTGATCCTGCTCCGCACGGTCGTGGTGCCGCTGATCCCGTTCTGAGGGCCGGAAAAGCGCGTTGTGGCTCCACAACGCGCTTACGAAGCCCCAGGAACCGCGTTGTGGCTCCATGACGCGGATTTCCGGGCCTGAGAACGAGCGGGAACACCGCTCGGAGCAGCGAGCCGGCCGTTCGTCGGGAGCCCGTAGGCTGGACCCCGATGAGGCGCAAGCTCCGCTCTCCCCTGCCGCAGCGGCACGGGCTGGACCCGGCCCGGCTGCGGACCCCCGACGACGGTCCGTGGCGCACCATGCGTGAGCACCTCGTCGAGCGGCTGCCCCGGGTGGACCCCGCCCGGATCGACGAGATGCTGCGCGAGGAGCGCATCGTCGACCTCACGGGGCCACTGGCCGTCGACGCGCCGTTCGTCCCGCGGTCCTTCGTCTGGTTCCACCGGGACCTGCCCGTCGAGGCGCCGGTGCCGTTCGAGATCGGGATCGTGCACCGCGACGAGCACCTGCTCGTCGTGGACAAGCCGCACTTCCTCGCCACGATCCCCCGCGGGAAGCACGTCGTGGAGACCGCGCTGGTGCGGCTGCGGCGCGACCTCGCGCTGCCCACGCTGAGCCCCGCGCACCGGCTGGACCGCGTGACGGCCGGGCTGGTGCTGTTCGTGATCACCCCGGAGCTGCGCGGCCGCTACCAGACGCTCTTCCGGGACCGGCTCGTGCGGAAGACCTACGAGGCCGTCGCGCCGTACCGGCCGGAGCTCACGCTGCCCCGCACCGTGCGCAGCCGGATCGTCAAGGAACGCGGCGTCATCCGGGCGCAGGAGGTGCCGGGCGAGGTCAACGCGGAGACCCACGTCGAGCTCGTCGACCACGCCCGTGGCCTGGGCCGCTACCGGCTGCGGCCGCTCACCGGGCGCACCCACCAGCTGCGGCTGCACCTGTGCTCGCTGGGCATCCCGATCGTCGGCGACGACCTCTACCCGGAGCTGCTGGACACTCCGCTCGACGACTATTCCGGCCCGCTGCAGCTGCTCGCGCGCACGCTGGAGTTCACGGACCCGGTGAGCGGCGAGCCCCGGCGGTTCGAGAGCGGGTTACGGCTGCGGGCGTGGGAGCCGGACGGTCGAACGGACGGCCTGCAGGGCATCTCCGCGCGTTCCTGAAAGAGCCCGCGGCATTCGGAGCAGGACCTGCGGCATCAGGACGCAGGGGCCGCCGCTCGTCGCGTCCAGACGGTCACGCACCGTGCAGGCCCCTCAGCTTCGCAACGCCCGGGACCCAGCCTTCCTACGGTTCTGCGGTGCGGGGCCCGCGGCGAGCGCAACGCCCCCCGCCGCACGTCGCGGGCCCCGATTTCCACCCCTCTCACCGTGTTCCCCAGCGCGGTCGAGGATCGCTCCCCCGCGAGAAGGACAATTCGATGACCAGCACGAACGACCGTCCGGACGATCATTCGGACCGGGCCCGGGCGCTCCGTCCCGCCCCCGGCGACAAGCGTCCGAGCACCCGTCGCGGCCCCCGTTCCGCGCGGTTGCTCTGCACCGGCTTCGCGGCCGGCGCGCTGTTCCTGGCGAGTGCCTGCGGCACCAGCGACTACGTCGACGCGAAGGACGCGCTCCCGGCGGGCGGCAGCGCCGCGACGGGCACCGGCGGCACCACCGTCGTCCCCACGGGCGGGCTCGGCACCGCGATCACGTCCGTCGGCACGGTCGCGACCAGCGACGGCTTCACCCTCTACCGCTTCGCGAAGGACACCACGAACCCGTCGGCGTCGACGTGCACCGGCGTCTGCGCGACGAACTGGCCACCCGTCCTCGGCGACGGGCTCCCGGCGGTGCAGGGCATCCCGTCGAACCTGGTCGGCACCATCGGGCGGCCGGACGGAAGCCAGCAGCTCACCCTGAACGGGTGGCCGCTCTACCGGTTCGCGAAGGACGCGGCACCGGGCGAGGTCAAGGGCGAGGGCGTCGGCGGTACCTGGCAGGCGATCGGCGTGAACGGCAAGCCCGCCGCCGGCTGACCCCTGTGTGCGTTTCTCGTTGCCCGGGCGGCGACAACCGCGCACGAGCGCCGGAGGCGCCCTTTTCGATCGTCCGTTAAGGGCTTACGGTCGAGGCATGCGTGCGGTGCGGATCGGCAACTTCTCCGGGTACCTCGGCGACAGGTACACCGCCATCGACGAGGCACTGGCCGGCGACCCGGTCGACGTCCTGATGGGCGACTACCTGGCCGAGGTCACCCTCGCCGCCCTCGCCTCGGGCTACCGGCGGAACTCCGGCGGCGGGTACGTCGCGTACTTCCTCGATCAGCTGCGGCCGCACCTCGCGACCCTCGCGGAGCGCGGGATCAAGGTCGTCAGCAACGCCGGCGGGTTCAACCCCGCCGGGCTCGCCGAGGCGCTGCGCACGCTGGTCACCGAGGCCGGGGTGCCGCTGAAGGTCGCGCACGTCGAGGGCGACAACGTCCTCGACGAGCTCGCGGCCTTCCACGCCGAGGGCCACGGCATGGAGCACCTCGACACCGGTGCCCCGCTCAAGGACTGGGGCGTCGACCCGATCGCCGCCAACGCCTACCTCGGCGGGTTCGGGATCGCCGAGGCCCTCGAGGCCGGTGCGGACATCGTCGTCACGGGCCGGGTCACGGACGCCTCGCTCACCGCCGGTCCCGCCGCGTGGTGGCACGGCTGGACCCCCGACGACTTCGATGCGCTCGCCGGCGCCGTCACCGCGGGCCACATCATCGAGTGCGGCGCCCACGCCACCGGCGGCAACTTCTCCGGCTTCCTCACCGTCCCGGGCATGCTGAGGTGCGGTTTCCCGATCGCGGAGGTCGCCGCGGACGGCAGCAGCGTGATCACCAAGCACGCCCGCGACGGCGGCATGGTCACCGTCGACACCGTGACCGCCCAGCTCGTCTACGAGATCCAGGGCCCGCGCTACCTGAACCCCGACGCGACGGTGCACCTGGACACGGTGCAGCTCAGCCAGGTCGGGAAGGACCGGGTCGCGATCGCTCCGGTGAGGGGCTCCGCTCCCCCGCCGACGGCCAAGGTCGCGGTGTTCGCGCCCATCGGCTACGAGATCTCGCAGATGCTGTTCTGCACCGCACCGAACGTCGTCGAGAAGGTGGCGCTGCTGCGGGACCAGCTCCGGGCGCAGCTCGAGGGCCACGTCGACGAGCTGGACGTGACGGCGCTCGGCGTCGCGGCGGAGGACCCCGCGTCGCAGGCGGAGGCGACCGTCCCGATCCGGGTCATGGCCACCGCCCGCGACCCCGAGCCGCTGCGCCGCTTCCCCGCCGCGGTCGGCAGCCTCTACCTGCAGGGCTTCCCCGGCTTCTTCCACGACGGCCACGCGCAGCGCGTGAGCGAGCCCTGGCCGCGGATCGACTACTGGCCGGCGCTGCTGCCGGCCGAGCTCGTGCCGCATCGGGCCGTGCTCGACGACGGGACCGTCCTCCAGGCGCCCGTGCCCTCGTCGTCCTCCGTCGAGCCGCAGCCCGTGCAGCCCGAGCCGTCCGCCCCCGCGTCGAGCACGGGGAAGCGGGTCCCGCTGGGCACACTCGCCTACGCCCGCAGCGGGGACAAGGGCGGGAACTCGAACGTCGGGATCTGGGTGCCGGACCCGGCGGCCTGGGAGTGGCTGCGCACGACGCTGTCCACCGAGGGGATCCGCGCGCTGATCCCGGAGGCGAAGGGCTGCGAGATCGTCCGGCACGAGTTCCCGCACCTACGGGCCGTCCACGTCGTGTTGAAGGGCCTGCTCGGGACGGGCGGCTCGTCGAACCTGCGGGTGGACCAGATCGGCAAGTCCGTGTGCGAGTACGTGCGGGCGAAGCACGTGACCGTGCCGGAGGAGCTGCTCGCATGACTCTCACGGAGCGGATCGTGGCCACCGTCGAGAAGCCCGCTGAGGCTGGGCGGCGCGGCGGCGCTGGCGACTACATCACCGCGAACGTCGGCGTCCGATCGTCCACGGTGCACCCGCGCAGGCCCGAGGGCGCGCGGCTACTGCGCGAGCTGCTGACCGGGGCGGACGTCTTCTACGCCAACCGCCGGCCCGGGTACCTGTCGTCGATCGGGTTCTCCGCGGAGGAGGCGGCCGCCGTCTCCGACCTGGACTACGCGAGGTCGGTCGCCGGGACGGGCGAGGAGCACCCCTACCCGGACCCGGAGACCTTCACCGCGGACACCCCACCAGGGCGTGACGGACCAGGTCCGGATGTCCGAGACGCCGGGCCCGTACCGGCACATCCTGGTCCCGCGGGGCGCGAGCCGCCCCGCCTGGCTGTAGCGCCGTCTACCCCCGGACCCGCACGGGGAGGCTCGTCAGGCCCCGGATGAGCGTGCTGCTCCGCCAGGCCAGGGTCTCCGGCTCCGCGGCCAGGGCGAGGTCGGGGAAGCGGTCCAGGAGCGTGCGGAAGGCGATCTCGCCCTCCAGCCTCGCCAGCGGTGCCCCGAGGCAGTGGTGGATCCCGTAGCCGAAGGCGACGTGTTGGCCGGTGTCGCGGTGCAGGTCCAACACGTCCGGATCCGGGTAGCGCTCGGCGTCCCGGTCGGCGGCGGTCAGTGCCACCATGACGACCTCGCCCGCCGGGATCTCGGTGCCGGAGATCGCCACCGGCTCGGTGGTGTACCGCAGGGTCGCGAGGTTCACCGGGCCGTCGAACCGCAGGAACTCCTCGACGGCAGCAGGCGTGAGCCCGGGGTCCGCCCGCAGCTCGGCGAGCTGCTCCGGGTGCGTGAGCAGGGCCAGGACGCCGTTGCCGATCAGGTTCACCGTCGTCTCGTGCCCCGCGACGAGCAGCAGGAACGCCATCGACGTCGCCTCCCGCGGAGAGAGGCGGTCGGCGTCGTCGGTCGCCTGCACGATCGCCGAGAGCATGTCGTCGCCCGGGTTCGTCGCCTTGTCCGCGACCAGCCGCGCCAGGAACTCCGCCATCGCCGCGCCGGCCGCGCCGCGCTCCTGCGCGGTTCCGGCGGAGAGCAGGGTGTTGGACCACCGCCGGAACGCGTCCCGTTCGCCGTCCGGCACCCCGAGCAGCTCGCAGATGACCGTCATCGGCAGCGGGAACGCGAAGGTGTCGAGCAGGTCGACGCTCCCGTCCCCGGCGGTGGCGCGCGCCTCCATGTCGTCGGCGAGGGCGTGGGCGATCGCCTCGATCCGCGGCCGCATCCTGCTGATCGACCGCACGGTGAAGGCCCGGTTGACGAGCTTGCGCAGCCGGGTGTGGTCCGGCGGGTCGCTGTTGAGCATGTGCCCGGCCAGCGAGTCCGCGAACGCCATGCGCTTGTCCGGAGCGACGGAGTGCCGGTCGAGGAGCTCCATGAACCGGCCGCCGTCCTTGGAGAGCCGCGGGTCGTTCAGCGCCTCCCGGGCGTCCGCATGCCGGGCGACCAGCCAGACGCGGAGGCCGAGCGGCGTCACCGCCCGGGCGACCGGCCGCTCGTCCCGCAGCACCCGGTAGAGGGCGTGCGGGTCGGCCAGGAAGTCCTCGCCGAGTTCGATCGGTTCGCTGGTGGTCGGCAGCGTGCTCGTCATCCAGGCTCCTCGCGTGCATCCGGCCCGCTCCCCGTGGCGGGCTCGCTGCTCACCGTAGGCCCGTCGGCGCTGAGTCCCTCTCAGCCCGGACGAACCGGGAGGTCCAGGCGGTACCGGGCGTCCTCGGCGTCCGTGATCAGCATGTACCCGGGCGCGTGCGCGATGGCCAGCGCCGGCCGGGACTCGACGACCGCGGCCTGCGGGGTCACCCCGCACGCCCAGAACACCGGGACCTCGTCCTCCCCGATCGTCACCGGGTCGCCGTAGTCCGGCTTCTCGACGTCGGCGATCCCCAGCTCCGCCGGGTCCCCGATGTGGACGGGCGCGCCGTGCACCGCCGGGTACCGGGCCGTCACGGCGACGGCGGTGTCGACGAGCCGGGCCGGGATCGGCCGCATGGAGACCACCAGCGGCCCGCCGACCGATCCGGCGTCGCGGCAGCGCCGGCTCGTCCGGTACATCGGCACGTTCACGCCCTCGGCGATGTGCCGCACGGGCACGCCCTCGGCCAGCAGGGCCCGCTCGAAGGTGAAGCTGCAGCCGAGCAGGAACGCGACCATGTCCTCGCGCCACCAGCCGGTCACGTCCGGCGTCTCCTCGACGAGCTCGCCGTCGACGTAGACGCGGTAGAGCGGGATGTCCGTGCGGACGTCACCGTCGAGCAGCGGACCGGAGACGGCGCCGGCGTCGAGCACGTCGAGGACCGGGCAGGGCTGTGGGTTGCGCTGGGCGAAGAGCAGGAAGTCCCAGGCCGCGGCGGCGGGGACGGCGATCAGGTTGGCCTGGGTCCAGCCGTCGCACCAGCCCGCGGTGGGCGTCACGAGGCCGTCGCGGAACCGCGCGCGGGCCTCGGCGGGGATGAGCGTGCTCGGGTGCATCGTGCTCCTCAGAGGTAGCGGAAACGGACGGGCTGGCCGGGACGGATCTGGGACGCGCGGTCGACGTCCGCGTCGACGACGACGGCGATCACGGGGTAGCCGCCGGTCACCGGGTGGTCGGCGAGGAAGACGACGGGTTCACCGCCCGGCGGCAGCTGGATCGCGCCCCGGGTGATGCCCTCGCTCGGCAGGGACCCGGCATTGTCCGGGACGGCGAGGGTGGCGCCCTCCAGCCGCATCCCGACCCGGTCCGTGCGCGCGGACGCGGACCAGATCGTCCCGGCGAGCCCGCGCGGGTCCGCCGCGTGGTCGTCCCGCGGGCCGGCCACCACCCGCAGGGTGACGAGGCCTGCGGGCGGCGGCGCGACCGGGGCGACGTCGATGAGCGGGAACGTCGGCGGCTCGGGCCCGATCGGCAGCTCGTCGCCCTTCGCCGGCCGTGGCGGGCCGAGTCCGGACAGGACGTCCGTGCTGCGCGAGCCCAGCACGGGCGCGATGTCGACGCCGCCGCGGACGGCGAGGTAGGTGCGTAGCCCGGCCGGGGGCGGGCCGAGCCGCAGCTCCTGGCCCAGGCGCAGCAGGATCACCGAGTGGTGGCCGACCGGGGTGCCGTCGACGGTCGCGGGCGCGGCGGCGCCGGTGAGGGCGACGGTCAGCAGGCCCGTGGCGCGGGCGGCGAACCCGCCGAGCAGGATCTCGATCCCCGCGGCGTCCTCCGGGTTCGCGACGAGCCGGTTCCCCAGCCGCAGCGCCGCCCGGTCCGCCGCGCCGGAGCGCCCGACGCCGGAGGCCGCCAGGCCGGGCCGGCCCAGGTCCTGGACCAGGGCCTGCGGACCGGTCTCGAGCACCTCGAGGGCCTTCACGTGCCGGCCACCGTGAACCGCACCTCCGCGCCCGGCGCCAGCAGCGCAGGCGGGTCCCGGTCGGAGTCCCAGAGCACGGAGTCCGTCCGGCCGATGAGCTGCCACCCGCCGGGCGACGGGCGGGGGTAGATCCCGCTGAACTCCCCCGCCAGCCCGACCGAGCCGGCCGGGACGGCGGTCCGGGCCTCGTCCCGGCGGGCGACGGCAAGACGCGGGTCGCCACCGCTCAGGTACGCGAAGCCGGGAGCGAACCCGCCGAAGGCCACCCGCCACGGGCGCCCGGTGTGCGCGGCGACGACGTCCGCCTCGCTCAGGCCGGTGAGCCGGGCGACCTCGGCCAGGTCCGGCCCGTCGTAGACGACCGGGATCTCGATGCTGCCCGCCGGCGCCGCGGCGCCCTCCCCGGCCCGCACCTCCAGCTCCTCGACGACTCGGCGCACCGACGCGAGCTCGGTGCCCGGTTCCAGGACGAGCAGGACGGTCCGTGCGGCCGGGACGACGTCGAGCACCCCGGGCAGGTCCGCGGCGCGGCAGGCGTCGGCGAGCACCACGACCTCGGCGGTGTCCGCGACCTCGAGCAGCAGGCCGGCGTCGCCGTACGGGAGGACGGCCGGAGTGATCATGCGAAGGGCCGGAGCGTGACGCCTGCGCCCTCGAGCCCGGCCCGCACCGCGGCCGCCATCGCGACCGCGCCCGGCGAGTCCCCGTGCACGCAGGCGGACTCGGCGCGGACCGGCACGTCGGAGCCGTCGACGGCCCGGACCACGCCCTCGTCGAGCAGGCGCAGCAGCCGTTCGGTGGCCTCGTCCGCGTCGTGGAGCAGGGCGCCGGGCTCGCGGCGGGACACCAGGGTGCCCTCCGGTGTGTACCCGCGGTCGACGAAGAACTCCGGCACCGCCCGCAGCCCGGCCGCCTCCGCGGCGCGGAGCAGCGCCGAGCCCGGCAGGCCCAGCACCGGTAGCGAGGGGTCGTAGTCCCGCACCGCCGCGACGACCGCCGCCGCCTGCTCCTCGTGGTGGACGGTCGCGTTGTAGAGCGCGCCGTGCGGCTTGACGTACCGCACGGCCGTCCCGGTCACCCGGCACATCGCCTCGAGCGCGCCGAGCTGGTAGACGACGTCGTTCGCGAGGTCGGACGGCGGGACGTCGATGAAGCGGCGGCCGAAGCCGGCGAGGTCCGCGTAGGCCACCTGGGCACCCACGACCACGCCGTTCGCCGCGGCTCCCGCACAGGTCCGGCGCAGCGTCGAGGGGTCGCCCGCGTGGAATCCGCACGCCACGTTCGCGCTGCTCACCAGACCGAGCATCGCCTGGTCGTCGCCGAGCTCCCAGCGGCCGAACGACTCGCCGAGATCGCTGTTGAGGTCCAGGGTGCCCACCCGCCCGAGACTAGGGATTGTTCAACAATCCAGCAAGACTTCCGCCATCATCTCTGCGCAGAGTGCCCGTTTCGCCACGACGTCACGCCGTGGGAAGGCGCGATCGGACCGGCGAAGGGCAGGGGTGCGGACGCGGGCACGCGGCGCGCGCCGACGACGGGGTGTCCGACGGGACCTCAGTCCCGACGGCTCCACGGGTCGTCCTCGCGCTCGAGCCACGGTTCGGGACGCCACGGGTCCTGGTCCGCGCCGCGGGCGGATCCCCAGCCCCCGGCCGTCTCCCGGTCCTCGTCCACCGTCCCGGTGACCGCCTCACCGGCGCCGCGAACGGTGGCGCCGTCGGACGCACCGCGGGTGGGCAGCTCGCGGTTCGTCGCGGCCCCCGAAGCAGGCAGGTCGACACCCTCCTCCGCGCGGTGCCGGCCGGCCTCGAGCCCGCGCTGGTAGGTCGCCAGCCGGCGCCGGATCTGCTCGGGCTCGCGTTCGGTGGAGACGGCGGGCGCGTTCGGCAGGTCTCGCAGGGGCGGCGGCACCATCTGCCGCCCGGGACGGCGCTGGGGCAGCCCACTGGCGGTGAGCGGCAGCTCCTCCTCCGCGCGGGCGGCCCGCTCGGTGGCCATCCGCCAGCCCTCGTCGCCGGCGCTGACCCAGTTCCGCGGCGCCCCCTTGCTCTCGGTGCCCGTGCGGCCGGTGTTCTCGCCGGTCAGCCAGGAGTCCGCGAGGCCCGTGCCGTTCGCGTGCCCGTTGGTGTGGCCGTCCAACGCGGGCTCCGGCTCGTCCCCGGTGCGGAACCAGGCCGAGGCGACCTCGGCGAAGATCGGCGTGCCGCCGAAGTCCCCGCCGTGACCGCCGCCGACGTCGAAGGAACCGAAGAGCTCCTCGGCCGAGCTCGCGGTGCCCAGGACGACGGCCGACGAGCCCTGCCGCCGGCCACCGGCTCCGGCCGGGACCGGCTCGGACCGGGTGGACGGGCCGTGCGCGGGCAGCGGCGCGGACTCCCACGCCGACGGGAAGACGGGGGCGGGGCCCGCTGCCGCCGCCTCGACCGCCTCGCGGGGGAAGCGCACCAGCGCGACGAGCCCGACCCCGGACGGCAACGACGAGCCGGGAGGGGCCTGCAGCTCGACCCGCCCGCCGCAGTGCTGCGCGAGCCGGGCGGCGAGGAACAGCCCGACCCGCTCCGCCGGGACGGCCTCCGCCGGCGTGCCGCCGAGCTCGCGTTCCAGCTGCTCGGCCTCGTACCAGGGCAGTCCGGCGCCCTCGGCCTGCAGCTCGACCATGATGCCGCCGTCCCCGGCCCAGCGGCCGACGACCTCGACGCGCGTGCCGGGCGGCATGTTCTTGCCCGCGTAGGTGAGGAGCTCGGTGACGATCTGCGTGGCCGTGACGGCGATCCCCGGCACGAACGCGGCGGCCGGAGCGGGCGCCACGGAGACCTGCGACGGCTCCGCGGCACCCGCCGCGGCCTCGCGGAGCACGCCTCCGACGTCGCCCGCGACCGGGCCGGGGCGCTCCGGGCGGCCGCCGCTGAGCGCCAGCAGGTTCTCGCCGTCCCGCAGGGTGCGGCGCGCGGCGAAGGCGACCTCCGCCAGGTCCGCGATCGCCCCGCTGCGGTTCTCGCCCGCCCGGAGCCGCTCCGCGAGTATCAGGGCCCGCTCGCCCTGGGCGCACATGCGCCGGGCCAGGGCCTGCAGCACGCCGTCCGTGGTGCCGGCCGGCCCGGCGGACACCCCGGCAGCGGCGCCGTCGGCGGAACGTCCGGTCCACGCGCCTGCCGGCTCGCCCAGCCAGGAGCCGGACGGGGTGTCTCGCTCCACTCTTCCTCCGCAACGACCTGTGCTCGTCCGTGGCCGCGGCTGACGCGTGAACGTCGACGCCCACCACATCGGACCCGGCGCGATCGGCGGCGAGCCCGGGGTCCGTCGTGGGGAGCGTGCGGCCCGGAGTCTGTCGGGGCCCGAGATTACCGGCGGAAGGTGCGCGGCGCGCCCCCGTCTGCGGTGGCCGGTCGCCCCGGTGGGGTCGGGCGGCGAGCTGGCAAGTCGACACGCCGGGAGATCAGCGATTCGTCCGCCCATCGCGGCCGGAGCACCGGTGGGACGTGCGGGAACCCCCGGAACAGGGCGGGGAGGAGAGGGGACAGGCGACCCGACCGCGACGCTGCGGCGGGTCCGCCCGGAGGGAATCTAGGCGACCCCTGCCCGGACGTCCAGGGTCCACACCCGACTTTCCCACCCGATCGGGTGACGCGGGCCCCTGCTACTCGAAGCGCGACGGGTCCCCGGCGCCCTTGCGGACGATCTCCGGCTCCGGTCCCGACAGGTCGACGACGGTGGTGGGCTCGACCCCGCAGTCCCCCGAGTCCAGGACCGCGTCGACCGCGTGGTCCAGGCGCTCCTTGATGTCCCAGCCCTGCGTCAACGGCTCCTCCTCGTCCGGGAGCAGCAGGGTGGAGGACAGCAGCGGCTCGCCCAGCTCGTCGAGCAGCGCCTGGGTGGCCCGGTGGTCCGGGATCCGCACGCCGACCGTCTTCTTCTTCGGGTGCAGCAGCCGCCGCGGAACCTCCTTGGTCGCGGGCAGGATGAAGGTGTAGCTGCCGGGCGTCGATGCCTTGACCGCCCGGAACACCGCGTTGCCCACGTGGACGAACTGGCCGAGCTGCGCGAAGTCCCGGCAGACGAGGGTGAAGTGGTGCTTGTCGTCGAGCCGGCGGATCGCGCGGATCCGGTCGAGGCCCTCCTTGTTGCCCAGCGCGCAGCCCAGGGCGAAGCAGGAGTCCGTCGGGTAGGCGATCAGCCCGCCGTCCCGCACGAGGTCGACGACCTGCCCGATCGTGCGTCGCTGGGGATCGTCGGGGTGGACGTCGTAGTACCGCGCCATACCGGGAGCCTACGAGCAATCGGGCGTCCCGCGTGGAGTCTCGTCCACGAAGCCCCCGCTTCCGCGCCCGGGCGCCGGTTCACCCTGGCGGATCCGGCACGGCACCGGTTACGGTCCCCTCGACAACTTCATCACTCGGGAGCTCGCGGCAAGCGGGCTGAGAGGGCGGCTTCACCCCCGGTCGACGGGGGTCGGGCGTCGCCGACCGACGGAACCTGTCCGGGTAATTCCGGCGTAGGAAGGAAAGCCATGACAGCACTCACCGGTGCGCGTCCGCAGGTCACCACGGGTCCCATCAGGGGCTCGCACAAGGAGTACGTCGAGGGCCCCGACGGGCTGCGCGTCCCGGTGCGCCGGATCGAGCTGAGCAACGGCGAGCACCACGACGCCTACGACACGTCCGGCCCCTACACCGACGACGCGGTGGCCGTCGACGTCCACTCCGGACTGCCGCGGCTGCGCGAGACGTGGCCGGCCGGACCCGAGCCGATCGCCGGGGCGTGCACGCAGCTCGCCCACGCCCGCGCCGGCCGCGTCACCCGGGAGATGCGGTACGTCGCCGTCCGGGAAGGGCTCGACGCGGAGCTGGTGCGTTCCGAGGTGGCCGCCGGGCGGGCGGTGATCCCGGCCAACCGGTGCCACCCCGAGCTCGAACCGATGATCATCGGCCGCCGGTTCCTGGTGAAGATCAACGCCAACATCGGGAACTCGGCCGTGACCTCCTCCATCGAGGAGGAGGTGGACAAGATGGTGTGGGCCGCCCGGTGGGGCGCGGACACCGTCATGGACCTCTCGACAGGCAAGGACATCCACGCCACCCGCGAGTGGCTCCTGCGCAACTCGCCCGTCCCGATCGGGACGGTGCCGATCTACCAGGCCCTGGAGAAGGTCGGGGGCGATCCGGCGAAGCTGTCCTGGGAGGCCTACCGCGACACCGTCGTGGAGCAGTGCGAACAGGGCGTCGACTACATGACCGTGCATGCGGGCGTGCTGCTGCGCTACGTCCCGCTCACCGCCAAGCGCCTCACCGGCATCGTGTCGCGCGGCGGCTCGATCATGGCCGCGTGGTGCCTCGCCCATCACCGGGAGTCGTTCCTCTACACCCACTTCGAGGACCTCTGCGACATCCTGCGCACCTACGACGTGACGTTCTCCCTCGGCGACGGGCTGCGTCCGGGATCGATCGCCGACGCCAACGACGACGCCCAGCTCGCCGAGCTCCGGACGCTGGGGGAGCTGACCCGGATCGCCCGCTCGCACGACGTCCAGGTGATGGTCGAGGGCCCCGGGCACATCCCGCTGCACAAGATCCCCGAGAACGTCCGGCTCGAACAGGAGTGGTGCGACGGCGCGCCGTTCTACACCCTCGGCCCGCTGACCACCGACATCGCGCCCGGCTACGACCACATCACCAGCGCCATCGGCGCGGCGACGATCGCGCAGGCCGGCACCGCCATGCTCTGCTACGTCACCCCGAAGGAGCACCTGGGCCTGCCAGACAGGGACGACGTCAAGACCGGCGTCATCACCTACAAGATCGCCGCACACGCCGCGGACCTGGCCAAGGAGCACCCCCGCGCCCAGGCCAGGGACGACGCGCTGAGCCAGGCGCGCTTCGAGTTCCGCTGGCTCGACCAGTTCCACCTGTCCCTCGACCCGGACACCGCGCTGGCGTTCCACGACGAGACGCTCCCCGCCGAGGCCGCGAAGACCGCGCACTTCTGTTCCATGTGCGGGCCGAAGTTCTGCTCGATGCGGATCACCCAGGACGTCCGCGACTACGCCGAGGAGCACGGCCTCACCAGCGTCGAGGCCATCGAGGCCGGCATGGACGCGAAGTCCCGGGAGTTCGCGGACGCCGGCGGCCGGGTCCAGCTGCCGCTCACCCCGGTGGGAGAGCGGGCCGGCGCGGGCGATGCGGAGGGCGGGAGGCTTCCGTAGCGTCGGGTCCCGAGCCGGTCGACGACGGTCGGCGGACGCGACTTCCGGAGGATTCGACGTGAACGTGGCCGACCTGCTGACCGAGTCCTTCGGACGTGTCGCCGCGGGAGTGCCCGCCGTGCTCGAGGGTCTCGACGAGACTCAGCTCGGCCTGCGCGTCGACGGCGAGGCCAACTCCATCGCGTGGCTCGTCTGGCACCTGACCCGGGTCCAGGACCACCACGTCGCGGACGCGTTCGGCGGGGACCAGATCTGGATGTCGGAGGGCTGGGCCGAGCGCTTCGACCTCGGCCTGCCCGTCGAGGACACCGGCTACGGGCACGGCCCGGACCAGGTCGCCGCGGTCCGGGCGAGCGCGCGGCTCCTCGCGGGCTACCACGCCGCCGTCGCCGAGCGGACCCTCTCCCTGGTCGGGGACCTCGTCGATGACGACCTGGATCGCGTCGTCGACGAGCGCTGGGACCCGCCGGTCACCCTCGGCGTCCGCCTGGTCAGCGTGATCGACGACGACACCAGGCACCTCGGCCAGGCCGAGCTCGTCCGCGGCCTCCTCCCCGGCTAGTCCGTCCGCCTCCGGCGCCCGTGCGCACGGGCGGCGTCAGCTGCGAGAGTGCACACATGGATCTACAGCTGAGCGGCAAGCGGGCGATCGTCACCGGCGGGAGCCGCGGCATCGGCTTCGCCGTCGCGGACACCCTCGCCGCCGAGGGCGCCGACGTCGTGGTCGTGTCCCGGAACAAGGACTCCCTGGAGGCGGCGGCGGAGAAGCTCCGGGCCCGCGGCGGACGGGTGCTCCCACTGACCGCGGACACCACGGACGACACATCCGTCCGCGCGATGGTCGACGCCGCGGTGGCCGAGCTCGGCGGCGTGGACATCCTGGTCAACGCCGCCGCTTCACCGGCGAGCGCGGCCGCGAGCGCCGACCTCGCCGGGACCACGGACGACGCGGTCCGCGAGCAGATCGAGACCAAGGTGCTCGGCTACCTCCGCTGCGCCCGCGCCGTCGCCCCGCACATGACGGGGCAGGGCTGGGGCCGGATCGTGCACGTCAGCGGGCTCAACGCGCGGAAGTCCTCGCAGCTCGTCGGGGCGATGCGCAACGTCGCGGTGGCCGCGATGGGCGCCGCGCTCGCGCAGGAGCTCGGGCCGCAGGGCGTCAACGTCACCGTCGTGCACCCGGGCTTCACCGTCACCGAGCGCACGCCCGGGATGATCGCGGGCCGAGCGGAGGCCCAGGGTGTCTCCGAGGCCGAGGCCGAGGCACAGTTCGCGGCGACCACCACCGTGGGCCGGTTGATCACCGCTCAGGAGGTCGCGGACGTCGTCGTGTTCCTGGCATCGCCGCGCAGCGTCGGGATCAACGGCGAGTCGGTCGGGGCCGGCGGCGGGACGCCGGACGTCATCCACTACTGACCCGGCCGCATGACGGGGACACGTCCGTCCGGGTACCGCGGTCGACGGGCGAACGGCGGCGGGCATACTCGGCCGGGATGTCCCCCGCTCCCCCGGCCCGACGCAGCACCCCGGCTGGATACGCCCTGACCCGACGGCCCCCGGCACGCCGCCCGCTGTACTACCTCATGGGCACGGCCGGTCACCCCAACTACGGCGACGAGCTGATCGCGTCGGTCTGGCTGCGGCACCTCGCGCGGGTCGCCCCGGACGCGGACGTCTGGCTGGACTGCCCGGTCCCGGGCTCGGCCGCCGTGCTGCTGGACGGGCTGCACCCGCGGGCGCACTTCACGGACACCGCGTGGCGGCTGTGTGCGGAGGCGCCGCCCGGAGGGCCGTGGGAGAAGGCCGCGTGGGTGCAGAGCGCGCTGGAGAACCCCGGCCTCGCCTACCGCTGGGTGAACGGGATCGAGCTGCTGGCCTCGGCGGACGTCGTGCACGTGATCGGCGGCGGGTACGTCAACGGTATCTGGCCGCATCACATCGGCCTGCTCGGGGCCGCCGCGGCCGCGACGCGGCGCTCGGCCGGACGGGCGGTGCTCACCGGCCAGGGCTTCACCCCCGTCGAGGAGGCGGAGGCCTCCCTGCTGCGCGCGCTCGTCGACCGGTTCGATGTCGTGGACGTCCGGGACGCGGCGTCCGCCGAGGCGCTGCGGAGGCCGCAGGCGCAGGGCGTCGACGACGCGTTCCTCGGCGCGGACGCGTTTCCGCACGTCGAGCACACCGCGGACCTGCCCCGGTACATGCTCTGTCTGCAGTCCGACATGACCGAGCACGACGGCGGTGACCTCGCCGCGTTCACCCTCGCGACGCTGCGGGAGTGGAACGCCGATCCCGCGGACGTCGGCGTCGTCGAGGGCATCCCCGGGCAGGACCGCGCGGTGTTCGGGCTGATCGAGCACGAGCTGCCGGGTGCCCGGTTCTTCCCGTTCAGCGAGGTGTGGCGCTCCGGCATGCCGGTGGCGCCGCACCAGACCTGGCTCTCCACCCGCTTCCACGTGCACCTGGTCGCGGCGGCGGCCGGGGCGAGCGGCGTGGCGGTGAGCCTCAAACCGGACTACTACACGACCAAGCACGGGTCGCTGGTCGAGCTCGGGTCGCACTGGCAGCTCGTCGACGACCTCACGGACGTGCCGAAACCGCCGGACGCCGGCGGGTTCGACCCGGTGGCGCTGGCCGGCCACACGCGGCGCAAGGCCGCGGTGGCCGCCCGGGTCTATCCCGGCTGAGCCCGGTCCCCACCTGCGGGGAGTTTGTGCCCGGGGCGGTGGGGGGAGCCGTCCGGGGTACCCGCGCCCCGACCCGGAAGGTGACCGCCGATGGCCAGGACCGCCGACGGACCCGAGCTGCTCCCCGAGACCGAGGAGCTCGCGACCGGTAAGAACTTCGCCGCCGTCTCGACCGTGTTCCCGAGCGGCCTGATCCAGACGCAGATGATCTGGGTGCACGCCGCGAACGGGAAGATCGTGCTGAACACCGAGACGCACCGCGCGAAGGCCCGCAACGTGCAGCGAGACCCGCGCATCACCGTGCTGATCCGGGACGAGAACGACCCGTACCGCTACGCCGAGGTCCGGGGCCGGGTGACGGACACGACCACGGGGCCGGAGGCCCGGGCGCACGTCGACGAGCTGTCGCAGAAGTACACGGGCCGGCCGTACCCGCCGGAGAACATCAAGTCCGAGCGGATCATGCTCTGGATCACGCCGGTGCGGCAGACCTACATCGACCAGGGCAAAGGCATCTCCTGACGCCCTTCCCGGCGAGAGGGTGGCCGGGGCCATGGCCCCCGAGACCACGGCCCCGGCCCGCAACCGCCCGTCCGCTCCCCAGCGACCGGCGGCAAGTTCAGGTTGCCCTCGCCCAGGTGCCTGGTCTACCCGGCACGGCGAGAGTGAACCCGTCCGTGGACCCCATTGTGTCACAGCCCACAGCCGAACGTGGGGATGTGGATCAGGGGTGCTCGGCGGTGCGCGCGAGCGCCGACTCCAGGTCCTCGAACGTCGCGAGCACCTGGTCCAGCCCGCTGACCTCCGTCGGCCGCGTGACCGCCCGGGTGCCGTCGACCACCAGGCGCAGCGGCTCGCGCCGGTGCGCAGCCCCGACGCGACGGCGCTCACCTGCAGCAGGCCGCCGCCGTCGATCTCGGGGTCCGGATCGGTCACCCCACGAACATGGCGAGCGGGGCGGTGGCGCGCACGCCGCGACCTCACCCTCGGGCGAGGTGGCGCTCAGGACTCCGTGCGCAGGCGCGCCAGGCGGCGGGTGGTGGGCCAGCGCACCTCGCTCGCCCAGCCGAACCTCTCGAAGAACCAGATCACCCTGGCCGAGATGTCGATCTGGCCGGGTAGGACGCCGTGCCGGGCGCAGGTGGGGTCCGCGTGGTGCAGGTTGTGCCAGGACTCCCCCATGGACAGCACCGCGAGCGGCCAGAAGTTGCGGGAGCGGTCCCGGGAGCGGAACTGCCGGCGGCCGACCATGTGGCAGATGGAGTTGATGGACCACGTCACGTGGTGGCACAGCCCCATCCGGACCAAGCCGCCCCAGAAGAACCCGGTCAGCACACCCCACCAGGACCAGCTGAGCAGTCCACCCAGGATCGCGGGGAGCGCGAGGCTGACCAGGACCCACACGCCGAAGAGCCTGCTGACCCGGCTGACGGCGCGGTCCGCGATCAGGTCCGGGATGAAACGCTCCCAGTTCGTCTTCCGGCGCTCGAACAGCCAGCCGATGTGCGCCCAGACGAAGCCCTTGCCGACCGCCCAGGCCGACGTGCCGTAGCGCCACGGCGAGTGCGGTCGCCCTCCTTGTCCGAGAAGGCGTGGTGCCGGCGGTGGTCCGCGACCCAGGCCATCACCGAACCCTGGATCGCCAGCGATCCGCTGATCGCCAGCGCGACCCGCAGCCAGGGCTTGGCCTTGAACGACCCGTGGGTGAAGTGCCGGTGGTACCCGACGGTCACGCCGAGGATGCCGACCACGTAGAACACCGCCGCAATGGCGATGTCCCACCAGCCGATCCCCCAGCCCCACACGAAGGGGACGGTGGCGAGCAGGGCGATCCCGGGTCCGACCACGAACAACCACACCAGCCCCTGCTGCCAGCGGCTACGGGTCGTACCCAGGATCGGTTTCGGGCCTGTGGGCTGGTCGACCGGGCGGTCGTCGGCGGGACTGGCGGGGGCGGGGCCGGCGGCCTCGACGGACAATGGTCACCTCGATGATCGTGTCTGCGGTCCGGCGGGGTCCGGAACCGGTCGGTACCGAGCGTAGGCGGTCCTCACCGCGCGCCACAGTCCCGCCGCTGCATACCCCGGAACGACGTGGTGAACACAGCATGCTCGCGACGTCCTTCCGAGCCCGGCCCGGACCACTGTCCGTGAACTCGGGTCACCCGGTCGTGCGACACGTCACCTGGCCACTTCGGAACGGAACGCGTCGCCGCCACGATGATCAGGTGTGCGCATGGTGGAGCCCCGGCCGGAGCCGGACCCGAGCGGATCGGCGAACGTGGTGCCGATCCGGCAGGGCGCGCGGGCGCGGGAGCAGGGGCGGACGGGCGAGGAGCAGGCGGTCCTGGCGGACGAGCGGTTGATCGAGGACGTGCGGGCGGGACTGGTCTCGCCGTCGGACCCGGACCCGATGGCCGCGTTCCTCGCCTTCTGGCGCAGGCTCGCCTGGGACCCGCGCGCCGTCGACGACGTCCCGCGGCTCCCCTGCCGGCGCCGCAGGACCGGCTGACGACCCCGCTCAGTCCGCCGTCTCGGCCCCCGCGGGCAGCGGCGCACGGGACCGGCCCCGCAGGCCGAGCGCCCGCAGCTCCAGCTCCGCGAACCCGTCGAGGGCGTGCGGGTCGGCGGAACGCCACGCGGCGACCGGGTCCGGGACCACGGCCAGCAGCTCGCGTACCGGCCGGTTCGTGAGCGCGCGCAGCGCCAGCAGCTCCGGGCCGATCTCGCGCGCCGCCACCGCCGCGGCCGCCGCCCGCGCGAAGCGGATCCGCGCCGGCAGCCAGACCAGCACCACCGGCAGTGCGCCCAGCACCGCGATCCCGGTCCCCGCCGTGACGGCGAGCGCCGCGATCGTGTCGATGTGCTCCTGTCCGGCCGCGGCCAGCGACGCCCCCGCCTCCGTGCCGGAGCCGAGGGAACGCGCGAGGTCGTCCCCGACGAACGGGATGCCGCCCGCGGTGCGCGCGGCGTCGTCGAAGGTCCTGGCCACGGTCTCGCCGGCGGTGACGAGCCTCCGCGCCGGGCTCTGCAGGGCGAGCAGCAGACCGTGGATCGTCACCCCGGCGACGATCCAGGCCACCACCCAGCCGAGCGCCACGACGTCCGCCAGCAGCTGCCGGGCCGCGCGGGCGGGTCGTTCCGCGTAGATCCGCATCGCGCAGGTCTACCGCAGCGCCACCCGCTCGGCGCGGCGGCCGCGGTGCGCACCCGGGCCCGGGCCCGGAGGCCTACGACCCGAAGGCGCTCAGGAACCGGTCCCGGAAGGCGTCCATCCGCCAGACCGGCGCCTGCGGACCGGGTTTCAGCCCGTCCTGCCAGCCCCACCCGGCGATCCGATCCAGGACGGCCGGGTCCTTGGCCACGATCGTGACCGGCACGTCCCGGCTCGCCCCGTCCCCGGTGATGATCGGGGCGGGCTGGTGGTCGCCGAGGAAGACGAGCACGAGGTTGTCCCTGCCGTACTTCTGGACCCACGAGACGAGGCTGTCCAGGGAGTACCCGATGGAGTCCCGGTAGCCGACCCGGACCCGGTCCGGGTCCTGCCACACGACGGGCGGTGCATCGGTCGCCCTGACCGCCGCGTCGTAACCGGTGCCGTCCCCCAGGTCGTCCCAGTTCCGGAGCTGGGGCACGGGCGTCCACGGCGAGTGGCTCGACGTGAGGACCACCTCCGCCATCAGCGGGTCGCGGCCCGGCCTGCCGTACTCGGTGCGCTGGAAGGTCGACAGGGCGAACTGGTCGGGCATCGGGGACCACGAGAAGTTCAGGCCGCGGTACCCCATGTCGTCGGCGCTGTAGAGCGTGTCGAGGCCGTAGAACCGCGCCTCCGGCCAGGCGCCCTTGGTGCCGGGCATGACGGCCACCGTGTTCCAGTGTGCCCGCTCGAAGGCCTTCGTGAGGGTCAGCCGGTCGCTCGAGACGAGGCTGCGGTCGCGCTGCTCGTTGTCGATCCACAGGCCGGACGAGAACGTGGCGTGGGCCAGCCAGCTGCCGCCACCGGCGATCGGCGAGGTGAGGAAGGCGCTCCGGGAGGCGAACCCGGCCGCCTCCAGCTCACGCGTCCCCGCATCGAGCACCGCTCCGACCTGAGGTGCGTAGCGCGGATCCTCCACGGCACTCCGCCCGTAGCTCTCGACGAAGGAGAAGATCACGTCCTTGCCGCGCAGCGCGGACAGCCGCTCGCCGTCCGGGACGTCGCGGAAGGCGTCGCCGGAGGCCTCCCGGGCGAACGTCTCCTTGTCCCGCACGCCGGCGGGGACCGCGCGGGCCTGCTGGTAGGCGAGCGAGGCCGCGCTCCGGGCGGCGACCGGCACGGGCGGGACGAGCTGTGCGCCGGACAGCGCGCAGCCGAGCCACACGACCGTCAGAACCGCGACGGCCCGGGCCGAGACGGCCCTCCGCCGGCCCAGGAGCGTGCCGAGGCGCACGACCGCCAGCGCCGTCAGGACGACCACGGCGAGGACGAGCAGCACGACGCCGACGACAGCGCCGATCGCGCCGGCCCGGCCGACCGAGTCCGTCAGGAACGACACGGCGTCGTCGAGGAGGACCCAGTCCAGCACCGGGTCGAACGGGCGGGACAGCACCTCGAGGAAGCCCATGTTGATGATCTTCAGGATGGTCAGCAGGCCCAGTGCGGTGCCGCCGACCGCCGCCACCACCCGGCGCGGCCGGGGCGGCAGGACGAGCAGGAGCGCGGCGCCGACGAGCCCCTCCACCGGGATGCGCAGCAGGGCGCCGGGAGTGAGCTGCGAGACCAGCTGCGGAGCGACGAGGGTGACGAACACCAGCAGCGCGGCCAGGACCGTGATCACCCACCAGAGGACCGGGTGCGCCCGCCTGCGGCGGGCCGGGCCCGGCTCCTCGCCGGCGGCCTCGTCCGGGCCGGCGGCGGGCCGGGGGAGTTCCTCCGGTTCCCGGGCGCGCGGGCCCGCGGAGCGGTCGGAGATCGACACCGAGGGTTTCCTTTCGTGCGGGCCGGTCACGGCCGGTGGACCGGATCGAGGTGCGGCAGGTCGTGGCCGAGGCGGTCGCGCTTCGCGGTCAGGTACCGGACGTTCTGCTCGGTGACCGGCTCCAGCAACGGGACGCGTGCGGCGACGGCGACGCCGTGCCCCGTGAGGGCGTCCACCTTGTCGCCGTTGTTGGACAGCAGCCGGACCGAGGTGACGCCGAGGTGGCGGAGCACCCGCGCGGCCGCACCGAAGTCGCGGACGTCCACCGGGAGGCCGAGCGCCGTCGCGGAGTCGACCGTGTCGAGCCCCTGCTCGTCCTGCAGCACGTGCGTGCGGACCTTCGCCACCAGGCCGATCCCCCGGCCCTCGTGCCCGCGCAGGTACACGAGCACCCCGGTGCCCTCCGCGACGATGGCCTCGAGCGCCGAGGACAGCTGCGCCCCGCAGTCGCACCGCAGCGCGTCGAAGACGTCGCCCGTCAGGCACTCGGAGTGCACCCGCACGAGCACGTCCTGGCCGGGCCGCGGATCGCCGTGGACGAGCGCGAGGTGCTCGGGCCCACCGCTCCGCTCCCGGAACGCGACAGCGCGGAACGTTCCGCGCCGGGTCTCCAGCGTCGACTCGGCGACGTCGGTCAAGGCATCGTTCGGCATGTGCTGTCCCCTCTGGTTCTCGTGCGGGAGCCGTGAGAAGGTCCGCCGTGATGGATCTGCTGCCGGCCGACACCACGCTCGACGAGCGGATGCGTTCCGCGTCGGTCGCGCTGCTCCCGATCGGCAGCCTCGAACAGCACGGACCGCATCTGCCGCTGACGACGGACACGGTCGTCGCGGCCACCCTGGCGGCCGAGATCGCCGCCGCGTACCCGGTCCGCCGGCTCCCACCGGTCACGATCTCGTGCTCCCACGAGCACGCGGCGTGGCCCGGCACGGTGAGCATCTCGGCCACGACGCTCGCTGCCATCGTGCGCGACGTCGCCGCCTCGGTGCACCGCGCGGGGATCACCTCGCTGGTCCTCGTCAACGGCCACGGCGGCAACTACGTGCTCGGCAACGTCGTGCAGGAGGCGAGCCTCGGGCCGCTGCGCATGGTGCTGTTCCCGGGCGAGCCGGACTGGGACGCGGCACGCGCCGCGGCCGGCCTGGTCACCTCGGGTCTCAGCGACATGCACGCGGGCGAGCTGGAGACCTCGATCCTGCTGCACGCGCACCCGCACCTCGTCACGGCGCCCCTGGACGACCTCGACGTGTTGGCCGACGACCGCCGCCACCTGCTGAGCCGGGGCCTGCAGGCGTACACGGACACGGGCGTGGTGGGCCGGCCGTCCCTGGCGTCGGCCCGGAAGGGTCGTGACCTCCTCGCGAGCCTGGTGTCCTCGTTCGCCGACTACCTCTGACCGGGTCGGAGGGCCGCTCACGACCGGCCACCGCGCGGGCACCCGGCCGGCAGGGCGAGCAGGTCCTCGTGCCCGACGACGACGCGCAGCTCACCGGCGGCCGCGGCGGCGAGCCTGCGCCGCAGATAGTCATCGCCCGCCGCCCGGAGCGCGGGACGCCGAACGCACGCCGCCTCGATCCACCCGCGCAGCCACTCCTCCGCCAGCTCGGCCTCGGCCGGGCCGAGCCGCCACGCGCTCGGCGCGATGGTCACCGTCGCGCCGCGACGGCGGAACGCCTCGGCGGCCACGCCGACGGCGTCGGGCCCGAGCAGCTGGCGGCCGTCCTCGGTGCGCCGCTGGTGGGCGTCGAAGGCGGCGGCGAACGCGCCGTCGAGGGGGTCGGCAGGGGTGATCGCCACGCTCCCGGCGACGGAGAGCGTCAGCAGCGCGGGGCACCCGGCCGTGGTGACGGCCTCGGCGACGTCCTCCACCTCCTGGGCGGTCAGCAGGTCCAGCAGCGCCGAGCAGGTCACCAGCGCGGTCCCGGCGAGCTGCCCGGCGTCGACGTCGGTGAGGTCGCCCGGGCAGGTCTCCGCGGTGACGCCGGCCGGCAGGCTCGCGGCGGCCCGGCGGAGCAGCACCGGGTCCCGGTCGTGCAGGACCCAGTGCTGGGAGCTCGCGGGAGCGGGCAGCCGTCCGGCCAGCCAGCGCGCCACCGAGCCCGTGCCGCAGCCGAGGTCGCGCACGACCAACGGCTCCTCCGGCGGCCGGGTGCCCAGGAAAGTGGCGACGAGCTGCTCGACGAGCGCGGACGCCCTCGCCGCGGCGTCGGCGGGCTCGCGCAGCGCGAGCCAGTCCGGCGCGCACACCGGCGACCCGGCCGTGCTCAGCCGGGCGTTCCAGCTCGACGGCACGCGATCTTGCGTCGTGGTGCGGGACAACGGACCCCCTGGTCTGCGACGACGTTCCTCGAAAGACCCACACGTACCGCGAGCCCCGACGGTTCACCGGCGATTCCCGTGAACCACCGGGCCCGTCGCTGCGTGCTGGGAGATGTGGGACATCCAGTCACGATGCGCACGACCCTCCCGGCCGCCTTCGAGCAGGGCGCCGCCACAGGCCTGCAGCTCCTCCTCCTGGCCGGGCTCGCGGCCGTGTCCGGCCTCGGCCCGGTCGGTGTGCTGGCCGGGGTGGCCTACACCGCCGCCCTGCTCGGGCTGCTCGGTGCCGCCAAGCGCCGCGCGGGCAGACCGTCGCTCGGCCCGGCGGACGCGGTCACGCTGGTCAGGGCACTGCTCGTCGGCGGGGTGACGGCGCTGGTCGCCGACGGGCTGGTCACCGGGACGACCGCGACCCCGGATCTCGCCGTGCTCGCCGCGGTGGCGCTGGCCCTCGACGCGGTCGACGGGCAGGTCGCCCGCCGGACCCGCACGGCGTCGGCGATGGGCGCCCGGTTCGACATGGAGGTCGACGCGTTCCTCATCGTCGTGCTGAGCGCCCACGTCGCCGCCGCGGTGGGGGCGTGGGCCCTCGCCATCGGCGCGATGCGCTACGCCTTCGTCGCCGCCGGGTGGGCGCTGCCGTGGCTGCGCGGGCCCCTGCCCCCGAGCTACGCCGGGAAGACCGTCGCCGCGCTGCAGGGCGTCGTGCTCGTCGTCGTCGGCGCCTCGGTGCTCGGGAGGTCGGCCGCCGTCGTGCTGGTCGCGGGGGCGCTGGCTCTCCTGTGCTGGTCGTTCGGCCGCGACGTACTGCGGTTGCACAGGGGCCGGGCGCGAAAGGACCGGCTGCGAGAGGTCCGGGTGCCGCGGCCGCGGCAGGCCGCCCTCCCGGACCGCACGCCCGTCATGCTGCGCCTCGACCCGGTCCGCGACGGCCGCCGCGGGAACCGGACCCCGCCCTGCGACTCAGCCCGTCCGTACCGCCCCGGACGGCTCGGGCGGCGCAACCGGGCCGGCCACCCGTCGCCGCGCGCCCACCGGTACCTGTACGTCTGCAGTTGCCGCCCGCACGACCGCAGCGATGCGGGCGTCCGGGCGGATCACCTCCTCCTCGCCCGGCCTCGCGCCGAGCGCCTCCCCGAGGATCCTGTTCCGGTCGAGCGCGTCGACTGACCCGGACGGCACGCAGGTGAGCGCCGACCAGGAAGCTCCTGGCGTAGGGCGCTGCACCGGGTCGGTGAGGAAGTGTCGCGAGATGCGCGGAGAACGGCTCGGCGCTCCTCTGCACCGCGGAGGATCCGGGCCGTGCCCTACCGCCACTGCGTGTGCACAGCCGGTGCGGGCGGCGGTCGGGCGCCGGTCCGCAGGGCGGTCCAGGTCCCGACCGCCATCGTCAGTGCCGTCGCCGTCTTGCCCGGGGTGGTCGCCTTCCGCTGCCCGCGGCGCGGGTCGCCGACCGCGGCGAGCAGGCTCCCCAGCACGTTGCCGGTCAGCGCTGTGCTCACCGACTGCCGGCTCACCGCGCGCGCCGGGGCCGTCGCCGCGACGATGCGGAAGGCGTCGACGAGGCCGCGGCCCGTCACGAGGTCCGCGCCCCACGCCGGAGCGGATCCGACCCGCACCGGGGCCACGGCGACGTCGGCGGCCATGAGCGCGCGACCGTCCGCGGCGGACACCGCCAGCACGCCCGCGCCGCCGGCCTGCAGCCGGCGCACCGTGTCCAGGAGCGGCTCACCGGCGGCGGCGACCTCGTCGGCAACACCGGCGATCTCCCGCGTCCCCACGTGGTCGGTGAGGACCAGGTGGTGCCCGGCCTCACCGACGGCGACGAGCAGGGCCTCGGCGTGCGGATCGAGCTCGGCGGCGACCACGACCGAACCGACCCGTTCGGCGCCGTCGAACAGCCCGTGCGTCCGCCCGCCCGGGGCGTCCGGCGACTCCTCCGCGGGCCCGAGGCGCAGGCCGTCGGTCCCACCACAGCAGCCCTCGTCCTCCGCGCCGCACTCACCGACCAGCCTCGTCGCCGCCGGCCAGAGCGCGGCCTCGTCCCGGCCCTCGGCCTCGGTCGCCACCCGGAGTACGACCGGGGGGCCGGTGCACAGCGCGTCGCTGTCCAGCACGACGACGTCGACGCGGTCCAGCCGGCGGTAGGCCGAGCCGTCCATCGGCAGCACCCCCCTCCGGCACATCAGCAGGTCCAGCACGGTCGCGAACGCCTCGCGACCCTGGACGGCGGCCTTGGGGGTGAGGCACTTGAGCAGGTCCGCCGACCGGGCCGGCTGTCGGGTCAGCGCGAGCAGCGCCCCCGCACCCGCGAGCGACGTCGGGCCCAGCCGGGACCGGTAGCGCTCGATCGGTCCGGGTCGCAGGGGGACCGGCCGCTCGCCCGGGGCCGGCATCGGCTCGGGGGAGGCGTCCTGCGGCGCAGGCCTGCACAGCTCCGGCTCCCGCCGCCGCCACACCTCCCGCCGGGCGTCCATCTCCGCCGCCCGCTGCACAGCCGCGGCGGCGTTGAGCGCGGGGATCACCGGACTCTGCGTCAGCGCGTGCAGCAGCGCGCTCATCCCGGTGAACACGAGGTCGGTGCCGATCGGGCCGATCCGGTCGGTCAGCCCCTGCCTGATCCACTGCTGGGAGTCGAGCAGCGCGAGCACGAGCGTGGCGTGCCGGGTCAGGGCCGGCACCGCCAGCGCCTTCCCGCCGTAGGCCATCCCGGTCGCCGCGGTGTCGACGGCCGCCGTGACGACCGCGGCCAGCAGCGGTTCCAGGTCGGCGGGGTGCTCGTCGCGCTGCGGGAAGACCTGGCGCCCGCCCCGTGCCCGCTCGATCCTGGTCACCACGCCGACCAGGTCCTCGACGCTGATCCGCTTGTCGTCGAAGGCCACGGGGACCCGCCCGACGACGTTGTTGACCGCCGCCCACTCGACGCCCTCGAGCCGCTCGAGGTGCCGCCGCAGGGCCTGCTCGACCTCCGGACCGCCTTCCAGCGTCGGGGCGGCGAGCTCGACGTGCGTCCGGCCGCCGGCGGCCCACACGCGGCGGCTGTGCCGCGCCTGCGGGGGCTCGAACATTCCGCGGGCGACGCCGGCGAGCCGCCCCATGCTTCCGTCGGCGACCCGGTCCGATCCCGGGACCAGGGTGCCGGCGATCCGGACGCTCCCGACACCGACGTCCTTGGCGAGCTCCGCGGACTTCGCGGCCGCCGCGACCGTGGTGGCGGCGGCGGCACGCGCCGCGCGGGCGCCCGCCCGCGTCGACTCCACCACGAGCCCGGCCGTGAGCACCGCCGATCCCGCGGCGAGCCCGGCACCGGCCGCGGCGACGTGGACCGCACCGTCCGCTGCTCGGCGGACCAGCGCGGACGGGCGGAGCAGCGCCATCGACAGCCCCTCGAACAGCAGCTTCGGCCTTGTGCCCCGCGGATACCCGGTCCGTCGGGATCGGAACACACCTCCCACGGCCGCCCCCGGCCTCGGGGCGGGCGTCCCGCGGATCTACGCCCGAGTGAGTGGTGGTCCAGGGTGGATGTGCTGCAAGACCGGTCGCACCCGCCCCCGGGGCGACGCGCGCCGGCCCGGGGAACGGGATCGACTTCTCACCTCTGGTGCCGCCACGGGCCGGTGATGGCGAACATGTAACCGGGCTCCTGGACGTTGGCGAAGAGCACCTTCCGGTCCGGCGAGTAGATCGGCCCGGTGAACTCGACGTTCTTGCTGCCGTCGGTGAAGTCGTTGCGCGCCACCGGGAACGTCACGCCGCTCTCGGTCGCGCCGATCAGGTGCTGCACGCCCTCACCGTCCTCGGCCAGGATGACACCGCCGTAGGGCGAGATGCTGACGTTGTCCGGGCCGTCGAAGGCACCGTCGGTCTGCGGGCTCGCGTTGCGACCGAACAGCAGCCGCAGGGTCAGCGTGGCGCGCTTCGGGTCGTAGAACCAGACCTGCCCGTCGTGCTGGGCCGGGCTCTCCGCGCGGGCGAAGCTCGAGACGATCCAGGCGCCGTCGGCGTCCCACCACGCGCCCTCCAGCTTGCGCGCGCGGGTGATGTCGCCGTCGCCGAACTGCTTGCGGGTGGCGGTGCTGCGGCCGTCCCGGTCCGGGACCGGCACCCACTCGATCCGGTAGGTCGTGCCGACCTTCGCGGCCAGCGACAGGTCCGGGACGTGCTTGCCCGCGTCGTCGAACGCCTTCATCGCGCTGAGCACGCCGTCCGTCGGGCCGAGGCCTCGCAGCGCGCCGTGCCGGCCGCGGTAGCCGCGCGGCGGGGCCCAGCGGTAGAGCAGGCCGTTCGGCTTGGCGGCGTCCTCGGTGAGGTAGATGTCTCCGCGCCGGGGGTCGACGGCGGCGGCCTCGTGCTCGAACCGGCCGAGCGCCTTGATCGGCTGCGGGTCCCGGTTGGCCCGACGGTCGTGCGGGTCGACCTCGAAGACGTAGCCGTGATCCTTCTGGAAGCCGCCGGTCCCGGCGAGCGCGTCGATCTCCTCGCAGGTCAGCCAGGTGTCCCACGGCGTCTGCCCGCCGGCGCAGTTCGTGGCGGTGCCGGCGATGCCGACGTACTCGGTCCGGCGGGTGCCGTCCGGGTTCGTCTCGACGACCGTGCAGCCGCCGGCCGCGCCCGGGTCGTAGACCATGCCGTCGAGGTGCGGGACGGGGAGGTGGGTGCCGAACGGCTCCCGGATCTCGTGGTTGTTCACCAGCACCGTGCCGCCGCCGCGGCGGCGGAAGGCGCCCGTGCCGTCGTGGTTGCGGGGCGTCGGCTCGCCGGACTCCAGGGTCGTGACGCCCGCGTGGGTGACGATCGAGTAGGCGAAGCCCGCGGGGAGCGCGAGCCGGCCGGCGGGGTCCGCGACGAGCGGCCCGTAGCCGGGCTCACGCGGCGCGGCCGACGCCGACGGCGCGGTCATCAGCATCTCGGTCCCGCCGATCAGCATCACGCCGGCCCCTGCGACAGCGGTGCGCTGCAGGAATCCCCGGCGCGACAGTTCCTGGGTCATCTCGTGTGTCTCCGTTCCGTGCACGTCCCGGCCGGGCTCGTCACCCGACCGGGTGGTGGCCGGCCGCCACAGTGACGGACGGAGGAGACACGACGGTGAACGGCGGCGGAACGGAACGGATCAAGCGCGCGAGCCCTCCGTCAGCGGATCAGCACGAGGCAGAACGGGTGACCCACCGGGTCCAGGAACACCCGGAACGTCTCCCCGGGCTGCACCTCGCCCTTCCGCGCCCCGATCGTGAGTACCTGCTTCTCGGCCTTGTCCAGGTCCGGCACGTCGAAGTCCAGGTGCGCCTGCTGCGGGTGGTCGGAGCCGGGCCACACGGGCGGCCGGTAGCTCGCGACCTGCTGGAACGCGATGGTCACGGAGCCGGTACCGGGATCGAGCTCGACCCAGTGGTCGTCGGCGGCGGTGTCCTCGGAGGCGACCGGCCAGCCGGTGATCGCCGAGTAGAACCGCGCGAGCGCCAGGGCGTCCGGGCAGTCGAGTGCGAACAGGCTGAGCTTTCCGATCGCGGTCATGCAAGGACCGTAGGACCGCGCGCCGACAGTTTCGAGCGGGTCACAACGGCCTTGACCGCCGCACCCGGACCGTCCTACGGTCTGAGGCAGGTCACGAGTGCCAGCGTCAAGCCCCGGCTTGCTGGCCGGCAACCCTCCTCCGCGGTGGGGTGCTCCGGGTGACGACCAGGCCGGCGCGAACACCCGCGCCCGGCAAGCGCGGACCCGATCCCTCGCGATCCGGGTCCTGTGAAGGTCCCGGGAGGATCATCATGTCCGTCGTCACGTCCACGCGTCCCGTGCAGACTGCCGTGCAGGCCCCCGCCGGCACCTGCGCGACGCTCCCGTCCGTCGTGGGGTGCGACCTGCGGATCCCTCTCGTCGACGGGCGCAGCGTCGCCTACGCCAACCTCGACGTCGCCGCCAGCGCCCCCGCGCTGCAGGCCGTCGCGGACCACGTCGCCGAGCTGCTCCCCTACTACGCCAGCGTGCACCGCGGCGCCGGGTACGCCTCGCAGGTCTGCACCGCGGTCCTGGAGCGGGCCCGCACCACGATCGGCGAGTTCGTCGGCGCCCGCGAGGACGACGTCGTCGTCTTCACCCGCAACACCACGGACGCGCTGAACCTGCTGGCCGGCGCCGTCCCCGGCCCGGTGCTCATCCTGGACGTCGAGCACCACGCGACCCTGCTGGCCTGGCGCGGTAGCGGCGGACACCGCGTGCTGACCGCCGGGCCGACCGTGGAGGCCACCCTCGAGACGCTGCGCGAGGCGATGGCGGCCCGGCCCACCGCCCTCCTCGCGATCACCGGCGCGTCCAACGTGACCGGGGAGATCCTGCCGGTCGAGCGCATCGTCGAGATCGCCCACTCGGGCGGCGCCCGCGTGGTCCTGGACGCTGCGCAGCTCGCTCCGCACCGCCGGGTCGACATCGCCACCACCGGCGTGGACTACCTCGTCCTGTCCGGGCACAAGCTCTACGCCCCCTACGGCGCCGGCGCGCTGATCGGCCGCCGGGACTGGCTGGACGTCGCGGCCCCGTACCTCGCGGGCGGCGGTGCGGTTCGCGCGGTCACGACCGACGGCGCCACCGCGGAGGTCTCCTGGTCCCCCGCCCCGCACCGGCACGAGGCGGGCACCCCGAACGTCCTGGGTGCCGCCGCGCTCGCCGCCGCCTGCCGGGCGCTGGACCCGATCCTGGACGACGCGGTCGCCCACGAGCGCGCGCTGCTCGCCACGCTGACCGACGGCCTCGCCGCGATCCCCGGCGTCACCCCGCTGACGATCTGGTCCGACGCCCCGGACCGGGTCGCGGTCGCGAGCTTCACCGTCGACGGCGTCCCGGCCGGCCTCGTCGCCGCGTACCTGTCCGCCGAGCACGGGATCGGGGTGCGCGACGGCAAGTTCTGCGCCCACCCGCTGCTCGCCCGGATCGCCGGCGGGAGCGACGCCGTGCGGACCAGCCTCGGCCTCGGCACCACCGCCGAGCACGTCGAGCGCCTGCTCACGGCCCTGCGGGCGCTCGTCACCGACGGCCCGGGCGTCGGCTACTCGATCGTCGACGGCCGGTGGCAGCCCACGTCGGACCCGCGGAACCACGACCCGCTCCGCCTCGGCGACGCCCGGCCGCGCCGGGTGCGGCCTGCGGCGAGTGGCTCAGCGGCGAGTGAGTCGGCGGCGAGTGGGTGAGCGCAGGCTCCGGGCGAGGGGAACCCCGGGCCGGTAGGCCAGGTGCAGGTGCGTCGGCGCGTCGAGGACCGCGAGATCCGCGCGGTTCCCCGGCGCGACGACCCCGATGTCCGTGCGCCGCAGCGCCCTCGCCCCGCCCGCCGTCGCGGCCCACAGCGCCTCGGCGGGCGTCATGCCAATCTCCCGGACGGCGAGGGCGATCATGAACGGCATCGACGACGAGGAGCACGTCCCCGGGTTGCAGTCCGTGGCGAGCGCGACGGTGACGCCGGCGTCGAGCAGCCTGCGCGCGTCCGGGTAGGGCGACCGCGTGGAGAACTCGACGCCCGGCAGCAGCGTCGCGACGGTGTCCCCGCCGGCCAGCGCGTCGACGTCGTCGCCGGTCAGGTAGGTGCAGTGGTCGACGCTGGCCGCCCCCAGCTCGACCGCGAGCCGCACCCCGGGCCCGGGCCCGAGCTGGTTGCCGTGCACCCGCAGCCCGAGCCCCGCGGCCCGGCCGGCCTCCAGAACGGTCCGGGCCGCATCGCCGTCGAAGGCGTGCGGACTGGCCGGTTCGCAGAACACGTCGATCCAGCGGGCGTGCGGGGCGCAGGCGTGGAGCATCTCGCCGGTGACCAGCGCGACGTAGGAGTCCACGTCGGTCCCCGCGGGGACGACGTGGGCGCCGAGGAAGGTCGTCTCGGGGGTGACCTCGGCGGCGAGCCGGAGCGTGCGGAGCTCGTCGTCGACCGTCAGGCCGTAGCCGCTCTTGATCTCGACGGTGGTCGTGCCCTGCGCGCGCAGCTCCGCCACCCGGCGGGCGAGCAGGGCGCGCAGCACCTCGTCGGGGGCGGCGCGGGTGGCCTCGACGGTCCGGGCGATCCCCCCGCCGTCGTAGCGCTCCCCCGCCATCCGGGCCGCGAACTCGTCCGCGCGGTCCCCGGCGAAGGCCAGGTGGGAGTGGGAGTCGACGAAGCCGGGCACGACCGCGCGCCCCTCCACGTCGATCCGCTCGTCGGCCGCCGGGGCGGACGCGGCGGGGCCGACCCAGGCGATCAGCTCGTCGTCGATCACCAGGGCGGCGTCCTGCAGGGTCCCGCGCTCCGGGTCCTGCGTGGTGAGCTCGCCGATGCCCGTGACGAGGGTGGTCATTCGTCCCTCCACAGCGGCTCGATCGTGGTCCGGAGCAGCGCCGCGACGTCGCCGAGCCGGTGCCGGCGGCCCCGGACGACCAGGACGCCGCCCACGATCACGGTGTCCACGTCCGCGGCGGTGGCGGCGAGGACGATCTGGGCGGGGTCCGCGCCCGCCGTCCGGACCGTGTCCGTGCGGACCGCGACGAGATCGGCGGGCGCGCCGGCCTCGATCCGCGCGCTCCGCTCGCCGAGCACGTCGTTCGCCGTCAACGCGTCGAGCAGGTCGGTGGGCGTGAACCGGCCGCGTTCCCCGGTCCGGAGCCGCTCGTGCATCTCCAGGGTCCGCGCCTCCTCGAGGAGGTCGATCACGGCGTGCTGGTCGCTGCCGAGGGACAGCCGGACCCCGGCGTCGGCGAGCTGCCGGGCCGGCCCGAGGCCGTCTGCGAGGTCGCGTTCGGTCGTCGGGCAGAGGCAGGCGGCGGTGCGGGTGCGGCCGAGCAGCGCGACGTCGGCGCCGGTCAGATGGGTGGCGTGGACGGCGGTGGTCCGCTCGCCGAGGACGCCGGACTCCGCCAGCAGCGCCGTCGGGGTCAGGCCGTGCGCCGCCAGGCAGGCCTCGTTCTCGGAGGGCTGTTCGGAGAGGTGGACGTGCAGCGGCAGGCCCGCGGCGGCCCTCGCGACGACCGGCAGCTGGTCCCGCGGGACGGCCCGGACGGAGTGCACGGCGGCGCCGACCCGCATGCCGTCGCTCCTCCGCAGCGCGGCGACCCGGGCCGCCCACGCCTCCGCCGTGCCGTCGCAGAACCGGCGCTGGACCGGGTCGAGGCCGACGCCGAACCCGCCCGCGAGGTAGCAGGCGTCGAGCAGCACGAGCCGGATCCCGGCGTCGGCGGCGGCCTGCCGCAGCGCCTCGGTCATCGCGTTCGGGTCCGCGTAGGGCACCCCGCCGCGGCCGTGGTGCAGGTAGTGGAACTCTCCCACCGACGTGACACCCGCGAGCGCCATCTCGGCGTAGACGGCGCGGGCCAGCGCCAGGTAGGAGTCCGGGTCGAGCCGCTGCGCGACGGCGTACATCCGCTCCCGCCAGGTCCAGAACGTCCCGCCGCGGTCGTGCGTCCGCCCGCGCAGCGCCCGGTGGAAGGCGTGGCTGTGGGCGTTCACGAAGCCGGGCAGTAGCACCCCGGGCAGCACGAAGGCGTCGCCGGCCGGAACCCCGGTCTCCACCGAGGCGATCACGCCGTCCGCCACCGACACGAGCACGTCCGGCGTCGTCCCGCCGGGCAGCTGCGCGTACCGAACCCAGAACCGCGTCAGGGAGCCATGTCGCGGATCCGGGGGCCCGGGATCGGCGTCGTGGCTCCGGGGTGCGGTCATCGGGCGAGGTGCTCCGCCACCGCGGTCAGGGCTTCGACGCCCTGGTGGCAGTCCTCCGGTTGCGCGTGCTCCTCCGGGGCGTGGGAGATCCCGGTCGGGTTCCTGACGTAGAGCATCGCCGCCGGGATCCCGACGGACGCGAGGATCCCGGCATCGTGGCCCGCGCCGGTGGGGAGGACAG
Organism: Pseudonocardia sp.; assembly: GCF_025465255.1. Classification (GTDB taxonomy): domain Bacteria; phylum Actinomycetota; class Actinomycetes; order Mycobacteriales; family Pseudonocardiaceae; genus Pseudonocardia. The sequence goes on from NZ_JAODNI010000204.1 coordinate 87,746, forward strand.
GGGCGTCTCCCACCAGGGACGCGAGGCGGGCCCCGAGGGCCGCATCGAACGTCGTCGCCCGCGTCCAGGACTCCTTCGCCACCGTCCCGCCGTGCTCCCGCGCGGCGGCGATCACCTCCGACACCACCGCCGTCACCCGGGCCTCGTCCGCGCCCCGGGCGTCGAGCCAGGCCGTGACCTGCGACGGAATCGCGTTGACCGCGTTCGGTTCCACCGTGACCTTCCCGCAGGTCGCCACCGCGTCGTGCCGCTCGGCCGCCGCCCGGATCCGCTGGACGACGTCCGCGAGGGCGAGCATCGGATCGTCCCGGTCGGCGAGCCGCGTCGTCCCCGCGTGGTCCGCGCGGCCGGGCAGGGTGATCCGCCAGCGGCCGTGCGGCCAGATCGCGGAGCCGACGGCGACCGGCCGGTCCAGGTCGACGAGCCCGCGGCCCTGCTCCACGTGCAGCTCGACGTAGGTCCCGATCCGGCGCAGGGTCTCCGTGTCCCGGCCGATCCAGGCCGGATCGTGTCCGGCGCGGGTCATCGCCTCGGCCATCGAGACGCCGTCGGGGCCGGTCAGCGCGCGGGCGCGCTCCGGGTCGAGCAGGCCGGTGAGCAGCCGCGATCCCGCGCAGGCCACGCCGAACCGGGCACCCTCCTCGTCCGCGAAGTGCGCGACGGCGATCGGCCGGGCCGGCACGACCCCGCGGGCCCGCAGCTCGTCGAGGGCCGCGAACGCGGACACGACGCCGAGCGGGCCGTCGAACGCGCCCCCGTCCGGCACCGAGTCCAGGTGCGAGCCGAGGACGACGCCCGGCCCGTCGACGTCCGGGTCCCCCCACCAGGCCCACTGGTTGCCGCATCGGTCGGTGACGAGGTCGAGCCCCCGCGCCGCCGCCTCGCCCGCGAACCACTCCCGCAGCAGGGAGTCCTCCGCCGTCCAGGCGAACCGCCGGTACCCGCCGGACCGCGCCAGCCCCACTGGCACCAACGCCTCCCAGAGCGAGTCGAACCCCCGCGTCAAGGAGCCGCAACGCGATTCAGAGCCCGCAGAATCCGCGTCACGGCTCCACAACGCGGTCATGCCTCGTCCAGGGGGATGCGGATGCCGGCGGTCCTCGCTGTTGCTCGGGCGGTGTCGTAGCCGGCGTCGACGTGCCGGATCACGCCCATGGCCGGGTCGTTGGAGAGCACCCGCTCGATCTTGGCCGCAGCGAGCTCCGTCCCGTCCGCGACGGTCACCTGCCCGGCGTGGATCGACCGGCCGATGCCGACCCCGCCGCCGTGGTGGATCGACACCCAGGTCGCCCCGGACGCGGTGTTGACCAGCGCGTTCAGCAACGGCCAGTCCGCGATCGCGTCCGAGCCGTCGAGCATCGACTCGGTCTCCCGGTACGGCGAGGCGACGGAGCCGGTGTCCAGGTGGTCCCGGCCGATCACGATCGGGGCGCTGATCTCGCCCGAGGCGACCATCTCGTTGAACCGCACGCCCGCGAGGTCCCGCTCGCCCTGGCCGAGCCAGCAGATCCGGGCGGGCAGCCCCTGGAACGCGACGCGCTCCTGGGCGGCCCGGATCCAGCGGTGCAGCCGGTCGTGGTCCGGGAACAGCGCCAGGACGGCGTCGTCGGTCGCCCGGATGTCCTTCGGGTCCCCGGAGAGGGCTGCCCAGCGGAACGGGCCCTTGCCCTCGCAGAACAGCGGCCGGATGTAGGCGGGTACGAAGCCGGGGAACGAGAACGCGTTCTCGAACCCGCCGCGCCGGGCCTCGTCCCGGATCGAGTTGCCGTAGTCGAAGACCTCGGCGCCCGCGTCCGCGAACCCGACCATCGCCTCGACGTGCCGGGCCATCGACTCCCGCGCCCGGTCCGTGAACTCCTCGGGCTTGGTCCGGGCGTAGTCCGCCCAGTCGTCCACGGTGACGCCGGCGGGCAGGTACGAGAGCGGATCGTGCGCGGAGGTCTGGTCCGTGACGACGTCGGCCTCCACCCCGCGGCGCAGCAGTTCGGGCAGCACGGACGCGCAGTTCCCGACGAGCCCGACGGACAGCGCCTCCCCCGCCGCTCTGCTCTGCGCACACAGACGCACCGCCTCGTCGAGCGACCCCGCGAGCCGGTCCAGGTAGCGGTGCTCGATCCGGCGACGCAACCGCGCCTCGTCGACGTCGACGACCAGGCAGACCCCGCCGTTGAGCGTCACCGCCAGGGGTTGCGCGCCGCCCATGCCGCCGCAGCCGCCGGTGACGGTCAGCGTCCCCGAGAGAGTGCCGCCGAACCGCTTCTCGGCGACGGCGGCGAACGTCTCGTAGGTGCCCTGCAGAATTCCCTGGGTGCCGATGTAGATCCACGAGCCGGCCGTCATCTGGCCGTACATGGTCAGGCCGAGCTGTTCGAGCCGACGGAACTCGGGCCAGTTCGCCCAGTCCCCCACCAGGTTCGAGTTCGCGATCAGCACCCGCGGCGCCCACTCGTGGGTCCGCATCACCCCGACCGGACGGCCGGACTGGACGAGCATCGTCTCGTCGTCCGCCAGCGTGGTCAGCGTCCGGACCAGCGCGTCGTAGGACTGCCAGTCCCGGGCCGCGCGGCCGGTCCCGCCGTAGACGACGAGGTCGTCCGGCCGCTCGGCGACCTCGGCGTCGAGGTTGTTCATCAGCATCCGCAGCGGGGCCTCGGTCTGCCAGCTGCGGGCGGTCAGCGTGGTGCCGCGCGGGGCGCGGACCGGACGGGCGCCGTTCATGTGATTGCCTCCTTCGGAGGCTCGTGCGTGGATGGCGTCGCCCTGGCAACGAGATCCGCGCACGAGCGCGTCAGCGCAGAACTCCGGTGATCGTCTCGGCGGCGGACAGGACGGAGCCGTTCGCCACGGCGGCGACAGCGGCCTCGATCTCGGGCGCGAGGTACCGGTCCGGGCCGGGGCCCGGGACGGTCTCGCGCAGCAGGTCCCGCACCGCGGCGGTGGCCGGAGCGGGAGCGAGTGGGGCGCGCAGGTCCAGCGCCCGCGCGGCGGTGAGCACCTCGATCGCGACGACGCGCCGCAACCCGTCGACGGCGGTCCGCAGCTTGCGCGCGGCCGCCCAGCCCATCGAGATGTGGTCCTCCTGCATGGCGCTCGACGGGATCGAGTCCACGGAGGCGGGGACGGCGAGCCGCTTGAGCTCGGACACGATCCCGGCCTGCGTGTACTGGGCGATCATGTGCCCGGAGTCGACGCCGGCGTCGTGCGCGAGGAAGGCGGGCAGGCCGTGGTTGCGGGCGACGTCGAGGAACCGGTCCGTCCGCCGCTCGCTGACCGACGCCAGGTCCGCGACCGCGATCGCCAGGAAGTCCAGCACGTACCCGAGGGGCGCGCCGTGGAAGTTCCCGTTGCTCTCCACCCGTCCGTCGACCGTGACGACCGGGTTGTCGATCGCCGCGGCGAGCTCGCGGTCCGCGACGGCCTCGGCGTGCGCGAGGGTGTCCCGCGCGGCCCCGTGCACCTGGGGCGCGCAGCGCAACGAGTACGCGTCCTGCACGCGGGTGCAGTCCGGCCCGCGGTGGCTCGCCATGATCGACGACCCGACGAGCAGTGCGCGCAGGTTGGCCGCGCTGGCCTGCTGCCCCGGATGCGGGCGCAGTGCGACCAGGTCCTCGGCGAACGCGGCGTCCGTCCCGAGCAGGGCCTCGACGCTCATCGCCGCGGCGACGTCGGCCGTGGCCACCAGGCGTCGGAGGTCGTGGCAGGCGAGCACCAGCATCCCGAGCATGCCGTCGGTGCCGTTGATCAGCGCGAGGCCCTCCTTCTCCCGCAGCGCGACGGGCGCGAGCCCGGCGGCCGCGAGGGCCTCGGCGGCGGGGAGCAGCCGGCCGTCGGCGTCGCGGGCCTCGCCCTCCCCCATCACCGCGAGCGCGCAGTGGGCGAGCGGCGCGAGGTCCCCGGAGCAGCCGAGCGAGCCGTACTCGCGGACGACCGGGGTGATCCCGGTGTCGATCAGGGCGGCGTAGGCCTGCGCGGTCTCCATCCGGACCCCGGTGCGCGCGGTCAGCATCGTGGACAGCCGCAGCAGCATGAGCGCCCGGACGACCTCGCCCTCCACCTCCGGCCCGGAGCCGGCGGCGTGGGAGCGGACGAGGTTGCGTTGCAGGTCGCCGCGCCGGTCAACGGGGATGTGCCGGGTCGCCAGCGCGCCGAAGCCGGTCGAGACGCCGTAGTGCGGCACGACGTCGTCCGCGAGCGCCTCGATCACGCGTCGCGTCTGCCGGACCGCGGCCTCGCACTCCGGGTCGACGGCGAGCGCCGCCCCGCCCCGGGCGACGGCGACGACCTCCTCCCGGGTCAGCGGGCCGGATCCGATGGTGACGGTTGCGGTGAGGGTCGACAGCACGTCGAGAACCCAACACCCGTCGGAACCGCCACACCAGGCGATCCGGCGATCGCCGTCCGATATCCCGGACAGTTCGCTTAGATCAGGGAGTGTCCCGCGTTCCGGCCGCCGCCCAGACCCTGGCGATCCTGCGCCATCTCGCGCGCCAGGCCGGACCGGTGCCCGCCGCGGCGATCGCGCGGGACCTCGGGATCCCCCGCTCGACGACGTACCAGCTGCTCACGACGCTGGCCGAGGAGGCGTTCGTCGTGCATCTGGAGGACGAGCGACGCTACGCGCTGGGCCTCTCGGCCTACGAGCTCGGCAGCGGGTACCTGCGGCAGGCCCCGCTGCAGCGCCTCGCCCGGATCCCGCTGGCCCGGCTCGTGGACCGGGTGGGCCACACCGCGCACCTCGGGGTGCTGCACGGGCGGGACGTCGTGTACCTCATCGAGGAGCGCGCGCCGGGCCGGCCGCCGCTGGTGACGGACGTCGACGTCCGGTTGCCGGCCAGCCTCACCGCGAGCGGCCGGGCCATGCTCGCCGGGCTGCCCCCGGCCCAGGTCCGCGCGCTCTACCCGACACCCGACGCGTTCGTGGTCCGGCACGACGCCGGGCCACGCTCGCCGACGGCGCTGCGCCGGCTGCTCGTCGAGGTTCGCCGCGACGGGTACGCGACCGAGAACGGAGAGGTCACGCCCGGTTTCGCGTCCGTCGCGGTCGCGGTGCCGGACCACCTGGATCTGCCGGTGGCGAGCGTCGCGGTGACCTACCCCCGCGGCGCGGACGAGGACCGCGACGTGATCATCGCGGAGGTGCAGCGCACCGCCCGCGCCGTCCGGAACCGGATGGGCGGATAGCTACGGCAGGATCGAGTCGATGTACCCGCCGTCGACTCGCACCGCCCCGCCGGTCGTCGCCGAGGCGAGGTCCGAGCTGAGGTACACGACCATGTTCGCGATCTCCACCGGCTCGATCAGCCGCTGCAGCAGCGACTGCGGCCGGTGCTCGCGCATGAACCGCCGCTGCGCCTCGTCCCAGGGCAGGTCGTCCCCGACGAGCTCCGCCACGAAGTCCTCGACGCCCTCGGTGTGGGTCGGCCCCGCCAGCACCGAGTTCACGGTCACCCCGGTGCCCGCCGCGGCCTTCGCGAACCCGCGCGTCACCGCGAGCTGGGCGGTCTTCGTGACCCCGTAGTGCACCATCTCCACCGGCGTCACCACGGCCGAGTCGCTGGAGATCGACAGCACCCGGCCGAACCCGCGGTCCATCATCCCGGGCAGGTACGCCCTGGTCAGCCGGATCCCGGCGAGCACGTTGACGTCGAAGTAGCGGCGCCACTCGGCGTCGTCGATCTCCAGGACGGGGACCGCGCCGAAGATCCCGAGGTTGTTCACCAGCACGTCGACGTCCGGGAGCTCGGCGATCAGCCCTGCCGCGCCCTCGTCGTCCGCGACGTCCGCGGCAATGCCCCGCAGCCGCGCGTCCGGCACGTCGGCCGCGATCCGCGTGACCGCCTCGTCGACCCGCGCCGCCGTCCTGCCGTTGACCACCACCTCGGCGCCCGCCTGCGCGAGCCGGGTCGCGATCGCGCGCCCGATGCCCTGCGTCGAGCCCGTCACCAGGGCCGTACGTCCACTCAGACCGATGTTCACACCCGGTGCAAGTCCGCCGTGACCGCCGGTTCTTCCTCGGGGGTGACGCGGGTCGCCCGGCCGAGCGGTTGACACCAGCAGACAGACCTGTCTATATTCCACGAATTGGGCAGACCGGTCTACTCAATTGGAGTGAGACATGACCGCACCGCACCGCGACACCGTTCCCAACGCCCTCGTCACGGGCGCGACCTCCGGAATCGGCCGGGCCACGGCGATCGCCCTCGCCGAGAAGGGCTTCGCGGTGGTCGTGCACGGTCGTGACGCCGGTCGCGGTGAGGCGGTCGTCAAGGAGATCATCGTGGCCGGCGGGCGGGCCCGGTTCGTCTCCGCCGAGCTGGGGGACGCGGCGGACGTCCGGCGCCTCGCCGAGGAGGCCGGCGACGTGGACGTCCTGGTGAACAACGGGGGCTTCGCCTGGTTCGGCCCCACCGCCGACCTCGGCGCCGACACGTTCGACTCGCTGTTCGCGAGCAACGTGCGCTCGGCCTACCTGCTGGTCGCCGCGATCGCGCCCGCGATGGCCGCGCGCGGGTCCGGCAGCATCATCAGCGTTGCGAGCGTGGCGGGCGAGATCGGGCTGGCCGGCGGCGCCGCGTACGGGGCGACGAAGGCGGCGCTCTCGTCGCTGACCCGGTCCTGGGCCGCCGAGTTCAGCCCGAACGGGGTCCGGGTCAACGCGGTGGCGCCGGGTCCCGTCCACACGAACGGCGCGAACCCGGAGCTGATCACCGCCCTCGGCGCGACCACGCTGCTCGACCGCGGCGCCGAGCCGGAGGAGATCGCCGAGGTGATCGCGTTCCTGGCTTCGCCGGGTGCCGCCTACGTCACCGCCGCCACGATCGCGGTCGACGGCGGCCGGACGGCGATCTGATCCGTCGGACAGACCGGTCTGGCAGAATCGGGACATGCCTAAGAAGGCGAGCGCCGGGAGCCCGAGCAGGGCTTCGGCCCGCGAGCGGCTGCTCGCCGCCGCGAGCGAGCTGTTCTACGCCGAGGGCGTCACCTCCGTCGGGATCGACCGGGTCATCGAGAAGGCGGGCGTGGCCAAGGCGACCCTCTACAACGCCTTCGGCAGCAAGGACGAGCTGATCAGGGCCTATCTCCAGGCCCGGCACGCCGCGACCCGTGAGCGCATGACCCGCGAGCTCGCGGCACGCTACGCCACCCCGGCGGAGCGGCTGGTCGGCGTCTTCGAGGTCCAGGGCCTGAGCTTCACCGACCCTGCCTTCCGGGGCTGCGCCTTCGTGAGCGCCAGCGCGGAGGCGCGGCCCGGCGGGGCCGTCGAGGAGGAGTCCGGCACGTACCGGACCTGGGTGCACGAGCTGTTCCACGACCTCGCCGTGGAGGCGGGCGCGAAGGACCCGAAGGCGCTCGCCCAGCAACTCGTCCTGCTCTACGACGGCGCCGGTATCGGGGCGTGGATGGACCGGGACCCGAGCGCGGAGGACGCGGCGAAAGCCGTGGCCGCCACGCTGGTGCGGGCGGCCACGGCACCCTGAGGCCGGACCCGGTCACCCTCCCCGGTGGCCACCCGCGTGCTCTGCCGCCCACCGGCGATGGCCGCCGGCAGGTCCCGGGTGTACTGGTGCCCGGGCGCGTCGAACAGCTCCTCGGTCGGGCGGAGCTCGAGCACCCGCCCGTCGCGCATGACCGCGACGCGGTGCGCGATCCGGCGGACGGCGGACAGGTCGTGAGAGATGAACAGGTAGGTCAGGCCGCTGTCGCGCTGCAGCTCCTGCAGCAGGTCCAGCACCTGGGCCTGCACGGACACGTCCAGCGCGGACACCGGCTCGTCGCACACCCGTACCGCGCGAGAGGCGGCAGACCCGGCGCCCGAACGGATGCCGCGAGAGCGGTCACGACAGGGTGCCGCCGGAGACCGGCGGTCCGGCGTCCGCGCCGGGGGCGGAACCGGAGGAGCCCGAGCCGCAGGCGGCGAGGAGCAGAGCGGCGGCGGCGCGAGCGTCGTGCCGACGGTGGGACGGATGGTCCCGGCCCTCGCAGGCCGTGCGCCGACTCTACGGACACGCCGACCGGATCCGTCAATGCCGATTTCGCGGGATGTGACCGAGGCCGCTGCTCGGTCCGGCTTGCCCGCCGTTCGGCCCATGCGCTTGACTCATGGCGTGATCCGCACGCGGCTCGAGTTCTTCTGGCCGAGCCGCCGTGTGTTCGAGTTCGACGAGTTCTGTCTCCGGGCCGCGTAGCGCGACCCCCTTCCACCGGGTCGCCGCGCGGCCGCAGTCGTGTCCCCTCGCGGGCACGAGGCCCGCGACCCCCTTTCGTGCGATCCAGGAGACATCCATGTCCGTCACGGACGAACTGCTCGCCAACAACGCCCGCTACACCAAGACCTTCACCGGGCCGCTCCCGCTGCCACCCTCGAAGCACGTCGCCGTCGTCGCCTGCATGGACGCGCGCCTCAACGTCTACGGCATCCTCGGCCTCAACGAGGGCGAGGCGCACGTCATCCGCAATGCCGGTGGCGTCGTCACGGACGACGAGATCCGCTCCCTCGCCATCAGCCAGCGCCTCCTCGGGACCGAGGAGATCATCCTGATCCACCACACGGACTGCGGGATGCTGACCTTCACCGACGACGAGTTCAAGAAGTCGATTCAGGACGAGACCGGCATCAAGCCGGAGTGGGCCGCGGAGTCCTTCCCGGACCTCGACGCAGACGTCCGCCAGTCCATCGCCCGGATCAAGGCGAACCCGTTCGTCCCGAAGACCGACAGCATCCGCGGGTTCGTCTTCGACGTCGCCACCGGGAAGCTCAACGAGGTCGTCTGACCTGCCGTGATCGGCACGCGGGGCCGGCGCCACGGGATCCTCTCCCGCGTGCCGATCACCCTTTCCACGCGTAGCGGTCGCGCCGGGCACGCGGACGGGATAGAACTACAGGCCCCCCGTTCGTGTGACCAGGAGGTCGTGTGCACATCTGGCCCGGCTCGCCCTACCCGCTGGGATCCAGGTTCGACGGCGGTGGCACCAACTTCGCGATCTTCTCCGAGGTCGCCGAGCGCATCGAGCTCTGCCTGTTCGACTCCGACGGCACCGAGACCCAGGTGCCGCTGCCGGAGCGCAACGGCCTGGTCTGGCACGGCTACATGCCCCGGGTCCGTCCCGGTCAGCGCTACGGCTACCGCGTGCACGGGCCGTACGACCCGGCCGCCGGGCTGCGCTGCAACCCGTCCAAGCTGTTGCTGGACCCGTACGCGAAGGCCGTCGACGGCCGGATCGAGTGGGGCCAGGCCCTGTTCTCCTACAACTTCGGGGACCCGGACTCCTTCAACGACGAGGACTCCGCGCCGCACACCATGAAGTCCGTGGTGATCGATCCGTACTTCGACTGGGCCGACGACCGGCCGCTGCGCATCCCCTACAACGAGACCGTCATCTACGAGGCGCACGTCAAGGGCATGACGATGCGCCACCCGGACATCCCCAAGGACGTGCGCGGCACCTACGCCGGCCTCGCCCATCCGGCGATGATCAAGCACTTCCGGGACCTGGGCGTCACGGCCGTCGAGCTGATGCCGGTGCACCAGTTCGTCGACGACTCCACCCTGCAGGACAAGGGCCTGTCGAACTACTGGGGCTACAACACCATCGGCTTCTTCGCCCCGCACAACGGCTACACCTGCTTCGGCACCCGGGGTGAGCAGGTTCAGGAGTTCAAGACGATGGTCC
>NZ_JAODNI010000208.1 GCF_025465255.1 Pseudonocardia sp.
TCGTCGATGCTCGCGGAGGCGATCCACTCACTGGCCGACTCGGCCAACCAGGTGCTGCTGCTGGTCGGCGGACGGCGCGCGGGCCGCGCGGCCACCCGGCAGCACCAGTTCGGCTTCGGCCGGGACCGCTACATCTACGCCTTCATCGTCTCCATCGTGCTGTTCAGCGTCGGCGGTCTGTTCGCCGTCTACGAGGGCGTGCACAAGCTCCAGCACCCGGAGCCGCTCACCTCGCCGGTCTGGGCCATCGGGGTGCTCCTCGTCGCGATCGTGCTGGAGGGCTTCTCGCTGCGCACGGCGCTCAAGGAGACCAACGAGGTCAAGTCGCCGGACGACAGCTACTGGGCGTTCATCCGGCACACCCGCGCGCCCGAGTTGCCCGTGGTGCTGCTCGAGGACACCGCGGCACAGATCGGGCTCGTGCTCGCGCTCCTCGGAGTGGGGCTCACCACGCTCACCGGGGAGCCCGTCTTCGACGCCCTCGGCACGGTGGCGATCGGCCTGCTGCTGATCGGGGTGGCGGCGATCCTGGGTGTGGAGACCAAGAGCCTACTGCTCGGCGAGTCGGCGACCCCGGAGGACCAGCGCAAGATCGTCGCGGCGCTCGAGGGCGACGGTGCGGGCGTCTCGCTCATCCACATGCGGACCCTCCACCTCGGGCCCGAGGAGTTGCTGGTCGCGGCGAAGATCGCCGTCGAGCACGACGACACGGCGGCCGCCATCGCCCAGGCCATCGACGACGCCGAGCGGCGCGTCCGCGCCGAGGTGCCCATCGCCCGCGTGATCTACCTGGAGCCCGACCTCCGGCGCGGCACCGGGCCGGCTCCGTCGGAGGTCAGCGCCGTCGACCGCCCGTGACCGGCCGTCGAGCCCCCGTGGCTGGGGCCGGCGTCCCGGGCGGAGACGGCCCACAGGGCACAGTGGACGGCATGGATCGCACCGAGCTGTCACCCGCGCGACGGCGGACCGACCGCGCCCGGCTACCCGACGAGGTCGTCGACGTGCTGGTGATCGGTGGCGGCGTCACCGGCGCCGGTGCGGCGCTGGACGCCGCCAGCCGCGGGCTCTCGGTGGGGCTGCTCGAGGCCCGCGACTGGGCCGCGGGAACCTCCAGCCGGTCGAGCAAGCTCATCCACGGCGGCCTGCGGTACCTGGAGATGCTCGACTTCGCCCTGGTCCGGGAGGCCCTCCACGAGCGTGGGCTGCTGCTCGACCGCATCGCTCCCCACCTCGTGCGGCCGGTGCCGTTCCTCTATCCGCTGGAGCACCACTGGGAACGCCCCTACGTCGGGGCCGGGGTGGCCCTGTACGACGCGATGGCGTTCACGTCGGGCACGGCGCACGGGCTGCGGCACCACCGGCACCTGACCCGGAAGCAGGCCCTGCGCGAGGCCCCGTGCCTGCGCAGGGACGTCCTCACCGGCGGCATTCAGTACTGGGACGCCCAGGTCGACGACGCCCGGCACACGATGACCGTCGTGCGGACCGCCACCGCGTTCGGAGCGCTGGCCGCCAACCGGGCTCAGGTGACCGGCTTCCTGCGGCAGGGCGAGCGGGTGACCGGCGCGACCGTGACCGACCTGGAGGCCGGCCGGACCTTCGAGGTGCGCGCCCAGCAGGTCATCAACGCCACCGGCGTCTGGACCGACGAGACCCAGAGCCTGGCCGGCGAGCGCGGGCAGTTCCACGTCCGCGCGTCGAAGGGCATCCACCTGGTGGTGCCGCGGGACCGGATCCGCTCGGAGGCCGGGCTGATCCTGCGCACCGAGAAGTCCGTGCTGTTCGTCATCCCGTGGGGCCGGCACTGGATCATCGGCACCACGGACACGGACTGGGACCTGGACCGGGCCCACCCGGCCGCCAGCGCCGCGGACATCGACTACCTGCTCCAGCACGTCAACGCCGTGCTCGAGCAGCCGCTCACCCACGAGGACGTCGAGGGCGTCTACGCGGGGCTGCGGCCGCTGCTGGCCGGCGAGTCGGACTCGACGTCCAAGCTGTCCCGCGAGCACGCGGTGGCCATCCCGGTGCCGGGGCTGGTCGTCGTGGCGGGCGGGAAGTACACGACGTACCGGATCATGGCGAAGGATGCCGTGGACGCGGCCGTGCACGGCCTGGACGCGCGCGTCCCGGCCTCGGTCACCGAGAACATCCCGCTGCTCGGCGCGGAAGGCTGGGAGGCGTTGAAGAACTCCGTCAACGTCCTCGCGGACCGGTACGGCGTGCACGCGGCCTGGATCGAGCACCTGCTCGGCCGCTACGGATCGCTGATCGACGAGGTCCTCGAGCCCCTGAAGGACGACCCCTCGCTGGGCGAGCCGCTCAAGGGCGCACCGGACTACCTGCGCGCGGAGATCCTCTACGCCGCGACGCACGAGGGCGCCCGGCACCTCGACGACATCCTCACCCGCCGCACCCGCACCTCGATCGAGACCTTCGACCGGGGGCTGGGCGCGGCCGAGGAGGTCGCCGCGCTGGTCGCGCCGGTGCTCGGCTGGAGCTCGGAGCAGCAGGCCAAGGAGGTCGAGCACTACCAGGGCCGGGTCGCCGCGGAGCGGGAGAGCCAGCGGATGCCGGACGACGCCACCGCGGACTCCGCCCGGATGGGCGCGCCGGACGTGGTGCCGGTCCGGTAGGCCGCGGCTCGGCAGACCGCGCGGGTTGACGAACCTCGGGCCCGGCAGGTCGGATGGTGACCATGAGCTCCGTCATCCTCGTCGCGACCATCACCCCCAAGCCCGGCCACGAGCAGGAGGTGCTCGAGGCGCTGAAGGCCACGATCCCCCTGGTCCACAAGGAGCCGGGCTGCGAGAAGTACGCGCTGCACCAGGGCCTCGGGGACTCGACGGACCTCGTCATGATCGAGCGCTGGGAGTCCCCCGAGGCGCTGAAGGAGCACGGTTCCGCCACGGCGTTCACCGAGCTCGGGAAGCTGCTCAAGGGCAAGCTCGCGGGCCCGCTGAACGTCGTGCGCCTCTCCGCGGTCCCGGCCGGCACGGCCGAACAGGGCGCCGTCTGAGGTCCCCGCTGGTGGCAGGGGCGGCTCCGGGCAGCTGGGGGTTAGCGTGCGGGGGTGGCCGGATCCCTCGTCTCCCTCACCGACATCGCCCTCGCCGCCGAGCGGATCGCACCGCACGTCGTCCGGACCCCGACCGTGCCGAGCCCCGGGCTGAGCGCGCTCCTCGGCGTCCCGGTGACCGCGAAGCTGGAGCTGTTGCAGCGCACGGGCTCGTTCAAGGCCCGGGGCGCCACGGCCAAGCTGCTCGCGCTCACGGAGGACGAGCGCGCGGCCGGGGTCGTCGCGGTCAGCGGCGGGAACCACGGGATCGCGCTGGCGGTGATGGCCGGTGCGCTGGGCGTCGCCGCGACGGTCGTGATGCCCGAGTCCGCGCCCGCGGGCTCGGTCCGGATCGCCCGCGACGCCGGCGCGGACGTCCGGCTCACCCCGGACATGGCCGGCGCGTTCGCCCTGACCGCCGAGCTGCAGGCCGGCGGGCTCACGCTCGTGCACCCGTTCGACGACCCGACGGTGATCGCCGGGCAGGGCACGGTCGGCCTCGAGCTCGCCGCCGACGCCGGAGACCTGACCGACGTCCTGGTCAGCATCGGGGGCGGCGGGCTGATCTCCGGGGTCGCCGCGGCGCTGCACGCGAGCCGGCCGGACGTCCGCATCTGGGGCGTCGAGACCGAGGGCGCCCAGGCGATGTCCGCGGCGCTCGCCGCCGGCGGGCCCGTGCCCGTCGAACTCACCTCGATCGTGACGACGCTGAGCGCCCCGAGCGTCTCCCCGCTCACCTACGAGCACGTGTCCGCGCTGGTCACGGACGTGCTCGTGGTGCCGGACGCGGAGGCCGTGCAGGGCACGCTCGACCTCGCGGACCACGCCAAGGTCTGGGCCGAACCGGCCGCCGGCTGCCTGGTCCCGGCCGCGCGGCGGGTCCTGGAGAAGATCGGCGACCACGCCCGGCTCGGCCTCGTGGTCTGCGGCGGCAACGCCTCGACGGGCGACGTCACCGCCTGGGCCGCCCGCTTCGGTCTGATCTAGGAGGGGGACTCGATCCGCGCCCGCCGGCGTTACACCGCACGTGCATACGGACGTCGTGGTGATCGGGGCGGGGCAGGCCGGGCTGTCGGCCGCCTACGGCCTCCGCCGGGCCGGGCTCGAACCGGGCCCCGGCTTCACCGTCCTGGACGCCGACGCGGCGCCCGGCGGCGCGTGGCAGCACCGCTGGCCGACGCTGCGGGTCGACGACGCGCACCGCATCCACCCCCTCCCCGGGATGGGGTTCTCCCCCACCGACCCCACGCGGCCCGCCAACCAGGTCGTCCCCGAGTACTTCGCGGCGTACGAGCGCGCGTTCGACCTGCACGTGCGCCGGCCGATCCGGGTCACCACCGTCCGGGACGCCGTTCCCGACCTCCTCGTCGAGACGGACGGGGGCACCTGGACGACGCGCGCGCTGATCAACGCCACCGGCACCTGGAGCCACCCGTTCGTCCCCGCCTACCCGGGCGCCCGCGAGTTCCGGGGCCGGCAGCTGCACGCCGTCGACTACCCGGGCCCGACGGAGTTCACCGGCCGGCGCGTCGTGGTCGTCGGCGGCGGGGCGACCGGGGTCCAGCTGCTGCTGCAGATCGCACCGCACGCGGCGTCGACGCTGTGGGTCACCCGCCGCGAGCCCGAGTGGCACGAGGGCCCGTTCGACGCCGAGGCGGGGCGGGCCGCGGTCGCCCGCGTCGAGAAGCGGGTCCGGGCCGGGTTGCCGCCGCGGAGCGTCGTCGGCGCGACGGGGCTGATGCTGACGCCGGAGTACCGCGCCGGGATCGCCGACGGCGTGCTGGACCGGCACCCGATGTTCACCCGGCTCACCGCGGAGGGCGTGGCCTGGGCGGACGGCACGATGTGGGCGGCGGACGTCGTGCTCTGGGCGACGGGCTGGCGTCCCGCCGTCGGGCACCTGGCGCCGCTGAAGCTCCGCAGCCCGCGGGGCGGGATCACCCTCGACGGCACCCGCGCCGTCGCCGACCCGCGGGTGCACCTGGTCGGGTACGGGCCGTCGGCGAGCACCATCGGTGCGAACCGGGCCGGGCGCGCGGCGGCGCACGAGGTGGTCACGCGGCTCCGCGAGGGGCCCCCGGCCCGGTCGGCCGGAGACGCTCCTCCGCGGCCGCGGCGGGGGCACGTGCCAGACTCAGTTCCTGACGTGAGGAGCCACCCCCGACGTGACCACCACCCCCGAGCAGGGTCTTCCGGCCTGGCGTCGACACACCCCGGGTGAGCACCGCTGGCCGCAGGCCACCGCAGTGGTGGTGGCCGTGGCGCTGCAGCTGGTCCTGCCGGACCGCCTGGTCCCCCAGGCGCGGTACGTCCTGCCGGCGCTGGAGGTCGTGCTGCTCGGCGTGCTCGTCGCGGCGAGCCCGTTCCGACTGGACCGGGAGTCGACCGTGCTCCGGACCGCCGGGCTGGCGACGGCGGGGCTGGTCAGCGTCGCCAACGCCTGGTCCGCCGTGCTGCTGGTCCGGGCCCTCGTCGGCGGCACGGCGGAGGACGCCCCCACGCTGCTCCTCGCCGGGGCCGCGATCTGGCTGACGAACGTGATCGTCTTCGCGCTCTGGTACTGGGAGCTGGACCGCGGCGGACCCGCCGCGCGGGCCCACGGCCGGCGTCGGCACCCGGACTTCGCGTTCGCCCAGATGCAGTCCCCCGACCTCGCCGGCCCGAACTGGGAGCCCCGCTTCGCGGACTACTTCTACCTGGCCTTCACGAACGCGACGGCCTTCAGCCCGACCGACGTCCTCCCGCTCACGCGCTGGGCGAAGCTGACGATGATGGCGCAGTCCATGGTCGCGCTGGTGGTGGTCGTGCTCGTGGTGGCCCGCGCGGTCAACGTCCTGGGCTGAGCCGCTCCCGCCGCAGGACCACGTACTCCCGGATCACCATCACGATGATCGCGACGTCCAGAGCCGCCAGGAAGGGGAGCACCAGCGAGCCCGTGTGGATCGCGCGGAGCACCTCGTAGACGACGAAGGCCCCGAGCACGAGCACCGCGACCGGGTAGGCCGGCAGCCACTTCCGCAGCAGCGCCACGACCAGCACGAGCTTCACCACGCCGTGCAGCGCGAGGTAGAGCACCGCGAAGGTGCGGTTGCCGGACACGAACTCATCGGTCCCCGCCACGAAGTGGCGGGCCAGGGTGCCGTCGGGCCGGCCGAGCAGGTCCCGGGCCAGGACGTCGCCGACGATCCGGTGGACGGCCGCGCCGGAGACCACGAGCAGGATGACGGCGCCGATCAACTCCGCGGCGCCGTCGACGCCCTTGACGAGCAGGGCGATCCGGAAGAGTCGCTCGGTCCGGGACGAGCCGGCCCTGGTGATCACGGGCCGAGAGTAGTCCCGGTCGGCGGCGGGATCAGGGCGTCGGGCAGGACACGATGCCGGTGGACGGGCCGATCACCCCGCGCGGCCGTGCAGCAGCCCCGGCAGGTCCGCGAACGAGTCGACGACGTGCTGCGGCCGCTCCCCGTCGACCCCCTCCTCCGCCTCCGGCCGGAACTTCCCGGTCCGCACGAGCACCCCCGTGAGGCCGTGCGCCTGCGCGCCCAGGACGTCCGCCTCGACGTCGTCGCCGATCATGAGCGCCTCGCCCGCCCCGACCCCGAGGCCGCCCAGCGCGGCGTCGAAGAAGGCGCCCGAGGGCTTGCCGAGCACCACCGCCTCCGTGCCGGCCGCCCGTTCGAGCCCGGCGAGGAACGCACCGGTGTCCAGCTGCATCCCGGTGTCCGTGCGCCAGTACAGATTGCGGTGCATGGCGACGAGCGCGGCGCCGTTCTGCAGGTGGCGGAACGCGGCGTCGAGCGCGCCGTAGGAGAACTCGGGCCCCGCGCCGCCGAGCACGACGACGTCCGCGGCGCCGGCGGTGACGTCCACCAGCTCGACCCCCTCGAGGTCTTCGGCGATGTCTCCGCTGTTGAGCAGCGCGCACGTCGCTCCGGGGTGGTGCTCGCGCAGGTGGGCCGCGGTCGCCGCGGCGGCGGTCAGGACGTCGTCCGGGCCGACCGGGAACCCGGCGTCGGCCAGCGTTCCGGCGATGCGGGCGCGCGTCCGCGACGTGGTGTTCGTGATCAGCGCGAACGGGAGGCCCGCGTCCCGCAGCGCGGTGAGCGCGTCGACGGCGCCGGGCAGCGGTTCCCAGGAGACGGTCAGCACGCCGTCGATGTCGATCAAGATCGCCCGAACCTGATCCATCCCGGCACGCTACCGAGACGGACCGACCGCCGCTGCCCGCCGAGGTGCCGGAGCCGCGGGCCCCGTAGGCCTGAGGGCGCCGTCCACTCTGCCGCTCGAGTGGCTCAAGCGTCACTACATGGCGCTTGAGCCACTCGAGCGCCGGCGCCGGGGCGAGGGTCAGTCGGTCCGGACCTCGGTGCCGTCCTGCGCCCAGCGGGTGTGGAAGCTGCCCTCGCCGTCGATGCGCTTGTAGGTGTGGGCGCCGAAGAAGTCCCGCAAGCCCTGGATCAGGTTCGCCGGCCCCCGCTCGGTGCGGTAGCCGTCGTAGTAGCTCAGCGAGCTGGAGAACGCCGGGATCGCGACGCCCTGCTCCGTGGCGGTGACGACGACCCGGCGCCACGCGTCCTGGGCGTTCGCGACGGCCTCGGTGAAGTACGGGACCATCAGCAGGTTGTCCAGGTCCGGGTGCTCGGCGTAGGCGTCGCGGATCCGGTTGAGGAACTGCGCCCGGATGATGCAGCCGCCCCGCCAGATCGTGGCCATCGCACCCAGGTCCAGGTCCCAGCCGTTCTCGATCGACGCGGCACGCATCTGCGCGAAGCCCTGCGCGTACGCGACGACCTTCGACGCGTAGAGCGCCTGCCGGATGTCCTCGACGAGGTCCGTCCGGTCCTCCTTGCCCTCGGGCGAGGGCCCCGCCAACGTCGCCGACGCCTTCTTGCGCTCGTCCCGCAACGCCGACAGGCCGCGGGCGAACACCGCCTCGGTGATGCCGGTCAGCGGGATACCGAGGCCCAGCGCGTCGATAGCGGTCCAGGTTCCGGTGCCCTTCTGGCCTGCCTGGTCCACGATGACGTCGACGAGCGGACGTCCGGTCTTCTCGTCGGTCTTCGCGAGGACCTTGCCGGTGATCTCGATCAGGAACGACTCGAGGTCCCCGGTGTTCCACTCCTCGAAGATCTTGCCGATGGCCTGCGCGTCCAGTCCCGCGACCCGGGTGAGCAGGTCGTAGGCCTCGGCGATCAGCTGGATGTCCGCGTACTCGATGCCGTTGTGCACCATCTTCACGTAGTGCCCGGCGCCCCCGGGACCGACATGCACGCAGCACGGGGTGCCGTCGACGACCGCGGCGATCGAGGTGAAGACGTTCTCCACCTCGGCGTAGGCCTCGGGGTCGCCGCCGGGCATGATGCTCGGCCCGAGCAGCGCGCCCTCCTCGCCGCCGGACACGCCGACGCCCATGAACCGGATGCCGTTCTCCGCGCACTCCGCGGTGCGGCGCACGGTGTCCGGGAAATGCGAGTTGCCGGCGTCGATGATGATGTCGCCCTCGTCGAGCAGGGGCGTGAGCTCGGCGATCACACCGTCGACGGGCTTGCCCGCCTTCACCATGACGATGATCCGGCGGGGCTTCTCGAGGGCGGCGACGAAGTCCTCGGTCGACTCGGCGCCCGTGAAGTCGCCCTCGTGGCCGTAGTCCTCCATGAACTGCGTGGTCTTCGCGGTGGTGCGGTTGTGCACGGCGACCGGGACGCCTCGGCTCGCGATGTTGCGCGCCAGGTTGGCACCCATCACGGCCAGTCCGGTGACACCGATCCGGCTCTTCTCCGCCATCCGTAGCTCTCCTCGCTCGTCCGCTGATCCGCCTCGGAGGCGCACGGCGAGAGCCGGGCCCCGGCGGTCCATCTTGCTACCCGCCGCACCCCGGCGTCTCCCCTCGACGCCCGCCGAACCGTGTGACGGAGGTCCCGCGGGGAGAGATTCAGCAGGCGTCGTCGAGCCCCGGCGCGCCTCCGGGGACGGCACCGGCGCCCGCCGACCACCTGGCGTGCACCCTCGCGGCGATCCGCCGATGCGCGGCGAGCGCCGAGCCGGGCGGGCGGGCGAACTCCACGACGAGTGCCGCGGGGGTGGTGGTCCCGGCGCCGGCGGCGCTCCAGCGCCTCGGTGACCCCGCCGCGGGCGGGCGCGAGGTTCGAAGCCGGGAGCAGCCCCCGGCCGAGCTGGCGGGCCGACGCGCCGAGCACGGCGACGTCACCGAGATCGACGGTGATGAACTCCAGCCACGGCTGCAGGCGCAGCGCCGCTGAGGAGGGGACCCGGCGGGCGGAGCCGAGCGCGGTGGAGAGCAGGCCCCAGGCCCGCATCGTGGAGCCTCCGCCCAGCGGCGACGCCACGGGACCGGGTGCGCCCCTCCTGCTCGGCGACGTCGAGCAGGAGCCCCGAGAGCAGCCCGCAGACCCGTGTCCACTCGGCCGGCTCGTACGGCACGGCCCTGCGCGCCTGGATACGCGGATCCACAGTGTCCCCTGTCGTCCACGTGTCGGTGTCGGTGTCACCCAGAGTGACGGCCGGTGGCGGCGGAGGCCATACGCGGATCTGCGTACACAGAAGTGCGCACACCCGGGGCATGAAGATCGTTCCCGAGGGCGGCACGGTGCCGTCGCGATGGCGGTGTGACGCCGTACGGTGCGCGATGGAGGTGGTGCCCCGATGGCTGGCCCGTACGAGGTCGTGCTACTCCGGCACGGCGAGACCCACGGCTACGACGCGGACCACGGGCTGACGGCCCGGGGCGAGGAGCAGGCCCGGGAGCGCGGCGTGGCGCTGGCCGCGGAGCTGGCGCCCGGGACGTCCGTCGTCATGCCGCACGCGCGGACGGCCCGGGGCATCGCGACCGCGGTCGTCCTGCGGGAGACGCTGGTGGGCGCGGTCGGACCGGGGGTGACGGTCGGCGAGCTGTACCCCGACCCCTGGTTCGACAACCTGCGGTTCGCGCTGCACGGCGAGGTCGTGGACGCGAGCGTGGCGGTGGCCGCGCGGCTCGCCCTCGGCGACGCGGACCTGCCGCACTGGGCGGCCGAGTACGCCCGGTTCGACTCGGACTACCGGGAGATCGCCGCCCGGGGTGGTCCGATCGGGCACTGGATCCACAATCCGACGCTCTACTTCGAGCCACCCCAGATCGCGGCCTACCGGTTCTGGTCCGGGATCACCGCGTTGGCGCCCGAGGGTTCCGACGAGCAGCGGGTCGCGGTCGTCGCGACGCACTCGGCGCCGATGCGCGCGTTCGTCAGCACTGCGTTCGGGCACGACCCGGGCGAGCCGGAGAACCTGGAGCCGATCCGGGTGTCCGTGGCCGCGACCGGGGCGCCGACCGTGCGGTTCCGCGACCTCTCGCTGGCGCTCGACGCGCCGCCGCCACTCCCGCCCTGGTTCGACGACGCCTGGCTGGAGAAGTACGGACGCAGCTGATCAGATGTTCGTGGACTCCGGCGGCACCCCGTCCGGGATCTCCCCCGCCGGGCCCGTGCCGTGCACGGTCGGCAGCCCGGCCAGGTCGAGGGTGTAGGCCGTCATGGACAGCGAGCCGTACGCGTAGCCGTCGACCAGGACGTCCGCGCCGCAGCCCGCCGCCGCGCCGAGCCCGGCCAGGTAGAGCAGCGGGATGAAATGGTCCGGGGTCGGGACGGCGGTGCCGAAGTCCCCGGACTCGCGCAGCCGCAACACGGTGTCCGGGGTGTCCGTCATGAGGTCCCGGGCGGCGTCGTCGAAGCGGTGGGCCCAGTCGAAGCCGGCGTCCGGCCGGGAGCCGTCCATGCCCGCGAGGTTGTGCACCACGTTCCCGCTGCCGACAACGAGCACACCCCGCTCCCGCAGCGGCGCCAGCTTCGCCCCCAGCGCGACGTGGTGGTCCAGCGGCTTCGTGGCGTCGATGGACAGCTGGACCACCGGCACGTCGGCGTCGGGGAACATGTGCCGGAGTACGGACCAGGTCCCGTGGTCCAGGCCCCAGCTGTCCACGTCCGCGCCGACCCACGTGGGCTTCGCGATCTCCGCGACCTCGCCCGCGATGTCCGGGGCGCCCTCCGCCGGATAGTCGACCGCGAAGAGCTCCTGCGGGAAGCCGAAGAAGTCGTGGATCGTGCGGGGCCGCGGCATCGCCGTCACGGCCGTCGCGTTGATGTACCAGTGCGCGGAGACCACGAGGATCGCCCGGGGCCTCGGCATCGCGGCGCCCAGCGCCCGCCACGACTCGGTGTAGCGGTTGGTCTCCAGGGCGTTCATCGGGCTGCCGTGGCCGATGAACGCGGCGGGCATGGGTGTGCTCACCGCCACAGAGTAGGGCGGGCTGCGCGCTCTAGAACGCCGGCCAGGGGATCGCCGGACCGTAGCCGGAGGGCTCCGGGTAGCGGCGGACCCCGAGCAGGCCGTCGACCCGGTCCGTCAACGTCCGGATCTCGGTGAGCGTGATGTGGTCGGAGAGCCGGTCCGCGAGCGGGCCCTCGAGGTCCGCACGCAGCACGCCGAGCGCGTCGACGATCTCCTCGGTCAACGGCTCGCCGACCCAGCCCCACAGCACGGTCCGGAGCTTGTCCTCCGAGTGCATGGTGAGGCCGTGGTCCACGCCGTAGACGTGGCCGTCGTCCCCGGCGAGGACGTGCCCGCCCTTGCGGTCCGCGTTGTTCACGACGACGTCGAACGCGGCCATCGTGCGCAGCTCGGGATGGTCCGCGTGGACGAGCACGGCCGGGCGACCGTCGTCGTCCCGGGCCCGCAGCACGCCGAGCCAGCCACTCGGGACCTTCTTGGGCGCGCACACATCGACCAGGTCGTCCGTGGTGTCCGTGTCCACCCAGGCCTGCACCATCCCGGTGCCGAACGGCCCGTCGCGAAGCAGCGTCGGCGGGACGACGTGCCAGCCCGCGGCCTCGGAGACCAGGTAGCTGGCGACCTCGCGGCCGGCCAGCGTGCCGTCCGGGAAGTCCCAGAGCGGGCGCTCGCCGCGGACCGGCTTGTAGACACACTTCACCGAGACGCCGTCCACGGTGACCGTGCCGAACAGGGTCGCGTTGGACGCGGCGACCAGTCGGCCGGTGATCTCGATGCGGCCCCGGCCGAGGATCGTCATCACCTCGGGGTCCCGCAGGTCAGGGGCGTCGTTCAAGCTACTCGGCAACCGGGGAGCGCTCATGGAAGCCGTTCAGCCGCACGCACACGTGCCCCTCCGGGTCCAGCGGCTCGGCGCACAGCGGGCACGGGGCGCGGCCCGCGGAGACGACCTTCTCGGCGCGGTCCGCGAACGCCTTGGCCTGCACCGGGGAGAGGAACACCCGCAGGGCGTCGGGGCCCTCCTCGGTGTCGTCGAGGACGACGGACTCGTCGACCTCCTCCTCGGTGACCGCCAGCAGCTCGACGACGATCGACCTGGAGTCCGCGTCCCAGCCCAGGCCCATGGTTCCGACCCGGAACTCCTCCTCCAGCGGCACGGCGAGGGGGTCGTTGTCGCTGTTCGCGGCGTCCGCCTCGGTGGCGACGTCCGGCCCGAAACGCCGTGCGACCTCGGTGAGCAGCGCGGCGACCCGCTCCGCGAGCACCGAGACCTGCTGCTTCTCCAGCAGCACGCTGATGGTGCGGGCCTCCTCGATCGCCTGGAGGTAGAACGCCCGGTCGCCGGGCTCGCCGACGGTCCCGGCGACGAAGCGCTCGGGCTGACGGAAGACATGGATGACGCGTGACATGGCGATTCCCAGAGTAGGCCACGGAGAGATCCGCGGCACGCCGGTGTGGTGGACCAGCCTCTGTGGACGCGGTCAGGCGTTCGTCGAGCCCCCGACCACGGCCTCGGAGGACTGCGCGTGTTCCTGCGCACCCTCCTCCTTCGGCTTCGGGGGGACGAGCGCCGCGACGTCACCCCCGACGTCGTTGACCCGGCCCACGAACGGGCGTGTCTCGGTGTAGCTGACGACCGAGATCGAGCAGGTGTCGACGACGATCCGCTGGAAGTTGTCCAGGTGGGTGGCCAGTGCGTCCGCGAGGACGGACTTGATGACGTCGCCGTGGCTGCAGGCGACCCACACGGCGTTGGGACCGAACTCGGCGGCGATCAGGCGCTCGTGCCTGCGGACCGCGGCCACCGCCCGCGCCTGCATCCCGGCCAGGCCCTCGCCGTCCGGGAACACCGCGGCCGACGGGTGAGCCTGCACGACCTTCCAGAGCGGCTCCTCGGCCAGGTCCTTCAGCTCGCCGCCGGTCCAGCTGCCGTAGTCGACCTCGGACAGGCCGTCCTCGATCACCGGCTCCAGCCCGCGGGCCGCGGCGAGCGGCGCGACCGTCTGCCGGCAGCGGGTCATCGGGGAGCTGACGATCGCCGAGATCGGGACCGTGTCCAGGCGCTCGACGATCTTCGCCGCCTGCTCCCGGCCCTTGTCGTCCAGCTCGACGCCGGGGGTGCGTCCTGCGAGGACGCCGGACACGTTGGCCGTCGAGCGGCCGTGGCGCAGCAGGATGAGCGTGGTCACGATGATCGAGCCTACGTGCCGGGGTCAGGTCGCCGAGATCGCGCCGATCGAGAGGGCCGCCAGCAGGGCCGTGCCCAGCGCGATCCGGTAGGCGACGAACACGTAGACGCTGTTGCGCTCGACGAACTTCAGCAGCCAGGCGATCACCGCGTAGCCGACGACGAACGCGATCACCGTCGCCACCACCATCTGCGGCACCGAGGTGTCCCCGGCCGTCACGTCCTTGAGCTGGAACACCCCCGCCGAGACGACCGCGGGGATCGCTAGCAGGAACGAGTAGCGGACGGCGGCGGGCCGGGTGAGCCCGATGAACAGACCGGCGGTGATCGTGCCGCCCGAGCGGGAGACCCCCGGGATCAGGGCGAGGGCCTGCGCGAAGCCGAGGACGATGCCGTCCTTCACCGTCAGCTCCCCCACCGGCCGTTCCTGCTTCCCGTAGCGCTCGGCGAGGCCCAGCAGGACGCCGAAGACGATCAGCGTGGTGGCGATCAGCCAGAGGTTGCGGGCCACCGTCTCGATCGAGTTCTGGAACAGCACACCCAGCACCCCGATCGGGAGGGTGCCGATGATCACCAGCCAGGCCATCCGGTACTCCGGGGTGGCCCGGACCTCGGGGTCGCGGAAGCCGCGGACCCACGTCGTGATCAGGCTCCAGATGTCCTTGGCGAAGTAGATGAGCACGGCGAGCTCCGTGCCCAGCTGGCTGACCGCGGTGAACGCGGCGCCGGGGTCGTTGGCGAAGAACAGCGCGGAGACGATCCGGAGGTGCCCCGACGAGGAGATGGGCAGGAACTCCGTCAACCCCTGGACGAGACCGAGGATGACGACCTCGAGCCAACTCATGCGGTGATTCCCTCGATCGTGGTCACGGCGGGTCACCGTACCCACGTCAGGTGACGATCCGGAGAACGGCCGGAGGATCGGGTCTCCTAGGGTCTTGCCGTGCAGCGCAGACGGGTCGGGGACAGCGGGCTGCAGGTGTCCCGGATCGGCCTCGGAACGATGACCTGGGGCGAGGACACGGACGTCGAGTCCGCCGGGGAGCAGCTCATCGCGTTCGTCGAGGAGGGCGGGACCCTCGTCGAGACCGCGAACGTCTACGGCGACGGCAAGGCGCAGGAGATCCTCGGCGCCCATCTGGCGGACGGCCTGGTGGACCGGGACTCGCTCGTCCTCGCCGGTCGCGGCGGCCCCCCGCCCGGGCCGCTGGGCGAGAACGCGGCCCGTGGCGCCCTGCTCGCCGGCCTCGACGCCACGCTCCGCCGCCTCGGCACGGACCACCTCGACCTCTGGCAGCTCCCCGGCTGGGACGACCGGGTCCCGCTCGAGGAGAGGCTCAGCGCCGTCCAGGTGGCGGTGCTGTCCGGCCGCGTCCGCTACGCCGGGCTGGTCGCGCCCGCGGGCTGGCAGCTCGCCACCACCGTCGAGCGGGCCCGCCACCTCGGCAACATCGTCCTGCCCGTCTCGGCGCAGGCGGAGTACTCGCTGCTCCACCGGACCGCCGAACTCGAGTTGCTCCCCGCCACGCGGCACCACGGCGTCGGGATGATCGCATGGGCACCGCTGGGCCGGGGCGTGCTGACCGGGAAGTACACCGACGGCACCCCGGCGGACTCGCGCGCGGCGTCCGCGGTGCTCGCGCCGTACGTCGAGGCGCGGCGCAACGAGCGATCCGCGCGGATCGTGCAGTCCGTCCTGACCGCGGCCGACGGGCTCGGGACCAGCCCGCTCGCCGTCGCGCTGGCCTGGGTACGGGACCGGCCCGGGGTCGCGTCCGCGGTCGTCGGGGCGCGGGACGCGGCGCAGCTCACCGCATCGATGGCGACCGAGTCGATCACGTTGCCGGCCGAGATACGGGCGGCGCTGGACGACGTGAGCGAACCGGCCCGTTAGCCGCGGGATCCTGGCCGAGCGCCCGTCGCCCGCTTATTGTGGTGACGTCATCCGCCGTTCACACGTCACGCGGATGAACCGTACGAACCAGGCAAGGAGGTGGCCGGTTTGCCGAGCAGCACCGGCTCTACCGAGGCAGGCGATCTCGTCGACGGGGAATGGGAGTACCGCCCGCTGCAGATCGACGGGACCGTCTCCCGGATGACCGCGGCGGTGCGGCTGGCGATCCAGGCCGAGTACTCGGGCTGGGAGCTCTCCCGGGTCCGCCTGTACCCCGGCGGCGTGCGCAAGGTCTGGCTCCGCCGCAAGCGGACGAACCGGATGCTCCCCGAGCTGTCGACCTGACCTCAGGGAACGAGCACGACCTTGCCGACCGTGCCGCGTGAGCCGAGACGCCGCAGCGCCTCCTTCGCCTCGGTCAGGGGCAGCTCCTCGCCCACGAGCGGATCGATGGCGCCCGCCGCCCACAGGTCGTTCAGCGCGTCCTGCCACCGCGGCAGCAGCCCGGGGTTCATCGTGCGGTAGAACGCCCAGTGCACGCCGACCACGGAGTAGTTCTTGATCAGCGCGTGGTTGGTCGGGGCGTCCGCGATGCGCCCGGAGGCGAAGCCGATCACCAGGATCCGGCCCTCGAAGGCGACGACCTTGCGGGACGCGTCGAACGTGTCCCCACCGACCGGGTCGTAGATCACGTCCGCCCCCCGGCCGCCGGTGAGCTCCTTGACCGCCGCGACCATGTCCTCGCCGCGGTAGTCCACGACGTCGTCGCAGCCCAACTCCTTCGCCCGCGCGCACTTCTCGGCGCCGCCGGCCGTCCCGATGACCCGGGCGCCCGCGGCCTTGCCCAGCTGCACCGCCGCGCTGCCGACGCCGCCCGCCGCCGCGTGCACCAGCAGCGTTTCCCCCGCCCGCAGGTTCGCCCGGTGGTGGAGCGCGCAGTAGCCGGTCTGGTACGTGACGAACATGCCGGCGGCCTGCCCGGCGGACATCCCCTCGGGCCACGGGAACGTCGACTCCGCGTCCAGGACCGCCAGCTCGGCGTACCCGCCGGCGCCGCTGCGCGGGGTGCCCAGCACCCGGTCCCCCACGGACGCCCCGGCGCCCTCACCCGCCGCGACGACCTCGCCGGCGATCTCCATGCCCGGGGTGAACGGGAGCGGCGGCCGCTCCTGGTACTCGCCCCTGCAGACCAGGATGTCCGGGAAGTTGCAGGCCACGGCGTGCACCCGGACGAGCACCTGGCCCGCTCCCGGCTCCGGGTCCGGGAGCTCGTCGTGCCAGGTGAGGACGTCGTCCGGGTCGCCGAGCTCGTGGACCTGCCAGCCCCGCACTAGTGCTCGGTCCACTCGACGGGCGGCGGAGGTGTGCCGCCCTTCGGCCCCGGCACACCCCGGAACCCGTACGGCGCGGGCTCCCGGCCGGGCTGCACGTACCAGCAGTCCCCGGGCTCGCCCCGCTCCATGATCAGCTCGATCGCCGACGCCACATCCTCCGCCGTGAGCAGCGGGAACTCGCCGAACTGCTCCTTGAGGTGCGCGATCAGCGGGGTGTCCGCGAACCCGGGGCACACGGCGTTGACCGTGATGCCCTCCGGCGCGAGCGCCGGCCCGGCGGACCGCACGTACCCGACGACGGCGTGCTTGGTCGCCGTGTAGAGCGCGTCCCCGGGGAGGGCGACGATCCCGGCCAGCGACGCCGTCGCGATCACCCTTCCGCCGCCCGCGCGGCGCAGCGCCGGGACGGCCGCGTTCAGCCCGAACACGACGTGGTCGAAGTTGACCCCGACGATCCGCCGGTAGCCCTCCAGGTCCAGGTCCGTGACGCCCGTCTGCCCGCCGGTGACGCCCGCGTTGAGCAGCACGACGTCCAGGCGCCCGGTGTGCTCCTCGGCCGCCGCGACCGCGGCCTGCATCGCCTCCGGCTTCGTGACGTCCGTCGCGACGGCCAGGCCGCCCAGCTCGTCGGCGACGGCCTTGGCGCCGACCTCGTCCCGGTCCGCGATCACGACCGTCGCCCCGGCCGCCGCCAGTCTGCGGGCCGCGGCCGCGCCGATGCCGGACGCCCCGCCCGTGATGAGTGCCGTCCTGTCGGTGAGGTCCACCCTGACCCGTCCTTCCGTGGGAGTGCTCAGCTGGAGAGCAGGAACCGTTCGAGCACCCGCGTGCCGAACTTCAGCGCGTCGACGGGGACCCGCTCGTCGATGCCGTGGAACAGGGACGCGAAGTCCAGGTCCGGGGGCAGGCGAAGCGGCGCGAAGCCGAAGCCGCGGATACCGAGGTCGCTGAAGTGCTTCGCGTCCGTCCCGCCGGAGAGCATGTAGGGGATGGCCCGGGAGTTCGGGTCCTCGGCCTGCAGCGCCGCGGCCATCGCCTCGACGAGCGGCCCCTCGAACGGCGTCTCCAGCGCGGGCAGGTCCGTGATCCACTCGCGGGTGACGTCCGGTCCGAGCAGCTCGTCGACCTCGCGGAGGAACGCGTCCCGGCGGCCCGGCAGGATCCGGCAGTCCACGGTCGCCTCGGCCGTCGACGGGATGACGTTCGCCTTGTACCCGGCGCTGAGCATGGTCGGGTTGGCCGTGTCCCGGACCGTCGCGCCGACCATCCGGGCCACCGGACCGAGCTTCGCCAGCGCGCCCTCGATGTCGTCCTCCGGGAACTCCTGGCCGGTGAGCTCGCGCATCTGCTCGACGAACGCCCGCACGGTGTCCGTCATGACCAGCGGGAAGCGGTGGTTGCCCAGCCGCGCGACCGCCTCGGAGAGCCGGGTGACGGCGTTGTCGTCGTGCAGGAACGAGCCGTGCCCGGGCTTGCCCCGGGCCTGCAGCCGCATCCAGGCCATGCCCTTCTCGGCGGACTCGATCAGGTAGACACGCTGGTCCTCGCCCACGGTCAGGGAGAACCCGCCGACCTCGCCGACGGCCTCGGTGCAGCCCTCGAACAGGTCCGGCCGGTGCTCGACCAGCCAACCCGCGCCGAACTTGCCGCCGGCCTCCTCGTCCGCGACGAACGCGAACACGATGTCCCGCGGCGGGACGGTGCCCGTGCGCTTGAACCACCGCGCGACCGCGATGATCATCGCGACCATGTCCTTCATGTCGACGGCGCCGCGGCCCCACACGTAGCCGTCCTGCACGGCGCCCGAGAACGGGTGCACGGACCACTCGCTCGCGTCCGCCGGGACGACGTCCAGGTGCCCGTGCAGCAGCAGCGCGCCGCGCTCGGGATCCGCGCCCTTCAGCCGGGCGAACACGTTCATCCGCCTCGGCGCCCCGGACTCGACGAGCTCGACCTCGTAGCCGACCTCGGTGAGCTTCGCCGCGACGTACTCCGCGGCCTCCTGCTCACCCACGACGGTGTCGGGTTCGCCGGTGTTGGAGGTGTCGATGCGGATGAGCTCCGAGGCCAGGTCGACGACCTCGTCCTCGGCCGCGATGTCGGGAGAGACGGTGCCGGTCATGCGGATCTTCCTACCATCAGAGGGTGGGGTGGCGGACGGTCGAACGGGGTGCGTTATCCTTCTCCCGTCGCGAACGGCAGTACCGCGATGCAGGTCCGAGTGGCGGAATGGCAGACGCGCTAGCTTGAGGTGCTAGTGCCCTTTAACGGGCGTGGGGGTTCAAGTCCCCCCTCGGACACAGTATTCATTCCCGACAGGCCGTCGCAGCCTGAGCTCCACCGAGGCAGTGCGGTCAGCATGCCGGTCGGGAATGATCGCCCCGAGTTCTCGGTAGACCTCGTCCCCGTCCTTCGACTCAGCTGCCGCCGCGACTCCGCCGCGGCGATCCCCCTCGCGTAGCTCGTCAGGCGATCGGTCGCGGGCCACCACCGGCGCGCCGCACCGACGAGGTCGGGATCATCGACACCCTGCATCTGGCTGACGGAGTAGCGCCGACACCCGCCGTCGTCCGACATCCGGGACCGGTGGCGAACCACTGGGCCGAGTGGAGTACGAAGAAGGGGCCAAGGAGCGGCGGCGCCCGACGCCCGCCCTCGGATCGAGCAGGTCCAGCGGGGACGCTATCGCGGAGGTGCACCACGTCAACCGAGTCCAGGAACCCGGCGCCTCCGGACTCCCGGCTCCGGCGCACCACGGCACTGTGCGTCGCCGCGGCATCCGTCGAGTGGTACGACTTCTTCCTCTACGCCACGGCCTCGGCCACCGTCTTCGCCGATCTCTACTTCGGCGCGCTCGGCCCGACGGCGGCCACGCTGGCCTCCTTCGCCACCTTCGCCCTCGCGTTCGTCGCCCGACCCCTCGGCGGCGTGGTCTTCGGCTTCCTCGGGGACCGCGCCGGGCGCAAGGTCGCCCTGGCCGCCGGCACCGTCACCATGGGCGTGTCGACGACGTTGATCGGCCTGCTGCCGCCCTACGCCTCGATCGGCGTGGCGGCACCGATCCTGCTGACGGCGCTGCGCCTGGTCCAGGGCCTCGCGCTCGGCGGCCAGTGGGCGGGCTCGGTCCTACTGCTGACCGAGCAGGCCCCGGCCGGACGGCGCGGTTTCTTCGGCAGCCTCGCCCAGCTCGGGTCGCCGATCGGCGGCATCGTCTCGAACGCGTTGTTCTTCCTGCTGTCCGCGGTGCTCTCCCCCGCGCAGTTCTCCGCGTGGGGATGGCGGATCCCGTTCCTGCTCAGCGTCGCATTCGTCGGTCTCGGGCTCTACGTCCAGCTGCGCCTCGAGGAGTCACCCGCCTTCCGGCGGATCGCCGGCGCCGGCGACCGGTCCCGGACCCCGATCGTCGAGGTCCTGCGCACGCGGCCAGTCCAGGTCCTGCTCGCCGCGGGCGCGTTCGTCGCGGCGAGCGCGAGCCTCTACGTGTTCGTCACCTACCTGCTGCAGTACGCCCCGACCGTCCTGAAGGTCCCGAAACAGACGATCCTGCTGCTGGTCACGGCGACGCAGGCCTTTCAGATGGCGTCCATCCCGCTGGCCTCGGCGATGTCGGATCGGATCGGCCGGCGGCGGGTGTACCTGACCGCCGCGGCGGCCTCGGCCGTCTGGGCGTTCCCCGCGTTCTGGCTGATCGACACCGGATCGGTCGGGCTGATCGTGCTCGCGCTCTCGGTGGCCCATCTCGTGCTGGGCGCGATGTACGGGCCGCTCGCGGCGATGTTCTCGGAGATGTTCGGCACCCGGGTGCGCTACAGCGGCGCGTCACTCGGCTACCAGCTCGGCACGGTGGTCGGTGGCGGATTCGCCCCGATCATCGCCACCTCCCTGTTCGCCGCCACGGGCACGTCGGCGTCCATCTCCGGCTACCTCGTGGTGGTCTCGCTGATCACCCTGGTGGCGGTGGCGCTGGTCCGCGACACCTCCTCGATGGACACGACAGCGGAGGGGGCACGGGGAGACGAAGATCGCGGTTCGGCCGTTTCCCCGTCCGGCGATCACCGCCTATAGTTGCCCAACGCTAACGACGTTCCGCCGAACGGCCGTATGACGACAGGCAGTCGGTCTAGTCAGCGACAGGAGGGGTGTGGTGAGCACGCCGTCCGCAGACGGGACCCCGGAAGGTGAGGCCATCTCCCCGACGGTGCGGCCCCGCGGGCCGTGGGCGCTGCGCAACTGGCGCGTCCGCAGCCGGCTGATTTCCCTGATCGCCGTCCCGACGGTGGTCGCGCTCGCGCTCGGTGCCGTCGGCGTCACGAGCGCACTGGGCACGGCGGCCGCCTACGGCAGGTCCGGCACGCTCGCGACCCTGGCCCGCTCGGTCACGGCCACGGTCGCGGACCTGCAGGCCGAGCAGGCCGCGGCCGCGGCCTTCGTCGGCGCCGGTCGCCCGGAGGATCGCAGGTACGCGCTGACCGACGCCCGGAACCGGACCGACGCGGACGCCGCGCGGGTCCGCCGGGATGCAGCCGAGATCGACGGGGCCTACGCCCAGACCACCCGGGACCGGGTGCGGCGGGCGGTGTTCCGCCTCGACGCGCTGCCCGCACTGCGGTCGGCCGTCACGACGAGTCTGCTCCCCGCCGCCGTCGCGACGGACCGCTACGCGAAGGCCGTCACCGACCTGCTCGCCGTCGACGACGAGATCTCCCAGGACAGTGCGGACCCCGCACTCTCCGCGTCGGTGCGCGCGCTCGGTGCGCTGTCACGGTCCAAGTCCGCACTCGCGACCCAGCGCAGCCTGCTCACCGCCGCCCTGCTCGCCCGGGACCTCCCACCCGGTGGGCTGGACTCGCTGAACCGGGCTGTGGCGGACCGGGCCAGCAACGAGGAGCAGTTCCGGGTGGCCGCGACGGTCACGCAGTCCCAGGACCTCGACGACGTCGTGGCGGGCGCGGACGTCGACCAGACCAGTGCGATCCTGAGCCAGGTCACCGCGTCCGGCGGGGCGGCCGTCCGCGACGGCGGGCCGTCCTCCGAGGCCTGGGACGCCGCCGTCACCGGCACCGTCGACAAGGTCCGCGCCGTCGAGGCCGGGCTTCTGGACTCCATCGGTGCCCGTGCCGGTGAGCTGCGGTCGGGGCAGGTCCGGCAGGCGTGGACCGCCGGCATCGTCGCCGTCGCGGTGCTGCTGATCGTGCTCGCCACCACCATCACGGTGGCCCGCTCGCTCGTCCGCCCGCTGCGGGCGCTGCGAACCGGCGCGCTCGCCGTGGCCCGGGATCGCCTGCCGGAGATCGTGTCGCGGCTCGGCCGCCAGGACCCGGAGTCCGTGGACACCGAGGTCGCCCCCATCGCGGTGCACTCCACCGACGAGATCGGCGAGGTTGCCCGGTCGTTCGACGAGGTCCATCGCGAGGCCGTCCGGCTGGCGGGCGCCGAGGCCCGGCGCCGGGTCCAGACCAGCGCGCTGTTCGTCAACCTGTCCCGGCGGACGCAGTCCCTGGTCGACCGCCAGCTCGCCCTGATCGACGACCTGGAGCAGGGCGAGGACGACGCGGGCCGGCTCGGCAGCCTGTTCCAGCTCGACCACCTCGCCACCCGGATGCGGCGCAACGGCGAGAACCTCCTCGTGCTCGGCGGGCAGGAACCGATGCGCCGCTGGAACCGGGTCATGCCGCTGCTGGACGTGATCCGGGCAGCGGTATCGGAGGTCGAGCACTACGCGCGGGTGGAGGTCGGCGAGGTGCCGCCGCTGTTCGTCGTCGAGCCGGCGGTGAGCGACCTGGTCCACCTGCTGGCGGAGCTGCTGGAGAACGCCACGGCCTTCTCTGCGCGGTCCACACGGGTGCGGGTCGAGGTCACGGCGGTGCCCGGAGGGTCGGCGCTCGTGGAGATCGCCGACCACGGCATCGGGCTGGAAGTGGACCAGGTCGCGGAGCTCAACGCACGGCTCGCGGACCCCGCCGAGATCGACGCGGAGGTGTCCCGGCGGATGGGGCTCTACGTGGTCGCCCGCCTCGCAGCCCGTCAGGACGTGCGGGTCCGGCTGCGGGCCGGCGAGCACGGGGGCGCGGTCGCCTCCGTGGTCCTGGGTGGGCGCGTCGTCACCCCGGGCGAGCCCCGGGAGCCCGCACCCGCGGAGCAGGAGCCGCCGGCCGGGGAGCGGAGCGACGGGTCCTGGATCGGCGAGCGGTGGAACCGGGCCGTCTCGACGCCCGGGCCCGGACCGGACAGCTGGTTCGGCTCGGCCCCGCTGGCCGCGGGCGGCCCGGCGGGAGGCGCGGCCGGCGGGAATCCGTCTCGCCACACGGAACCCGTGCCGGAGCGCTCCTTCACCCCGTCCGCGACCGTGCTGACCCCGATCGCGGACGGCACCACCTCCGCCGGGTTGCCGCAGCGCAGGCCAGGCGCCAACGAGGTGCCGGGCGCGTTCCCGACCGGCCCGGCCGCGTCGAACGACCCCGCCGTCCCGGCCGGCCCGAGCGTGTCCCGCGGCCCGGCCGCAAGGAACGGCGTGGAACCGGCCGATCGGCCCGGCCCCACCCGGCCGGACCCAACCCGCTCCGGCCCGGTACCGGCCGATCCGCCCGCGCCGCTCGGAGCGGCGTCCTCGGACCGCTCCCCCGCCGCCGTGCGCCACCGCTACGCCGGCTACCAGCAGGGCCGCGTGCGGGGACGCGTGGAGGCCGTCCCCCGCGGCGGGTTCGCCGGGTCCTGGGCCGCCGCGACGCCGGTGGTGACCCCGACCGCGGCGGGCACCACCCCGTCCGGGCTCCCCCGGCGGCGGCCGGGCGACAACTACGTGCCGGGGGCGCTGCGGGCGGCGCCCGAACCGGTCGGAGCCGGGAAGCCCGGACCGGAGACGCCCGGCCCCGAAACGGACGAACACCCGACGACCGGGCCGGCCCCGGCCCCGACCCTGGGCGAGGCCTGGGACCGGTCCGCGGACGCGGTCCGGCAGCGTTACGCCGCCCAACAGCAGGGACGTCGGCGAGGAATGGAGGCGGTCAGGAGATGACCACAGCAGCGGAGAACGACCTCGACTGGCTGGTCACGGACTTCGTCGAACGGGTGCCCGGCGTCGCGCACGCCGTCGTCGTCTCGGCCGACGGGCTGCCGATGGCGCGCTCGGCGGAGGTCCCGGCGGAGCGGGCGGACCAGCTGGCCGCGATCACCTCGGGCCTCGCCAGCCTGACGTCCGGCGCTTCCCAGGTGTTCCAGGGCGGCCCCGTGGACCAGACCGTCGTCGAGATGCGGCACGGGACCTTCCTCGTCGTGTCGGTGAGCTTCGGGTCCGCGTTGGCGGTGCTCGCGGCGCCGAACTGCGACATGGGCCTGGTGTCCTACGAGATGGCCCTGCTGGTCGACCGGGTCGGGCGCGGCCTCACCCCGAGTGCCCGCTCGGGGGGATCCGACGCGCGCTGATGACCGAGCCGGACCGGAGCGACGTGCGGGCCGACCGTGGTGAGGATGCACCGCGGTCGCTCGTCCGTCCGTACACGCTGACCAGGGGCCGCACGGCCTCGGGCCTCGTGCTGCCTCCGGAGACCGTGGTCACCGCCCGGGAGCAGGTCCCCGAGCCCGTCGTCCCGCCGGCGGGGCCGAGGGTGTCGAGGGCCGAGCTGCGCGACCTCGGCGAGCTTGTGCGGGGGCCGCTCTGGCTGCCCGACGACGACGGGTTCGCCGCGGAGATCGCCTCGTCCTACGCGACGGTCGTGCACCGCCCGCTCGCCGTGCTCGGTGTCCGGGACCGGGACGACGTCGCCGCGGCCGTCCGGTTCGCGGCGGAGCGAACGCTGCCGGTGGCCGTCCAGGCGACCGGCCACGGCGCGGTCGCACCGGTCGACGGTGGGCTGCTGCTGAGCACCCGCCGGATGCGGGAGCTCGTCGTGGACCCCGGCAGTCGCACCGTCCGCGTCGGGGCGGGGGTGGTGTGGACCGAGGTGATCGCCGCCGCGGCCCGGTTCGGGCTGGCGCCGCTCAGCGGGAGCGCGCCGGGCGTCGGTGTCACCGGCTACACACTCGGCGGCGGGCTGAGCCCGCTCGCCCGGACCTACGGCTACACCGCGGACCACGTTCGGGCGGTGGAGATCGTCACGGCGGACGGCCGGGTGCGTCGGATCGACGCGGACCACGACCCGGAGCTCTTCTGGGCCGTTCGCGGCGGCAAGGGCAACTTCGGCATCGTCACCACCCTGGTGCTCGATCTCCTCGCCCCGTCCCGGTTCTACGGCGGCGGCCTGTTCTACCGGGGCGAGGCCGCCGCCGAGGTCCTGCACGCCTACCGCGACTGGTCCCCCCGCCTCCCCGAGGCGACGACCACGTCGGTGCTCGTCTCCCGCGTCCCGGACCGCAGCGGACGGCTCGGCGACGGGCCCGGCGTGCACGTGCGCGTCGCCCACGTCGGCGACGCCCGGGAGGGGGCCCGGCTCGTCGCCCCGCTGCGGGAACTGGGTCCCGAGGTCGACACGCTCTCCGAGCTGCCGTTCACGGCCGTGGGGACGATCCACGACGACCCGACCGAGCCTGTCCCCGCCTGGAAGGGCGGCACCCTGCTGTCCGCTCTCGGCCCCGACACCGTGGACACCGTGCTCCGCGCCTGCGGGCCCGGCGTCGCCGACCCGGTGCTCTCCGTCGAGCTCCGCCATCTCGGCGGCGCCCTCGCCAGGCCGCCCGCCGTGCCCAACGCCGTCGGCGGCCGGAACGCCGCCTACAGCGTCTTCGCCCTCGACGTCCCCGGGCCCGGCGGCAGCCCGTCGCCCCGCGGCGAGCGCCTGCTCGCCGACCTGGCGCCGTACTCCACGGGCGGGGTCGCGCTCAACTTCCTCGGCACCGTCACCGACGCGGACCGGGTCGCGACGGCCTGGGACCCCGCGACATACCGCCGGCTCGTCGAGGTGAAGCGACGGTGGGATCCGGAGAATCTGTTCCGTTTCGGCTACGCCCTCGCCCCGCCGGGCCCGGCCCGGCGGGAGTTGCCCGCGGCCCCGACGCCGAAGGCACGGACCCCGGAGGCCGGCGCGATCGTCGAGCTCTGCCGGCCGTGGTCGTCCGTCGCCGAGATCTCGGCCCGGCTGCACCTGCCGCTCGGGGTCGTCCGCATCCTGCTCGAGGACCTGCGGGACGACGGCCTCGTCCACATCCACCAGCTCTCGCCGGACACCGGCGAGGACACCGACCACCTGGAGAGGGCGCTGCGTGAACTCCGCAAGCGGCTCTGAGGCCGCCCGTCCCCGCGGCGCAGGCCGAGCCACCGGATCCCCGGATCGGCCGGTCACCCCGCTCAAGGTCGTCGTGGCCGGCGCGTTCGGCGTCGGGAAGACGACCTTCGTGGGCTCCGCCTCGGACATCACCCCGCTGCGGACCGAGGAGGTGATGACCGCACCCAGCGAAGGCATCGACGATCTCTCGGCCCTCCCGCAGAAGCGCACGACGACGGTCGCGATGGACTTCGGCCGTCTCGACCTCACCGACAACCTGGTGATCTACCTGTTCGGGACCCCCGGCCAATACCGGTTCTGGTTCATGTGGGACCAGCTCGTCCGGGGCGCGGTGGGGGTCGTGGTGCTCGTCGACACCCGCCGGCTCATCGACTCCTTCCCGGTCCTGGACTACTTCGACCGCACCGGGCTTCCGGTCGTCGTCGGGATCAACGGCTTCGACGGCGAATACCCGTACACCGAGGACGAGGTCCGGGAGGCCCTCGCCCTCGACCCCGCCCGGCCGATCGTGACCTGCGACGCCCGGGAACGGACGTCCGCGACGCAGACGCTGGCCACGCTGGTCGAGCACGCCCTCGCTGCCCGTGACGCCGGCGCCCGACGCACCCCGCACCCGGAAGGAGCACGGTGATGAACCCCCTACCCGCCGCCCGCGCGGTCGTGGACCTGCTGCGTGACGAGGGGGTCGACCGGGTCTTCGGCAACCCCGGCACGACCGAGCTCCCCCTGCTGCAGGAGCTGGCCCGCGACGGCGACCCGGACTACGTGCTCGCCCTGCAGGAGTTCACCGCGGTCGCGGCGGCGGACGGTTACGCGCGCGGCACCGGCCGCCCCGCGTTCGTCAGCGTGCACGCCGTGCCAGGGGTGAGCAACGCGCTGATCGGGATGAACAACGCGCGCCGCTCCCGCACCCCGCTGGTGATCACCGCGGGCCAACAGGACCAGCGGTTCCTCCGCGACTCGCCGATGCTCGGCGGGGATCTCGTCGGCCTCGCGGCGCCCGCCTGTCTCGCGGCGGACGAAGTGCACACCGCGGACGACCTGCTCCCGATGTTCCGCCGTGCCTTCGCCCGGGCCCGCGGGGTGCCTTCCGGCCCGGTGTTCGTGTCCGTGCCGATGAACCTGCTCGCCCAGCCCGCCGCCGGCCCGATTCCCGCCCGCCCGCCGATCGTGACCCTCCCCGTCGCCACGGGGATCGACGAGGCCGCCGCGCTGCTCGCGGGGGCCTCCAACCCGGCGATCATGGCGGGCGACCGCGTCGGCGCCACCGGCGCGCTCCGGGAGCTGACCGCGGTCGCCGAGGCACTCGGCGCGACCGTCTACCCGCAGCCGCAGTACGAGCATGTCGACGCGGACACGGAGCACCCGCTGACCGCGCCCGCGCCGCCCTTCATCGGCAGCGAGATCAACAAGGCGCTCGCCGGGCACGACGCGCTGCTGCTCGCCGGGGCGTCGATCCGGTCGCACCTCTGGACCCCGGAGCCCCCGCTGCCGGAAGGCATCCGGGTGGTCCAGCTCGACGACGACCCGGCCGAGATCGGCCGCGCCCACGACGTCGAGATCGGGCTGTTCGGGGCGGTCGGCCCGACACTGGACGCGCTCGCCGAGGCGCTGCGCGGCCTCCCCGGCCTGCACGGCCCCGCCCTCGAACGGGCCGGGCGGATCTCCGCGGAGCTCGTGCCGGAGCGCACCCGCTGGCGCGAGCGCGCCCGGGCCGCCGCAGGTCCCGCGCCGGTGCACCCGGCGACCGCGGCCCAGCTCGTGGCGGACGCGCTGGCGGCCGGCACCGTCGTGGTCGAGGAGGCGGTCACCTCCGGTCCGCTGCTGCGCCGCGCGCTGCCTCAGCGCGGCCCCGGGGACTACCACAACTCGTCGGGCAACGGTGGGCTCGGCTGGGGCATCGGCGCCGCCGTCGGGCTGCACCTGGCCCATCCCGGACGCCCGGTGCTCGCGTTCCTCGGGGACGGCTCCGCGATGTTCGGCGTCCAGGGCCTCTGGACGGCGGCACGGCTCGGCGCGCCGGTGCTGTTCGTCGTGGTGAACAACCACGAGTACCGCACGCTGAAGGACTCGCTCGGCCGGCAGTTCGGCGGCATGGACCTCGGCGACCCCGCGATCGACTGGGTGGGGCTGGCCCGCTCGATGGGCCTGTCCGCCCACCGGGTCGGGCACGCCTCGGAGATCGGGCCGGCCGTCCGCGCCGCCCAGGAGTCCGGCGGGCCGCGGCTGGTGGAGATCCCGATCCGCGGCTACGGGGACGGCGCGCCGTGAGCAGGGGCCGCGCGGCCGCCCTGCTGCTCGGCGCGGTGGCGCTCCTGCTGGCGGCCGCGTGCAGCTCCACGACCCCCGCGACGGACCCGCCCGAGAAGACGTCGATCACCGTGACCGGCCTCCCGATCGTCGATGTGGCACCGCTCTACCTCGCCCAGCAGGAGGGGCTGTTCGCCGCACAGGGCCTGGACGTCACGATCAAGCCCCTGACGTCGTCGAACCAGAGCCTGCCGGGCCTCGCGGACGGCAGCGTGGACATCGTCGCCGGCGGTAACTACGTCACGTTCCTGGAGGCGCAGGCCCGGGGACAGACCGACATCCGCGTCATCGCCGAGGCGGCGCTCGCGTCACCGGGCCTGGACCAGGTCGTCGCCGGTCCCCGGTCCGGGATCACCTCACCGGAGGAGCTGGCCGGCAGGACGGTCGCCGTGAACACCCCCGCCCCCAACATCCAGACGCTGACGCTGGACCGGGTGCTCGCGAGCCGCGGCGTCGATCCCGCCTCGGTGCGCTACGAGACGATGCCGTTCACCCAGGCCGTGACGGCCCTGAAGGACGGCACGCTCGACGCCGCCTGGCTCGTCGAGCCGTTCGTCACCGAGGCGGAGACCACCTCGGGCGCGCTGCCCGTGATCGACCCGACCAGCGGCCCGACGGGCGCGTTCCCGCTGGACGGGTACTTCGCGACCGCACGGTTCGCCGAGCAGTACCCGGCGACAATCCGGGCGTTCCAGCGGGCCCTGGCACAGGCGGCGGACCTCGCGGCGGACGACCAGCGCACCACGAGGGCGCTGCCGTCGTTCACCCCGATCGACCCCGCAACGGCGTCGATCATCACGCTGCCCGACTACCCGACGACGCTGCAGCCCCAGCGGCTGCAGCGCGTCGCCGACCTGATGACGCAGGCCGGGATGCTCCCCGGCCGCCTGGACGTCACGCCGCTGACGGTGAGGTGAGGCAATGGACTCCCGACACGAGCGAACGGGGGCGGCCCCCGGGACGGGGCGACCGCGCCCCGGCATGGTGGCGGTCCTGGCCCGGGCCCTGACAGCCCAGCTCGGCGAGCTGGCCGCCGGGGGCGGCGGGGCCCCGGACGGCTGGTGGTTCACCCCGACGTCCCAGCACGTGCCGGCCGCGGACGCAACGGCACCCGACGGGGAGGGACCCGGACGATGACGAGCCCCGAGATCACCGGCGACGGCACGAACGCCGAGCGCGCGCCGGACGCACCGGGCGCGCTGCAGGTGCGGGTGCGCACGTCCGGCGGGAGCCCCCTCCCGGACGCCGCGCTCTCCCTGATCGACGGCGCCGGCTACCAGACCACTCTGGGCCGGACCGGGCCGGGCGGCACCTTCGACGTGACGATCACGCAGCCGGGCCGCTACGTGGTGGTTGCCAGCGCGCCCCCGTACCGGCCGCAGGCGGCCACCGTGCAGGTCAGGCGCGGCGCCTACGCCCCGGTCGACCTGGTGCTGGCCGGAGCGGGCCACGAGATCACCGGGACGGTGACCGGCGCGGGCGGCGCGCCGGTGGCGGGCGCGCGCGTCGCGCTGGCCGGCCCGGAGGGCCAGGTCGTCACCACCCAGGCCACCGGCGCCGAGGGCCGGTACGTGCTTGCCGGTCTGGCCCCGGGCGAGTACACCCTCGTGGTGAGCACCGACGGCGGCGCGCCCCGGTCCCGCCCCGTCTCGGTGCCCGTCTCGGACGGGGGACGGCACGACATCGCCCTCGCGGGTGCGTCCCGGCTGCGCGGGGTCGCCCGCAGCGCCGGCGGCCGGCCGGTGCCCGAGGCACGGGTGGTCCTGCTCGACGAGTCCGGCGCGATCGTGGCGGAGACGACCACGGACGAGCACGGCGCCTATGCCTTCACCGACGTCCCCGAGGGAGACCTCGTTCTGGTCGCCACGGGGTTTCCGCCGGTCTCGGGGTTGCTGCGGCTCAGCGCCGGCGCCGTCGAGCACGACATCGAGTTCCGCCACCCCGGGGCCTGACGGGCGGTCGTCGAGGACCGGCCGGGGTGCGGCGGTTCAGCTCGTCCCGCCGCCGTTCGCCGGCCCGTCGAGGTCGTCGTCCTCGACGGCGGCTTCGTCTGCCTCGGCGGGATTAGCATCGTGGTGACCGACCGTGCTCCGCCGCAAGAGCAGCCGTTGCGGCGGCCGTGTGCGGCGGCGTGACGAAACGGCCGACCCGTGGGGGTCGGAGGGGGCGTCCACATGAAGATCGTCGTGGATCTCACGCGATGCCAGGGGTACGCACAGTGCGCCTTCGCCGCGCCGAACGTGTTCACCATGCGGGGGGACGAGGCGCTGCTCTACAACCCCGATCCGGACGACGCGGAGCGGGAGAAGATCGTCCGGGCAGCCGCGGCCTGCCCGGTCCAGGCCATCCTGTTCGACCAGGAGGACGCCCGGCATCGTCGGGACGGGGCCGGTGCGCACGTGGTCTCCGCGGGTCCCGTGGAGGCGGTCGAGCGCATCGGGCGCGTCGTCGTCGTCGGCGCCTCGCTGGCCGGGCTGCGCGCGGCGTGGACGCTGCGCAGTGAGGGCTTCACCGGCTCGCTGACCGTGATCGGGGACGAACCCGACCCCCCCTACGACCGGCCGCCGCTGTCCAAACAGGCGCTCCTGGGCCAGGTTCCGGCACGGGGGACCGCACTGCCCCGTCGCGACGGGGTGGACGCGGACTGGCGGCTCGGAGTCGCGGCCACGGGGCTCGACCTGCGCGGCAAGCAGGTGCTCCTGGCCGACGGCGAGCAGGTGGGATTCGACCGGTTGCTCATCGCGACCGGGGTGCGGGCCCGCCCGTGGCCGAACGAGGCGGAGGCCGGGCTCGACGGGCTCTTTGCGCTACGCACCCCGGACGACGCGGACGGACTGCGCCGACGGCTCGCCGCCGGACCCGGCCGGGTGCTGGTCATCGGGGCCGGGTTCACCGGCTCCGAGGTCGCCTCCGCCTGTCGCGACCTGGACGTGCCGGTGACCGTCGTCGAGCGGGGCGCGGCCCCGCTGGTCGGGGCACTGGGCGCGGTGGTCGGCGGCGTCGCGGCGCAGATGCAGCGCGACCACGGCGTCGACCTGCGGTGCGGCGTCCAGGTCGAGGCGCTGGAGGGCGACGGGAGCGGGCGGCTGCGGCGGGCGCGGCTGTCCGACGGCAGCACGCTGGACGTCGACGTGGCCGTCGCCGCGCTCGGCAGCATCCGCAACGTCGAGTGGTTGGACGGCTCGGGGCTGGCGGCAGGGGCCTGGGGGGTGGCGTGCGACGCGGGCTGCCGGGCGGTCGACGTCAACGGCGTCGTCACCGACGACGTGTTCGTCGCCGGGGACGTGGCCCGCTTCCCCCACCCCGTCTACGACTACCAGTACCTCGCCCTCGAGCACTGGGGCAACGCCGTCACCCAAGGGAGGATCGCCGCACACAACATGATCAGCCCCCAGGGCGAGCGCTGGCCACACCTGGCGCTACCGGAATTCTGGTCCACCCAGTTCGGCACCGAGATCAAGTCCGTCGGCGTCCCGACCTATGCCGACCAGGTCGTCATCGCCCAGGGATCGGTGCCCGAGCGCCGGTTCGTCGCGGCCTACGGCTACCGCGGGCGCATCACGGCGGCGGTCGCCTTCAACCAGTCCAAGTGGCTGGAGTTCTACGAGGGGTTGATCGACCGGGCGGCGCCGTTCCCGCCCGCCTTCCGCACCGTCGACCGGCCCACCGACGGACACCCGGTCGCGGCCGAGGTCCCGGACCGGCCCACCCAGCAGGCCACCGTCGTGGTGACCGGCCACGGACCCGGCGAAC
Organism: Pseudonocardia sp.; assembly: GCF_025465255.1. Classification (GTDB taxonomy): domain Bacteria; phylum Actinomycetota; class Actinomycetes; order Mycobacteriales; family Pseudonocardiaceae; genus Pseudonocardia. The sequence continues at coordinate 32,039 of NZ_JAODNI010000208.1, forward strand.
GACGGGCCGCGTTCGTCCGCAAGACCTACCTGTGACCCTGCCCGAGCCCTCGCACGTCCAGCCAGATCCCCGAGTTCCGGGAGACGCCACCATGGCCCAGACCAGCATCTGGCAGCAGATCCTCGACCACTCCCACCGGGCCGACCCCTACCCGCTCTACGCCGAGCTGCGGAAGACCCCCGTGGTACGGACGGAGGACGGGAGCTATGTCGTGAGCACCTACCGGGAGATCGTTGCCCTGCTCCACGACCCACGGCTCAGCTCGGATGTGCGCAGCCTCCCCGAGCTGGGCGCCGACGCGCCGGTGCAGGCGTCCGAAGAGGCCCCTGCCGGGCTCCCGCCCAACGTCATCGCCATCGATCCGCCCGAGCACGACCGGATCCGGCGCCTGCTGACGCGGAACTTCGGGCCGCCGCAGCGCCCCCGTCGCGTCGACAGCATGCTTCCCGACATGCTCGAGATCGTGACGAGCGAGATCAACGACTTCGCAAGCGAGGACCGGTCGGGCACAACTCGGGTCGACATCGTCGACGACTTCGCCTATCCGTTCCCGGTCACGGTGATCTGCCGACTGCTGGGAGTGCCCCGCGAGGACGAACCGCGATTCCAGGCGATGGCCGATGCGTTGATCAAAGCCGTCGACCCGACCACCGGAGGGATCGCGGAGCGGCAGCACCGACGGGCCGAGGCCGTCGCCGACCTCGGTCGGTACTTCGCCCAGCTCCTCGATGCCCGCCGCGGCCATCCGGGCGACGACCTGCTCTCCGGGCTCGTTGGCGGTGACGGCCCCGAGACGCCGATGTCACGGGAGGAGGTGCTGAGCAACGCGGCCCTGCTCCTCGTCGCCGGCCACGAGACGACCGTCAACCTCATCACCAACGGCATGCTCACCCTCCTGCGGCACCCCGAGGTGCTCGACCGGCTGCGCCGCGGCGACGAACCCGACCTGGCCGTCCGGGTGGTCGAGGAACTCCTGCGCTTCGAGCCACCGGTGCACTTCCTGCCGAACCGGTACACCCTCGACGACATCGAGGTCGCCGGCACCACCATCCCTGGGGGCTCACCGGTCACGCTCGTGCTCGCCGCCGGCAGCCGCGACCCGGCCGACGTCCCGGATCCCGACCGCTTCGACCCCGACCGCGAGCACAACGAGCACCTGGGCTTCGGCGGGGGCGTCCACTACTGCTTCGGTGCCCCATTGGCTCGTCCCGAGGCCCGGATCGCGCTCACCGAGCTGGCCCGCCGGTTGGAGAACCCCCGACTCGTCGCCGATCCGCCGCCCTACCGCCCGAATCCCGTCCTGCGAGGCCCCCGCCACCTCCTGGTCGAGATCGACGGCGTCAACCCCGTGCACCAGCACCGACCGTGACCGGCGGCGGGCAGGATCGCAGGGGACTCAGCTCACCGCGTGCGACTGCTCCACCGCCAGGGCGTCCACCAGGTCGTTCATCGGGTCGCCCGAGTGCCCCTTCACCCAGCGGAAGGAGACGTCGCCGCGCTCGTTCACGAGCGTGATCAACGGTTCCCAGAGGTCGCGACTGACCACCGGCTTCTTCGCGCTGGTCACCCAGCCCCGGGCGAGCCAGCCCTTCCACCAGCCGTCACGGAAGCAGTTCACGACGTAGGTCGAGTCGCTGACGACGACCAGCGGTCCGTCCAGGGCGCGCACCGCCTCCAGCGCGGCGCGGATCTCCATCCGCTGGTTGGTGGTGGGGGCCTCGCCGCCGCTGTCCTGCCGCCCGTCCTGGGTGGCCCACGCCCAGCCCCCCGGGCCCGGGTTGCCCGAGCAGGCGCCGTCGGTCCACACCTCGAGCGCGCCCTCGGTGGCCGGCATGTCGGGCCGCGGCGCGGTCCGCTTCGGGCGTGCCGTCGGCCCGGCGACCGGGGCCTTCTCCGCCGCGTCGGCACACGCGACGTGGGTCCACACACTGCCCGACTTCGCGATCTCCTCACCGGGCTGGATACGGGACGAGCAGGCCCCGCAGGTGGTGGCGTACTTCGCGGTCATCGGCACCCGACCACCCTAGGGCGGCGGTCGTCGCCGGCCGGACGTGCCTCGGGCGTCGAGGGCCGCGAGGTCCCGGCACCCGCCGGAGTTCCGGCGCCGCCTACCCCGGGGTGACGCTGCCCATGGTCGTCGGAGCCGCGTCGGTGTCCCGGTGCGGCGTCCGGGACTCCCGCACGGCGAGCATGATCACTGCGCCGAGCGCAGGCCCGGCCGCCAGGGTGAGGAACCCGACCGCGAAGGACCCCGAGGCGGAGTAGGCCGCCCCGACGGCCAGCGGGACGATGACGCTGCCGAGCTGCCAGACCGCGTTGGCGAACCCCGAGGCCGAGCCGGTGACCGCGCCCGACACGAGCCGGGGCACCAGGGCGACGAGCAGCGGTGTCCAGCCGTACGCGGCCGCGCCCAGCAGCGGCGCGAGCCAGAGGAAGGCGGTCGCCGTGCCGAGGTTGCCGAACGCGACCAGCGTGACCGCGAACAGGGCCAGGATGCAGGACGCCGGGAGCCGCCTCGCCCCGCCGAAGAACCGGTCGGTGACGAACCCGACCACCGGCTTGACCGCCACCGCGGTCACGGCGAAGATCGCGACCACCGCTCCCGCGGTCCCCGGCGAGATGGCGTGGCCCTTGATCATCAGTGCGTTGGCCCAGGTGACGAAGCCGTAGAGCCCCCAGAAGCCGCCGAAGCCGGCCAGGCAGGTGAGGACGAAGTTGCGGTTGCGGGCCATCGAGGACAGCCCGGTCGGCGCGGGCGCGGCGGACGACGGCCGGGTCTCCTGCGCGGCGGCGTCGGCCTCGGCACCCGCCGCGTCGAGCATCGGCCCCGGGCGGAGCAGGAAGAACAGGACCACGGCGAGCACCATCGAGAGGACGCCGAAGAGGTGGTACGAGGTCCCCCAGCCGTGCCAGGCGATCAGCGCGGGGACGACTGAGTTGGCGATGGCCGTGCCGAGGGAGGTCGCGGTCACGAAGATGCCGAGGGGCAGGCCGAGCTTCGACGCGGGGAACCAGCTGGTGACGAGGCGGATACCGGCCGAGTAGTCGGCGCCGGCGAACAGGCCGACCAGGGCCTGCACCGCGATGCCGACCGTCGCCGAGGTCGTGGAGCCGAAGACGGTCATCAGCGCTCCGGCGCCGAACAGCGAGATCGAGAGCATCAGCCGGCCCCCGAGCCGGTCGGTGCCGATCCCGCCGAGGGCGTTGGAGATGACGTACCCGATGTAGTAGGCCGTGGCGAAGGCACCCAGGCTGGCGACGGGGACCGCCAGGCTGTCGCCCACGAAGACGGACGCCGGCCCCCAGGTCGAACGGTCGACCGAGGTCAGGGTGAAGGACATCCAGCAGGCGAAGAGGACGACCCAGCGGTACGGCGACAAGGCGGGTTCGGCACTGCTGCCGGAAGTGCGTGAGCTCATCGGTGAGCCTCCGTGGTGGAAGGGATCGGCGCACGTCGTGGGGCGGCGCCGGGCCGGGCCGCGGACCGGCCGGGCGGGAGCGGGTTCGGGTGCCGCTTCTAGAGGTCGAGGACGAGCCGGGCCGACGTGCAGCCGCCGACACAGATCATCATCGACGTGTTCCTGGCGCGTTCCTTCTCGCTCAGGATCGTGTCGCGGTGCAGCGGCGTGCCGTCGAGCACCTTCGTCTCGCAGGTGCCGCAGAAGCCCTCCTCGCAGGAGGACAGGACGTCCGGGCGGAGCGGGCGGACGGCGTCGAGCACGGACTGCCCGGGCAGGACGGTGACCGTCTCGCCGGTCTGCGCGAGCTCGACCTCGAACGACGCCCGGCCACCGGCGGAGTCGCCGGCGGCGGTGGCGTTCGGCCCGAGCGGATCGGCGCCGAAGCGCTCGAACCGCAGCGGCAGATCCGGCCGTTCCAGCTCCACGGTCCGGCTCAGCGCGGCGAGCAACCCGGCGGGGCCGCAGGCGTAGACGGCCGACCCGGCCGGCGCCCCCGCCACGATCGCGTTCAGCGGGAGCGGCCCGTCGACGTCGTCGCTGCGCAGCACGAGCCGTCCGCCGGACCGCCCGGCCAGCTCGCGCAGCGGCCCCGTGAACGCCAGCGTTTCCGCCCGCCGGCCGCCGTAGTGCAGCTCCCACGGCACCCCCGCGGCGACGGCCTCGCGGATCATGCCGAGCACCGGCGTGATCCCGATCCCGCCCGCGACGAAGACGTAGGCCTCCGCCGGTTCGAGCGCGAACCGGTTGCGGGGGCCACGGATCGTCAGGCGGCGCCCCACCAGCGCGGTGTCGTGGATCTCGGCCGAGCCGCCGCGCCCGTCCGGCTCCCGGAGCACCGCGACCGTGTACTCGGGATCGTCGGGCTCGCCGCACAGCGAGTACTGGCGGACGAGCCCGGACGGGAGCACGAGATCGACGTGGGCACCGGCGGTCCAGCCGGGCAGCGGGCCGTCGCCGCGCAGCCGCAGGGAGACGACGCCCGCGGACTCCCAGCGGACCTGGGTGACCGTGACCGGGAGCGTGGCGTCGCTCATCGCATGCTCCCGGCAGGCTCGGCGTCCCGGGCCCCGCCGCGCAGCACCTGCAGGAAGGGCAGGGCGAACCGGCTGTCCTTGAGGATCACGACGTTGTCCGCGGCCTCGCGGATCGTGGTGGCCGCGTGGTGGGCGGCGGGCTCGGCCCAGCGGGCGCCCGGGCTGACCACGACGGCACCGAGCAGTGTGCCGGTGGCCCGCGCGGCGTCGCCGACGGCCACCACCGAGCGGCCGTCGACGGCGGTGAGCTCGTGGGCGAGCAGCACGACGACGTCGGCGTCGTGCACCGCGTGGTCGAGCGGGCTGCTCACCGCGGTGCCCTCGCCGCTCGCGGGGACCGGCTCCGGGCGGAGCCGATCGTGGCTGGGCAGCAGGTCGGCCTCGGCGACCGTGATGCCCTCCAGTGCCGCGGGGTCCTGGCGGAGGAGCCAGCCCCGGGCGGTGGGGTCGAGCGGGACGAGCAGGACGGTGGCCTCGTAGGACCGCCGGTCCCAGGAGATCGGCGCCATGGCGTCGTCCCCTCCTTCCTTCGTGCCGGAGGGTCAGATGGAGACGAAGTCCTCGCCGGTGCGGGCCACGAGGGCCTGCTCGGCGCCGTCCTGGAAGGGGACGGACTTCGGCAGCAGCACCGAGGCCGAGCGGACGCGGTGGTGCTCGGCCTCGCCGCCGGGGAGCGGGTCGGTGGACTCGGCCGCCTCCTCCGCGGCGGCGAGCAGCCGGCGCCGGGCGAGGATGATCGCGGCGTCGCTCGTGCCGAGCCGCTCCTTGGTGCGGTCGACGATCGGGCCCATGCTCTCCTGCAGGGAGAAGTCCTGGGCGGCGATCCCCTCGACCCCGCTGAAGCTGCGCTTCTCCCGCTGGGCCACCCGGTCGATGAGGTAGTCGTTGTCCGCGTTGGCCAGGGTGCGGTAGGTGCCCGGGACGTACTTGGCGTGGATGCCGTCCCCGCGGCGCATCGACTCCAGCTCGTCGTCGCGCAGGTCCCGGGTGGGGTGGTAGTTGATGCTCCAGGCCCAGCAGGTCTCGTCGTCGATCGGGACCCAGGCGTGGGCGCCGAGGGGGTTGTGGGTGCCGAAGGGCGGGATGATCGTGTACCACGGCATGATCCACTGTGTGATCCGCCAGTAGTACTGCTCGTCGTCGACGTTGCGCCGGGCCCCGATCAGCAGGCCGCCGTCGGACTCGATCACCTCGAACTTGGGCCTGGTGTCGGCCTTGAGATAGGTCAGCCCCTCGGTGCCGGCGTGCATGGGGTCGTCGTCCATGTTGAACCGGTGCGCGAAGGAGACGTGGCTGGAGTCGATGCCGCCCTCCATCGCCTGCATGAAGTTGGTCTCCTGCAGCCGCTTGGAGACGAAGACCTGCGAGTCGGGCAGCGTGGCCCACTCCAGCTCGGGCAGGTCCGGCTTCAGCTCCGGCGGGCCCATGTAGGTCCAGATCACGCCGCCGCGCTCGACGCACGGGTACGCGGTCTGCTTGATCTTCTCCCGGAACCGGCTCTCCGGCGGCTCCGACGGCATGTCGACGCAGTTGCCGTCGACGTCGTACTTCCAGCCGTGGTACGCGCAGCGCAGCCCGCACTCCTCGTTCCGGCCGAAGAACAGCGACGCGGTGCGGTGGCTGCAGAACTCGTCGATCAGCCCGATGCGGCCGGCGCTGTCGCGGAAGGCGATGAGCCTCTCCCCCAGCAGCTGCACCCGCACCGGCGGGCAGTCCGGCTCGGGGATCTCCTCGGCCAGCAGGGCCGGGATCCAGTAGCGGCGCAGCAGGGTGCCCATCTCGGTGCCGCGGTTGGTCCGGACCAGCCGCTCGTTCTGCTCGTGGGTCAGCACGGTTCGCTCCTCGAGATTCGACGTGATGTGGTGGGAAGGGAGGCGGTCAGGCCGAGGGCCGGACGACGACGTGGGGCGACTCCGGTCCGGTGCCGTCCGCGAGCCGGGTGAGCATGTCGCCGACGCCGTCGAGGTCCACGGCGACGGTCGGCACCCGGTCCAGGTGCGAGCTGCCGTCGGCCAGGGAGGAGATCGCGGCGGCGATCGCCTCCGGGGCACGGCCGCGCACGGCGCTCACGGTGAGGCTGCGCCGGACCATGCGCGCGGTGTCGACACCGACCGCGGCGGGCCGCTTCGGTGAGGTGAGCACCAGCCTGCCGCCGTGGCCCAGCAGCTCGACCGCCGGGACGACCACGCCGGGACCGGTCCCCACGGCGTCGACGACCAGGTCGGCGTCCCGGCCCCCGGTCGCCGCCCGGACGCGGGCGGTGAGATCGTCGGCCCCGACGACGACGGGCGTACCCCCGAGGGCCTCGGCCATCTCCAGGCGCTCCGCGTCCCGGTCCAGGCCACCGACGACGACCTGTCCGGCGCCGCTCGCGACCGCGGCGGCCACGAGGGCGAGCCCGTGGTAGCCCGGGCCCAGCACCACCACGGTGTCGCCGGGGCGCAGCCGTCCGGCGCCGCCGGTCCAGTCCAGGGCGTTGGCGTAGGGCAGGACCCAGGCCGCCAGCTCCTCGTCGAGATCCTCGGGGAGCCGGTGCACGACCGCGTTCGGCGGCAGGAAGACGTGGTCGGCGTTGCCGCCGAGGAGTCCGGGGGACTCGGCCACGGGGATGGTGCCGATCCGGCGCCCCCCGCCCCAGATGTCGGTGGCCGGGCAGAGCCGGTAGGGCCCGGTCCGGCAGGTCGGGCACGTCCCGCAGGGGAGGTACTCCTCGATCACGACCCGGTCGCCGGCCCGCACGCCCCAGCGCCGCGCGGCCGACGCGCCGATCGAGGCGATCTCGCCGACGACGTGGTGCCCCAGGATCGTCGGCTCCGCCACGCCCGCCGCGTACAGCCCGACGTCGGTGCCGCAGATCCCGGACGCCGTCACCCGCAGCCAGCCCGTGTCCGCGTCGGCCGGCGCGATCGCCAGCTGCCGGATCTCGCTGCTGCCGTTCGGCAGGGCGACGCTCGCCCTCGCGGTGTCGGGGAGGACAGCCACCCCGCTCCGCTCCGCGGTCCACACCATTGGGTCGCATCCTATCGCTATGTGATAGCTTATTATCGCTGTGCGATATCGGTACAGTAGATCGCGCAATGTCCGGCGTCAACGGGGAGGCGACACGGTGGCAACCGCGAAGGCCGGTGCCGACAGCGGGCGGCGGGCACTCGACCTGCTCTTCGCGTTCACCGAGCAGCGCCCGGTGGCCTCGGTCCGGGATCTCGCGGAGGCGCTGGACATCCCGGCGCCCTCGGTGCACCGGTACGTGGCCCTGCTGCGCGACATGGGCCTGATCGAGGAGGGCTCGCGGGGGCGCTACCACCTGACGATGCGGGTCGCCGCGCTCGCGCGCGCCGCGCGCCGGGCCGCCCCGATCGTCGACATCGCCGAGCCCGCCATGCGGGCCCTCTCCGAGAAGATCGGGGAGTCGGTCCTGCTGATGCGGCTGGTCCACGGCCTGCCCGTGTGCATCCACCGGGTCGAGTCGCCCAGCAGGTTCCGGCTCTCCTTCGAGCCGGGACAGCCCCTGCCACCCCTGCGCGGAGCCAGCGCCCGGCTACTGCTCGGCGGGCTCGGCGCCGGCGAGCGCGCGGACTACGTCGACCGGGCGCTGAGCTCGGGAGCGCTGCCCCCGGTCAGCGGCCGCGAGGGGTTCCTGGCCGAGGTGGAGCGCGACGTCGCGCGCGGCTGGGCGATCAGCAACCAGGAGATCGACGAGGGGGTCTGGGCGCCGGCGGCGGCGATCCGCGAGGACGGCCGGACCGTGGCGGCGTTGTCCGCGCCGTGCCCGTCGTTCCGGGTCGACGACCAGCGCCGCAAGGACATCCTGGACCTCGTCCGGAAGACCGCCGACGAGATCTCCGAGGCGCTGGGCAGCTGAATCGACGGGTGAATTTCAACGCCTGTTGAGATAAGCTCGGTCGATGACGGTCCTCGACCTCGACGGTCCCGACGCGCGCCACCCGGGTCTCGTCGGTGGCAAGGCAGCCAATCTCGCCGAGCTGCGTGCTGCGGGGTTCGACGTCCCGTCCGGGTTCTGCGTCACCACGGACGCGTACCGGCGGGCGGCGGACGCCGCGGGACTCGACGAGGTGCTGGGTCGCGCCGAGGACGCCGCGCTCGCCGCCGCGGCCAGGAAGGCGCTGCTCGCGGTCCCGATCGCGCCGGACGTCGAGGCCGCGGTGGCCGAGGCGTACGAGCGGCTCGGCGACCGGGTGCCCGTCGCGGTCCGGTCCTCGGCCACCGCGGAGGATCTGCCGTCGGCCAGCTTCGCCGGCCAGCAGGACACCTACCTCAACGTCGTCGGCACCGAGGCGGTGCTCGACGCCGTACGCCGGTGCTGGGCCTCCCTGTGGACCGATCGGGCCGCGTCCTACCGCGCGTCCGCCGGGATCGACGGGCACGAGGTGGCGCTGGCGGTGGTGGTGCAGCGGATGGCGGACGCGCGGGTCGCGGGCGTGCTGTTCACCGCGGACCCGGTGTCCGGGCGCCGCACGCGTTCCGTGATCGACGCGAGCCCGGGGCTCGGCGAAGCCGTGGTCTCGGGGGCGGTCAACCCCGACCACGTGGTCGTCGAGGGCTCGACGATCGACTACCGGCCCGGGGACAAGGCCGTCGAGGTGCGGGCTGTACCGGGCGGCGGGACCGAGCAGGTCGCCGGCAGTGATCGCCGTGGCGAGCGCGCGCTGACCGACGACGAGGTCCGGGCGCTGGTCGCCCTCGGCCGCCGGGTCGAGGCCCACTACGGCGCCCCGCAGGACATCGAGTGGGCGATCGACACCGCCGGCGCGGTCCGGCTGACCCAGTCGCGGCCTATCACCACGCTGCATCCGCTCCCGGAACCGAGCGGCCCGGGGCTGCGGGCCTACCTGTGCCTCAGCCTCGCGCAGGGCCTGACCCGGCCGATCACCCCCATGGGCATCGCCGCGTTCCGGGTGATCGGCGCGGCCGGCTCGCGTCTGGGGTTCGGGATCCCGGCGGACGAGCTCGCGGGTCCCTCGGCGCTGGCCGTCGCCGGCGGGCGGGTCTTCGTCGACGTCACAGCGGCCCTGCGCAACGCCGTCGGCCGCAGGATCGTCCCGCGGATCCTCGACGTGATGGAGGCCCGCTCCGCCGTGGTCCTCCGGAAGCTGATGGACGAGCCCGCGTTCGCCGTGCGCACGCGGTCCCCGTGGTCGTTCGCCCGCCGGGTGCTGCGCGTGCTCGTCCGGTACCGCGTCCCGCTGCAGATCGGGCGGGCCCTGGCGGCCCCGGCCGCGGCGCGGCGGCGCGTCCGGCGGGTCGGCGACGGTCTGACGGCGGCTCTCCCGCCCGCCACAACCGGCCTGGAACGGCACGACCGCGCCCTCGCCCTGCTCGGCCGGGTCTTCCCCGTACTGCCGACCGTCGCCCCCGTCGCCGGGGCCGGATTCCTCGCGCTCGGACTCGCCCGCGCCCTCGCCGGCCCCGAGATCGACGCGCGGACCACCCACGACCTGCTGCGCTCGCTCCCCCACAACGTCACCACCGAGATGGACCTCGAGCTCTGGCAGGTCGCCGTCCGCCTGCGCGCCGACGACCCGTCGGTCGCCCGGCTGCGCGCCGGCTCCGGTCCGCTGCCCGAGCTGCTGCGCGACGAGCTCGACCGGTTCCTCCGCCGTCACGGGCACCGGGCCGTCGCCGAGATCGACATCGGCGTGCCGCGCTGGCGCGACGACCCCTCCTACGTCCTCGGCGTGCTGGCCGGCTATCTCCGGCTCGCCATCGACGGCGACCGCGCGTCGACCCCCGACGCGATGTTCGCCCGCGGTGCCGCGGCCGCCGAGAAGGCCGTCGCCGACGTCGTCGCACGGGTGCGGCGGCGCTCCCGGCCCCGCGCCCTCGTCGTCGGCTGGGCCCTGCAGCGGACGCGGGAGCTCGCCGGGCTGCGGGAGACGCACAAGGACCACCTGGTCCGCCTGATCGCCGCCGCGCGGACCGACCTCGTCGCCGTCGGGGCCGAGCTGGCCGGGCGCGGGCTGCTCGCGGAGGCCGACGACGTCTTCTTCCTCGATCTCGCGGAGGCGCGGTCGGCGCTGCTCGGGGCCGACCACCGCGACGTCGTCGCGCAGCGCCGGGAGGACCACGCGCGGGAGCTGCGGCGTCGCCACGTCCCGCGGGTCCTGCTCTCCGACGGCACCGAGCCCGAGGCCCTCTCCGCACCGGCGGCGGGCGACGGCGCCCTCGTCGGCACCCCCGCGTCGGCCGGCGAGGTCACCGGCCTCGCGCGCGTCGTCCTCGACCCCGCCGACGCGCACCTCGAACCCGGGGAGATCCTCGTCGTGCCCTCCACCGATCCGGGCTGGACGCCGCTGTTCCTCACCGCGGGCGGGCTCGTGATGGAGATGGGCGGCGCCAACTCCCACGGCGCGGTCGTCGCCCGCGAGTACGGCATCCCCGCCGTCGTCGGGGTCCCCGACGCGACCGGCGTGATCACCACCGGACAGCGGATCACGGTCGACGGCGCCGCCGGGTCGGTCCTGCTCACCCCCGCATAGGGACCGGCCCCGTCCTCGCGCCTCCCGGCCCGCCCGCCCGACGCGACCCGTGGCCCGGGCGGGTGCAGGATCGGCCCCATGGAATTCCGTCACCTCGGCCGCTCCGGAATACAGATCTCCGAGATCACCTACGGCAACTGGCTCACCCACGGGTCCCAGGTGCAGAACGACGTCGCGACGGCGTGCGTCCGCGCCGCCCTGGACAGCGGCATCACCAGCTTCGACACCGCCGACGCCTACGCCAACGGCAAGGCGGAGGAGGTCCTCGGCGCGGCGCTCAAGGGCGAACGACGCGAGTCCCTCGAGGTCTTCACGAAGGTGTACTGGCCGGTCGGCCCGGATCCCAAGGGCAAGAACGACACCGGTCTGTCCCGCAAGCACATGATGGAGTCGATCGACGGCAGCCTCCGCCGGCTGCAGATGGAGTACGTCGACCTCTACCAGGCCCACCGCTACGACGCCTTCACCCCGCTCGAGGAGACGATGCAGGCCTTCGCCGACATCGTGCGCGCGGGGAAGGCGCTCTACGTCGGCGTCAGCGAGTGGACCGCCGAACAGATCCGCGCCGCGCACGCCCTCGCCGTCGACCTCGGGATCTCGCTCGTCTCCAACCAGCCGCAGTACTCGATGCTCTGGCGGGTGATCGAGGACGAGGTCGTCCCGACCTGCGAGGAGCTCGGGATCGGCCAGATCGTCTGGTCGCCGATCGCCCAGGGCGTACTGACCGGCAAGTACAAGCCCGGGCAGCCGCTCCCGGAGGGTTCTCGGGCCACGGACGAGAAGGGCGGCGCGGACATGATCAGCCGCTACCTGAACGACGACACGCTGACCCGCGTCCAGGAGCTCGGGCCGATCGCGGGCGACCTGGGCCTGTCGCTGTCCCAGCTGGCCGTCGCGTGGGTGCTGCAGAACCGCAACGTCTCCGCAGCCCTGGTGGGCGCCTCCCGCCCGGAGCAGGTGGCCGAGAACGCGAAGGCCGCCGGCGTGTCCATCCCGGCAGACGCGATGAAGCGGATCGACGAGGTCCTCGGCGACGTCGTCACCCGGGACCCGCGGCTCGTCGCGCGCTCCACGCCGCAGACCCGGCCGGTCTGAGACCAGGAGCCCCTCCTGCCACGACGACCCGCTCTGGCGCCGGGGGAGCTCGACCACCTCGTCGACGACCTCGCTGCACCAGCGGGCGGCGAGCCGTGTCGAGCTCTCCCGGCGGCGGCGGGGACCGTACTGTTCGCGCCGGTCACGGTCCCGCTGATCGCCGTGCCGCACGGCGTCGAACCGGTCGACCCGCACCGAGGCCACTCCACCGAGCCGAACCAGGGACATGCGCAGACGCATCATCGTGCTCACCCTCGCGGCCGCCGTCCTGGCGATCGCCCTGTTCGGGCTGCCGCTGGCCGGGATCGTCGTCAAGTACCTCGCCGACGACGAGCGGAGCGAGCTCGACCAGGTCGCCAGCGTCGCCGCGCTGACCGTCGCCGTCGATCTCGCCCGCGGCCGGGACCCGCAGCTGCCCACCTCGGCCGAGCGTGCCGACGTCGCCCTCTACGACCGCGCCGGCACCCGCGTCCTCGGCACCGGCCCGGACACCGCGGACCGGTCCGTCTCCGAGGTGCTCTCCCGGGCCGCGCAGGACACCGACGACGACGGGGTCGTCGCGGTCCCCGTGATCGGCGACGACCCCCGCGCCGGCGCCATCCGCGTCTCCAGCTCGCCCGCCGAGGTCTACCTCCAGGTCGCGCTGGTCTGGGCGGCGATGCTCGCGCTCGCCGCCACGGCGCTGACGGCGGTGTGGGTGGTCGCCCGGCGCCAGGCCGGGCGGCTCGCCGGGCCGCTCGAACAGCTCTCCACCGCTGCCCGCCGCCTCGGCGACGGCGACTTCACCGCACGCGCCCCGCGGGTCGGCATCACCGAGATCGACTCCGTCGGCGCCGACCTGGACACCACCGCCTACCGGCTCGGCGCCCTCGTCGCCCGCGAACGGGCCTTCTCCGCCGACGCCTCCCATCAGCTGCGCACCCCGCTGGCCGGGCTGCGGCTCAGCCTCGAGTCCGCCCTGGAGGACCCCGAGGCCGACCCCCGGGCCGCCATGGTCGTCGCCGTGCGGGCCGCCGACGGGCTCCAGCGCACCGTCGAGGACCTCCTCGCCCTCGCCCGCGACACGAGGACCGACCGCACCGAGCTCGATCTCGGCGCCCTCCTCGACGACCTCGGCCAGCACTGGCGGCCGCTGCTGACCTCGTCCGGGCGCGATCTGCGGGTCGCCGTCGAACCCGGGCTGCCGGTGGCCGTGGCGTCGACCGCGGCGATCCGCCAGGTCCTGGCCGTGCTCGTCGACAACGCCGTCCGCCACGGTGGCGGCGAGGTCACCCTCACCGTCCGCGACGCGGGGGGTGCGATCGCGCTCGACGTGGCCGACCGGGGACCCGGCATCCCCGTTCCGGCCGCGGACCTGTTCGCCCGCCGGTCCGGGCGCGCCGACGGGCACGGGATCGGTCTCGCCCTGGCCCGGACCCTCGCCGAGGCCGAGGGGGGCCGGCTGGCCCTGACCCGCTCGTCGCCACCGACGTTCACCCTGCTGCTCCCGACACGTGCGGCCGCACCCGGCGTCCTCCGTTCCGATGAGGACTGCAACCCGACCTGATGACGGAGGCAGCCGGGCGACGGCGGCGGGGCCAGTATCGACGGGGCACGAAGAGGGAGACCATGATCAGGATGCGTTCAGCCGTACCGGCGCTGCTCGCGGTGTTCGCCACCGCGGTGCTCTCCGCATGCACCGGCCCCGCCCCCGGTGTCGCGGTCACCGGCGCGGCCGACACCACCCCGGCCACGCCGGCCCGGCCGGACCATGTGGTGATCGTCATGCTGGAGAACAAGGACGAGGGCGACGCCCTGCGGGAGGGCCACTACCTCGCCTCCCTCGCCCGGTCCGGCGCGTCCTTGACCGACATGCACGCCGAGACCCACCCCAGCCAGCCCAACTACGTGGCGCTGTTCTCCGGGGACACCCACGGCGTCACCGACGACAGCTGCCCCCACACCTCGGACGCACCGAACTTGGCCGGCGAGCTCGTCGACGCCGGGTACACCTTCGCCGGCTACTCCGAAGACCTGCCCGAGCCGGGGTACACCGGCTGCGAGCACGACGGCTACGCCCGCAAGCACAGCCCCTGGACGAACTTCAGCAGCGTGCCCGCCTCGGCGAACCAGCCGCTCGACGCGATGCCGACGGACTACTCGACCCTGCCGACGGTTTCCTTCGTCATCCCGAACCTGTGCCACGACATGCACGACTGCTCAATCGCGGAGGGTGACGCCTGGCTGCGCGACAACCTCGCCCCGTACGCGACCTGGGCCCGCACGCACAACAGCCTGCTCCTCGTGTCCTTCGACGAGTCCGAGTCCAAGCACGACTCCGACAACCACATCGCCACCGTCGCGGTGGGTGAGCGGGTCTCCCCCGGTCCGGTCACCGAGCGCGCCGACCACTACGGGCTGCTGCGCACGCTCGAGGACCTCTACGGGCTCCCGGCCCTCGGCCACAGCGCGGACGCCGCCGCGATCCCCGCGCTCTGGAGCGCCTCTCCGGCCGGGTAGACGCGCCCCGACCGGGTCCGGGGCGCCGTCCGGATGAGAACGGCCGAGGGGCCGGGGGAACGCCCCGGCCCCTCGGTCACGACCTGCTCAGGCGTCGGCCTTCTCCGCGGCCTTCCGCCGGGGCCGGCGCTTCGGCTTGGCCTCCGCCTCGACGGTGGTGGTCTCGACCTCCACGGGCGTCGCGTCCGTGGAAGACGCCGTGCCCCGGTTCTCGTAGGCCTCGATCACCGCCGACGGGATGCGGCCGCGCGGAGCGACCTCGAACCCGTTCGCGCTCGCCCACTCCCTGATCGCCGCGGTCTCCTCACGGGAACGCGCCGATCGCGCGAAGCTCTTCGGGCGAGCGACCGCGGACCCACCACCGGCCCGCCTCGCCGCCCCCACGAACGGAGCGAGGGCATCCCGCAACTCCGCAGCGTGTGCCGCGTTCAGATCGATCTCGAACGCCTTGCCGTCGAGCGTGAACTCGATCGACTCATCCGCATCACCCCCGTCGATGTCGTCGACGAGACGCACTTCTGTGACTCTGGCCATATCTATTCCGTTCTGAGATGCGCGGGTATTTCCTGCTCGATTCTCCACACCTTTCAGGAATTGTCGAGCGCGACACCGCCATCAGGTGGTCGGGGCCCCGTTCGTCGGAGACGGGAGGCTCCCGGCGTCCGGACCAGGAGCGACGACCCTAGGACGACGGATCCGCGTGCCCCTCGCCGCCGAACTCCCGGGCAGGGCCTCGGCCTTGGTGGGCCCGCGGGGACGCCGACCCCGGGTCACCGGCGCACCTCCCGTCGGCGTGTGGCCCCGGCAGGTGCCCGCCGAACGCCGTTGTCATCACGATGCCGGAAATCGTTGTCCGCCCCGGTGCCCGGAAACCACCGAGCCGGGCCCGAGAAAGCGACGGGGCACGCCGACGCCGTGCGGAAGGCTCACCGGGCCGCGAATCGCGAGCGGTCCCCCGCCGTTCGTGGACCCCGCCGGCACCCGGCGCGCCCGCGACGCCGGGATCGTCTGGATCGGCGAGGTGCACGTGGCGAACCGCGCCGAGCGGATATGGCACCCTCGTCCGGTCGCGCCGACGTCAGAGGTTCAGCCCTGTGCTCCTGAGGTCCTGCTCCCAGCCGCGGCGCTTCCCGCAAGTCGGTGCCCTCCCGGGCGACGACCTGGGCCCCTGAGATCGGAAGACCGCGAGCGCGGTCGAGAAGGGACGCCATGATCGTCACCGCCGCGCGCGAGGCGGCCCGGCGCGACGTCGAGCTGCGCGGGGTCACCGGTCCGGGCAACCGCGCCGTCATCCGCGCTCTCGAGGTCACGGGCGTCTCCGAGGCCGTCCCGTGTTTCCCCACCGCGGAAGGGCCGAACGGCGCTGAGGTCCGGGACCCGCCGCGGCGGCCGCGCTCCCGGCGCAGCGCCCGGCCGCTCACCCCCGCGCGCGAATCCGTCCGCGTTCGCGAAGTCCACTGGCGGCGCGGCCGGCGGTCCTCAGCCCGACCGGAAGCGGCCGGCCAGCAGTTCGAGGGCGGCTTCCGCCGCACCGACGCAGATCTCCTCCGGCTCCCCGTCGAGATCCCGGTCGACGACCACGCAGTCGACGCCGTCGTCGACCGCGAGGAACACCGTGCCCGGCGGTCGCCCGTCCTGGGGGTCGGGGCCCCCGGCCCCGGTCACCGCCACGGCGACGTCCGCGCCCAGGAGGCGTCGGACCTCGCGGGCCATGGCGCGGGCGGCGGGCGCGCTGACCACCGGCCCCTCGGGTACGTGCAGCACCTCGTGCTTGACCTCGCTCGAGTAGGCCACGAGCGAGCCGCGGAACCACTCGGACGCATCCTCGGCCGCGGCCAGGGCCGAGGAGATCATGCCGCCGGTCAGCGACTCCGCCACCGCCACCGTGCGTCCCGCCGCCGAGGCGGATCCGGCGATCTCCGCGGCGAGCCGGTCCAGTTCGGACTTCTCCGTGCTCATGACCACCCATACCCCGATTCGCGCGCATCCATCCGAGCCGGCATGAGCCGGCCCGCTCGGGGTACTGCCGGGGCATGCGGATCAAGGGCTGTGTCACGGTGGTGACCGGCGCGTCGAGCGGCATCGGCCGGGCGACGGCGCTCGCCCTGGCCCGCCGGGGCGCGAGACTCGTGCTCGTGGCCAGGGACGCGGAGGCACTGGGCGTGGTCGCCGTCCAGTGCACCTCCCTCGGCGGGACGGCCGCGGTGGTGCCGGCGGACGTCACCGACGCCGCTGCCGTGGACCGGGCCGCCGAGATCGCGGTGCAGCGCTTCGGCCGGGTGGACGCGTGGGTCAACGCGGCCTCGGTCATCGCGTTCGGGTCGTTCCTCGACGTCCCCCTGGCGGACACCCGCCGGGTCCTGGACGTGAACGTGATGGGAGCCGTCCACGGCTGTCGGGCGGCCCTGCCCCGGATGATCGAGCGCAACCGCGGCGTCGTCGTCACCGTCTCGTCCATCCTCGGCGTGATCGCCCAGCCCTACGGCTCGTCCTACGCGATGTCGAAGTTCGCGCTGCGGGGACTCGGGGGGAGCCTGCGCGAGGAGCTCCGGCTGGCCGGTGTGCGGGGGGTCAAGGTGTGCACGGTCCTGCCGGCCGCCATCGACACCCCCATCTGGCGCGACGCCGCGAACCACACAGGGCGACGAGCGCGCGCGATCCCGCCGGTCTACGCGCCGGAGCGGGTCGCCCGCATCATCGTGAACCAGATCCGGTTCCCGCGCCGCGAGGTCGTGGCCGGCGGGCTGCTGGGACGGGCGTTGCTGGCGCAGTACAAGATCTCCCCGGGTTCGGCCGAACGCCTCCTCGCACGTGACGTGGAACATCTAGGCTTCTCCCGGGAGCCCGTCCCGACGAGCCCCGGCAACCTGTACCGGCCCGCTCGCGGTCCGCGTGAGGTCCACGGTGGATGGCACGGCCGGCGCCGGGAACGCACCAGGCGGCTCCTCGGGCTCGGGGCCCTCGGGGTCCTCTCCGCCGTCGTCCGCCGGCGGGCGGGATGACCCGCCGGCGTCCTTCCGTCCGACGTCACCGCCCGAGGGAGCGAACATGATCGAGGTCAGTCGCGTGATCCCGACCGATCCGGACCGGGTCTTCGCGGTCCTTGCCGACGGTTGGTCCTATCCACTGTGGGTCGTCGGCGCGACGCACATGCGCTCGGTCGACCCGGACTGGCCCGCGGTCGGGTCGAAGCTGCATCACAGCGTCGGAATCTGGCCCCTGCAGATCGAGGACAGCACGGAGGTCCTCGCGGTCGAGCCCGGGCGGATGCTCGAACTCCACGCCCGGGCCTGGCCCGCGGGAGCGGCCCGTGTCCGGATCACGCTCGACCCCGTTCCGGAGGGGACGCTGGTGACGATGGCCGAACGGAGCGAGAGCGGCCCCGCCCGGCTCGTCCCGTGGCCGATCGAGTCGTACCTGCTCAAGCTCCGCAACACCGAGTCCCTGGAGCGGTTGGCCGAGGTGGTGATGAACCGGGGCCCCGTGAAGTGAGATCCCGAATGGTCGGGGCGAGTTCTCCCGAGGCGATGGCGGAGCATTCGCTGAGTCGCCGAGAACGATTTCACCGCCCTCCCGGGAAAGCAGCGGAACGGGCCGTCGCGTGTTCCCGCAGGGCTTTCCACGTATCTGCGGCAGGGCCGTAGAGGCCCGGGAGCCGCCCGCGCGCCTCCCGGGCGAGGCTCAGCGGTTGCGGCCGTGCTCGAGCCCGGAGGTGTCGATCTCCTCCTTGCGGACCTCGCCGGAGACCTCACGCTCCTCGGTCACGGTCTCCTTGCCCAGCCGGACCCGCTCGACGGGCACGGCCTCGGACTCGGTGACCGGGCGCTCGGCGTGCAGCGTCACCTCGTGCTCCTCCTCCGAGATCGACGGCCGTCGACGGCCCGGCCGACGTTCCCGTCGGTGATCGGCTCTCGCTCGAGGCGGACCTCCTCGTGCGACACGGGCACCGTCTGCGTCACGTTCTCGGTGACCACGTACTTGCGCAGCCGCGCGCGCCCGGCCTCGGTCCGCTCGGTGCCCACGTGCAGCCGCTCCTCCGAGCGGGCCATCGCGTCGTCGGTGGTCGGGCCGGAGGTGTCGTGTCCGACCGCACCGGGCTCGTGACCGGCGGTCCTGCCGGCCTCGACGCCCTCCCTACGGTCGGCGCCGCGGCTCCGGTCCACGTCCCCGGCGACGCCGCCCCGGGGCGGGCCGGCCACGCCGTCCTCGACACCCTCCGCACCGAGCGCGACCTCGTCCCGCTCACCGCGGTCGTCCTCGATCCTCTCGTGCCGGCCCTCGGGGTGCCGGCCGCGCAGCGGGCCTCCCCCGGCGCCGCCGCCCACCTGTGCGGTCACCGTGTCGCCGCCGTACGGGATGCCGTAGTGCTCGAACAGCTCGATCTCCTGCTGCGGGCTCAGCTCCCGGTCGGGGTCGTGGTGCGGCGCCCCCTTGAGGGCGTCCTTGTCGAACGGCACCCGCAGCTCGTCGCCGGACACCTCCGCCGTCGCCAGCGGCACCAGGGAGATGTGGGTCCCGAACAGGCCGCTCTTCACCGCCGCCCATTCCGGGCGCTGGGTCTCGTTGTCGAGATAGACGCCGTCGACCTTCCCGAGCTTCTCCCCGCCTCGCCCGGTGACGGTGAGCCCGTGGATCGCGGTCGGGTCCTGGATGTTCGCAGCCATGTACACGTTCTCCTTTTCCGCCCGTCGTCTCGTCGCCGACGACGGGATCGCGTCCGGAAATCGGACGATGCCGAGGAATAGCCCGGCGACATCGGCCCACACCTGCCGGCACACATTTCCTGGAGCTATTTTTCGCGGGTTTCGCGGGTTCGCGGCGGTCGGGGGCGGGGACGCTGCGGGCCGCAGGCCCACGGGCCGGCGAGTGGATCACCGCGGGCCTTCACCCCGCGAATCGGACGGATCCGGCATGGTGCGGGGCAACGGGTGGTAGCCCGCACCATGACCGAACCACGCGACGATCCGGACACCGAGATCCTGACCGGCGACGGCCCGGGGAGCGACAGCGGGGAGGGCCCGGACAGCGACGCGGGCGAGGGTCCCGGCAGTGCCGGTGGTGAGGGCCCGGGCAGCGTCTGACGAGCCGCGCCCAGCGCGGTGTCGCTGCACGGACACGTCGGCGGGAGTGCTCCGTTCGTGCCGACGGAGCACTCCACAGCGATTCCGCGCGCGGGGCGGACCCGCCGGGAGATCCGCGGAACGGCCCTCAGGCCTTGCGGGCCGCCTCCGTCTCGGTGTTCGCGCCCCCCGTACGCAGGGTGCCGTCGGTGTTCTCCAGGTGGGCGCGGACGAACCACTGGAACTGCTCGAGGTCACCGGCCTGGCCGATGAGCAGGTCCTGGGTGACCGGGTCGGGATCCTCGGTCTTCGCGATCGCGTCCCGGTGTTCGGCGATGACGCCCGTGTACACGAGGTCCAGGGCCCCGAGGTGGGCGATCGCGTCGTCACGTCCGATCGAGTAGTCGTCCCAGCTCCGAGCGGCGACCAGGGCGCCGGGCGTACCGCAGGGCGAGCCCCCGAGGGTCGCGATGCGCTCGGCCACGTCGTCGACCATCTCCCGGACGCCGTCGACCTGCGGGTCGAGCATCGTGTGCACGGCGATGAAGTTCGGGCCGATCACGTTCCAGTGCGCGTGCTTGAGGGTCAGCGCGAGATCGTTCAGCGCGTTCAGCCGACCCTGCAGGATGTCGATGACGACGGCGGCGTCCTTCTCCTCCATGCCGGGGACGGTGTAGCTCACGGAACGTGATTCGGTGCTCATCGCGGACCTTTCTGACGGTCGTTCGCAGGGTGCTCAGGAGGACACCGGCCGGCCCGCGGATCGCCGGGTCGAGCCGGATGTTCGCAGCGGGCACCCCGGCCGGGGTCTCCACCGCACGGAGGGCCCACGAGGCGTGCTCGGTGCGCTCGGGGCCACGAAGCGCTGGTACCACCCGAGGTGCCGCACTAATCCCCCGAAGGCTCCCCGGCTCCGCCGGAGCACCCGGTGCTGCGCAGTCTCCCGCGCGCAGTTGCTCCGGCCGTCCGGAGTAAACCGCCGGCCGGCGGGTACCCGGCGCTCACACCGACGGAGGCCCCCCATGAGCACCCCCGAGCACGACGATCCGGACGAGGATCGGACACCCGAACGCCTTCCCCCCGAGGTCCAGGCCGAGGGCGAGGACCCGGCCGAGCCCATGGCCATGCCCCGCCCCGGCGCGCCGAGCCAGCCGATGGAACCGGACGAGGGCAGCTGACGCGGCCTCGGTCGCCTCGGCGCTGCGCAGCCTGCGATGGCTGGAGTTCGTGGCGGGACGAACCGGTCGTCCGCAGCTGGTCCGGTCGCGGCTCGGGCAGCCCTTGCTTCGCCGAGGAGAAGTCGATGTCGGTTCACGACAACGCTTCACGACCCGCCGTCGCCGTGCCGAACGGTGTCGCCGCGGAGTTCCTCGTGCTGGCCCACGAGCTCCTCGACGTCTCGACCGTCCACGAGGTCCTGGACCGCGTCATCGTCGCGGCGGCGAAGGCCGAGCTGGAGAAGGCGCAGCTGACCGAGGCGCTGCGCAGCCGCGACGCCATCGGCCAGGCCAAGGGGGTCCTCATGGAGCGCCGAGCCGACATCTGACCGCGGCCGGGGCCGGTTGCCCGCGCGCCCGCCGGGTAGCCCCGGGCATGGAACGAGCGTCACGGGCGAACCTGGTCTCCGGGATCCTGCTCGGCCTCGGTGTCGTCGCGTTCGTCGACGAGACGGTGTTCCACCAACTCCTGCACTGGCACCACTTCTACGACCGCTCGACGACCGGGGTCGGCCTGGTCTCCGACGGCCTGTTTCACGCCTTCAGCTGGTTCGCCACCGTGGCGGGCCTGTTCGGGGCCGCCCGCCTGCTCCGGGACCGCGCATTCCACGGCCGGCGCTTCCTCGGCGGCCTGCTCGCGGGCGCGGGGTTCTTCCAGCTCTACGACGGGATCGTGCAGCACAAGCTGCTCGGGCTCCACCAGATCCGCTACGGGGTCCCGCTCCTCGGCTACGACCTGGCCTGGAACATCCTGGCGGCGGGGATCCTGGTGGCGGGCGTGCTGCTCGTGTACACGACCCGTCCACGCTCGCGGGCCGCGACGTGAACCACCACCACGTCGGGCTCGTCCCTGACGGGACCGTCCAGGTCCTGCTGCCGGCCTGTGCGCTCGCCGGCTGGCTCGTCGCCGTCCGCGCCGCTCGCCGCCGCGGCCGGACCTGGCCCGCGACACGGACCGTGTCCTGGTCCCTCGGGCTGGCGTGCGCCGGAGTCGCCGTCGCCGGTCCCCTGGCCGCCGCCGGGCACGCGGACTTCCGGGCGCACATGACCGGTCACCTCCTGCTCGGGATGCTGGCCCCGCTGCTGGTGGTCTCGGCGCGGCCGGTGACGCTCGCCCTGTGCGCCCTCCCGGCACGGGACGCCCGCCGCCTCGCGGAGGTGCTGCGGTCGAGACCCGTCGCGATCCTCACCCATCCCGTCGTCGCCGCCGTCCTCGACGTCGGCGGGCTCTGGGTGGTCTACCGGACCGGGCTCTACCCGGCCGCGCACAGCCCGCTCGTCCAGGCGCACGTGTTCCTCGCCGGGGCGCTGTTCACGGCCTCGGTCGTCGGTCGCGACCCTGCCCCGCACCGCGCCGCGCTCGAGGTCCGGGCCGCGGTGCTCGTGGGCGTCATGGCCGCTCACGGGATCCTCGCCAAGTCCCTGTACGCCGGACCGCCGACGGGGGTCCCGGCCGCCCGGGCCGAGGCCGGGGCCCAGGTCATGTACTACGGGGGCGCCGTCGTCGAGCTCGCGCTGCTCGTGCTGCTGGGCGTCGAGTGGTACCGGTGGACGGGCCGGCGCACTCGGCATACGCCGATCCGACGGGTTCGTGCGCGAGGGTGACCGGGTGGACTCCGCCGGGCGGATGGTCGCCCACGACGAGGGTTCGCGCAGCACGTCGGCCTCGGCGCGTTCTCCGGTGCGAGCCAGCTGCGCCGTCAGGGAGCCCTCGTCGAGGTGGCGAAGGTCGACCTCCACAAGAGCCCCGCGTAGCCGATCCGGGCATCCGTAAACCTCCGGCGGCCGGTTCTCCCGCTGTGGCGATCGTCGCGCCGCCCTGGGTCGCGGGCCGTGGGCCCAGTCGATACAAAGACGTGCTCGCAGCTCCGTGGGCGTTCGTCGTGGAGGTCGCTTTGCACATCTGGCCCGGCTCGCCCTACCCGCTCGGCTCGTCGTTCGACGGCGGCGGTACCAACTTCGCGATCTTCTCCGAGGCCGCCGAGCGCATCGAGCTCTGCCTGTTCGACTCCGACGGCACCGAGACCCGCCTCGACCTCCCGGAGCGCAACGGCCTGGTCTGGCACGGGTACGTGCCCCGGGTGTGGCCCGGTCAGCGCTACGGCTACCGCGTGCACGGCCCCTACGAGCCGGCCGCCGGGCTGCGCTGCAACCCGTCCAAGCTGCTGCTCGACCCCTACTCGAGGGCTATCGACGGCCGGATCGAGTGGGGCCAGGCCCTGTTCTCCTACGACTTCGGGGACCCGGACTCCTTCAACGACGAGGACTCCGCGCCGCGGATGATGAAGTCGGTCGTCACCAACGACTTCTTCGACTGGGCCGACGACCGGCCGCTGCGCATCCCCTACAACGAGACGGTGATCTACGAGGCGCACGTCAAGGGCATGACGATGCGCCACCCGGACATCCCGGAGGACGTGCGCGGCACCTACGCCGGGATCTCGCACCCGGCGATGATCAAGCATCTGAAGAAGCTCGGGGTCACCGCGATCGAGCTCATGCCCGTGCACCAGTTCGTCGACGACTCGACCCTGCAGGACAAGGGCCTGTCGAACTACTGGGGCTACAACACCATCGGCTTCTTCGCCCCGCACAACGGCTACACCTGCTTCGGCACCCGGGGTGAGCAGGTTCAGGAGTTCAAGACGATGGTCC
>NZ_JAODNI010000219.1 GCF_025465255.1 Pseudonocardia sp.
CCGTCGGGCGGTCGCAGCATGACGATCTCGGTACGGGAGTCGGGGATTCCGATGACCGTGTTCAGGAACTCGCCTTCCACGACCATCCGCCCCTCGACCTCGAGACCGAGCCCGACGAAGAACGCCGTCACCGTGTCGAGGTCCGCGACGGTGATGCCGACATGGTCGAAGCGTCGTACGTGTGACATGGGGTCGATCCTCCAGTACTCGTGTTGTCGATCCACCTAGGGACGTGGCCGACGGGGGTTCTCGACATCGGTCACGAGGACTTCCAGACGCGTCGGCACCCTCGTCGCTCCGCGTCGAGCGTGCCGACGCTCCTCAATCTCCCGGCTCGGGTCAGCCGACCCCGAGGCAGCATGCGGTGGATGCTCGACCCGCACGACGACGCAGCCTGCATGTGGGCCCTGACCGCCCTGCACGATCTGGGCGCCGGCCGGGTGGTATGTCATCCCAGCCCTGGCGCGTCGTGGCCGGTCCTGGCCCGGGATCTGCTGACCGCCCTGGGCAAGCACCGCGACGCGCTCGCCCGGGAACGACGAGTCCGTGACGGCCCGGCGCTGCTGCGGGTGTGGTTGCGCGCTGAGAACGTGGCGCACCTGGTGGTGACGCGCGCGCACCTGCTGCGACCCGGACTGCTCGACGAGCTCGCCAGGCTCGCCGCCATCATCCCGGTGACCGTCTGGTTGGTCTGGCACCACCGTGCCCCCCTCCCGGCACGAGCACCGCGGTCGCCCCGAGATCCCGCTGCCGTGGAGACGCGCCGCCGCGCCGCTCACCGCGCGCCGACTCACCGCGCCGATGCCTCGGCCAGGCCTACCGCAATGCGCTGGTCGCAGCCCGGCTGCCCGTTAGGTGCGGTCCTGCAACGGCTGACCATCGACGCCGCCACCGAGCTGCAAGTGCGGGCCCGTGCCATCAGGACGGCTTCATGGCCGAAGGCCTCATGCTGTCGCTGCCCGCCGCCGCGCCCTCGGCGTTGGCCGCGCTCGGGCCTCGCCCGAATGCCGCCGTGCTCGCCCGGCTGCGGCGGATCGTCTGCCCGACCAGCGCCGCCGCGCTGATGCTGGCTCTGGCCACCGACGCCGAGGCCCGCTGCCTCGCAGGATGTTCGCCGCGGTGGGTCACCGCCGACAGCGACCAGGTCGGGCTCCTTCCCGGCGCCTACCGCATCCCGGCACGAGCCCGGCCGCTGCTGCGCGCGGCGCTCATCGCCCACCACGACCAGCCCGGGCACACCCTCCTGCTTGACCGCGGCGGCCGGCTGTTCCTCGACCAGCGCATGGCCAACCTGGTCGACGTCTGGACAGGGCGAACAGGGGCGTAGTCGGTCCGGCCCGGCATCGCTTTCGAGCTGCGCGGGCGCTGGATAGGCACCCTGGACCGTCTCCGTGTCGGGGGGTGTCGAGCCGTCCGGCCGGGCCGGCGGGGATCGGGCGTATCGGGACTGTTACCTCCCGAACCCCTGACAGGCCCGCCCAGCTATCCCCTCGACCGACTGACACCGACACCCGCTCGTTCAGTTCGATGCCTGGCTGAAGCCCTTCCGGGGTCGATCGGTGCGGGTTCGGGTGTGCTGTGTCAGGAGGTTCTCGAAAGATGTTGGCAGAGGATGTCGAGAACGGCCTGCCGGCTCCCGTTCCCAGGGCAGATGGGGCCACCGTGGCCGCACCACACCGAGGAGGCCGGCATGACGATAAAGCGGATGGAGAACGTCGGCGTCGTCGTCGAGGACGTCCTTGCCCGCCTGCGCGCCCACGGCGCCGAACTCGTCGGCGAGCTGGAACAGTACGAGGACAGCTATCGGCTCTGCTACGTCCGCGGCCCCGAGGGCATCATCGTTGCCCTGGCCGAGCAGCTCGGCTGAGCCGCTCGGGCTACCCAACCCGCGGGCCTCGACACCACCCCGAGACCGCCGTGCAAACCCACAACGTCACACCTTGGAAAGGACCGCCGACATGGCCGTCGCCGAAGACCTTGACCGCGCCACCGACTCGCAGTGGGACTGGGTCGCCGAGCACACCCGCACCTATCTGGCCTCGGGTGGCACCGAGGGACACGAGAACAACGGGGTGCGCACGCTCGTGCTGGCCACGACCGGGCGCAGGACCGGCCAGCCGCGCCGCACCTGCCTGATCTACGGCAGCTCGGGCGACGAGTTCGTCGTCGTCGCCTCCAAAGGTGGCGCCGACGAGGACCCGGCATGGTTCAAGAATCTCCTGGCGGACCCGAGTGTCGGGGTGCAGGTCGGCACCCACCGGTTCACCGCCCGCGCCCGTGTCGCGTCCTCAGCCGAGCGCGAGCCCCTCTGGACCCAGATGGCGCAGATCTTTCCCCTCTACGACGACTACGCGCAGAAGACCGACCGCAAGATCCCGATCGTCCTGCTCACCCCGCAGGCCGGACCTCGCTCATAACGCCCCGGCGTTATCGTCCGCAACGCCCTGCGACCGCTGTGGATCAGGCAACGGTTGTCGGGAATGGACCATCTGTCGACGATCTTGAACCCCGAGGAAGACCTGCAGGTCGAGGTTGTTGGAACCGGATGTCGCCGCGCGACTGGCGCGCGCTCAAACAGGGCCGCGATCGCTGATCCGGCGCTGCCCGAGGTCAAACGCCGCTGGGTGGAACCGAGCCAGGCCGAAGGGCGCGGACCGCAGCTTGGTGACGGACCTCATCCCTCTGGACAGCTGCCGTCCCAAGTCGTCGACCTGGAGAAAGACTCAGGTCGTGTCGGATGACGACGTCAGGAGCTCGCTGCGAGGGCGGCCCGTTCGACCGGTACGGAACATAGGTGCGCACCGCGGCATCGGTGAAGCTGGCGGCGGAGTCGCGGCCTGCGGCCCGGACCCGTTCGGCGGGTGGCTCTCCTCGGAGCGAGACCGGGAACAGCCGAACGCCTCGCTCGTCCGCAGCGGGTGATGCGCCGGCCCCTCCCCGAGGCGATGGTGACGCTGCCGCGTCCACGGAACCAGGCATCGTCGAGGAGGCAGCCATGTCCGAGACAGCGATCGCCGACCACGGGCTGGTCGGCAGCGCGTCGACGAGTACGCCTCCCCTGATCGCGGACTGGGTCGCGGACGGGTACCGCGCGGGCGTCGGCAGGCGGGTCGACCGCGGCCGTGACGTCACCAGCAACGCATGGAGGTGACGATGAGCTCGAGCAGTGACTACGACGTGATCGTCCTCGGCGGCGGGGCGCCCGGCGAGCACTGCGTTGCGACGTTGGCTGCAGGCGGGCTGCGTGTAGACCTCGTTGACCACAGCACAAGCCGGATAGGAGGAACCTGACCATGTCCGATTCTGCTCCCACCGTCGTTCTCGTCCACGGCGCGTTCGCCGATGCCTCCAGCTTCGCCCGGGTGATCCCCGAGCTGCTCGCCGACGAGGTCCCGGTCGTCGCGCCCGCTGTCCCGGACCGGTCGCTCGCCGGCGACGCCGCCTACATCGCCTCGGTCGTCGGGCAGATCGACGGGCCCGTCGTGCTCGTCGGGCACTCCTGCGGCGGCGCCGTGATCACCGTCGCCGGGGTGGAGGACAATGTGAAGGCGCTGGTCTACCTGGCCGGCTACGCGCTGGGCGAGGGAGAGAGCCTCGGTGAGCTGCGGGGCCGGTTCCCGGACTCCGACCTCGCGGCGGCCCTGGTCACCAAGCCCTTCCCCACCGAAGGCGAGGAGCCCGGCACCGACGTGTACGTGGACGTCGCGAAGTTCCCCGCGATCGTCGCTGCTGACGTCGACGAGGACCTCGCGAAGGTCCTCGCGGTGTCCCAGCGCCCACTCGCCGCAGCGGCGTTCGCCGAGCCTGCCTCCTCCGCGGCGGCGTGGAAGCCCCGGCCCTCGTGGGAGTCGGTGTCCTCGTCGGACCACACCATCAACCCGGACGTCGAGCGGTTCGGCTACCAGCGGGCGGGAGCGACGACGGTCGAGATCGACTCGTCGCACCTGGTGATGCTCTCCCACCCCAAGCAGGTCGCCGACCTGATCGGGGAGGCGCTGCGCGCCGTGGGTTCGTGACCGCCGCGGACCAGGACGGGAGTCCGCTCCGATCCCCCGCATCGTCCTGCGGCCCACCGCGTCGACGATGCCGCTCGGCTTCTACACCGTCGCCGAGGCGAGCGTGCTGGTGTCCTGCCTGCCAGGGGACGCCCGACGACCAGCTCCGGCACCTGCCCACCGAGGCCGGCGTCCGCCGGACCCTCTGACCCGAGGAAGGACGATCCGACGATGAGGTCCGAACCGCGCACGGATCCGCAGGCACCGGTCCTGGTGCTGGGCGCGACCGGAGGACAGGGCGGTGCGGTCCTACGGGCCCTGCGGGAGCGCCGCCGCAAGGTGCGCGCACTGGTGCGGGACCCGACGGCCCCTTCGGCACGCCGGCTCGCCGCGGAGGGCATCGAGCTGGCCGCCGGCGGGTTCACCGAGCGCGACGCGCTCGCCGCGGCGATGAACGGCGTCGTCGCGACGTTCGCGCTGACCACCCCGTTCGAGTCCGGTGTGGATGCCGAGCTGGTGCAGGGCCGGGCGATCCTCGGTGCCGCTGCCGACGCCGGCCTGCCGCACCTGGTGTTCGCGTCGGTGGCGGGGGCGACGTCGGGCTCCGGGGTGCCGCACTTCGAGAGCAAGGCCGTCGTCGAGCGCGAGCTCGCCGGCGGGGACCTGCCGTACACGGTCGTTGCGCCCACCTACTTCTACGACAACGCCCTCGGCGGCGAGCGGGAGATCCTGGACGGCGTCCTGGCGCTGCCCCTCCCAGCCGACCACCCGCTGCAGCAGCTCGACCGGGGCGACCTCGGCCGGTTCGTCGCCGAGGTCCTCGACGCACCGGCCCGGTACACCGCACAGCGGATCGAGCTGGCCGGTGACGATCCGACCCCGCAGCAGATGGCGTCCGCGCTCGCCGCCGCGTCGAACCGACCCGTGCGGCACGAGGAGGTGCCGATGGCCGCGGTCCGCCGGGGCAGCGCGGACATGGCCGCGATGTGGGAGTTCCTGCGCGGCGACGGCTACCAGGTCGACATCGCGGCCCTGCGCCGCGATCACCCGGACATCGGGTGGACCTCGTTCGCCAGCTGGGCCGATCGCACGTTCGCCGGAGGTGGCATACAGCCCTCCCCCAGCTGACGGCCGATGCGGCTGCGGGCTCACCCGTTGTCAGCTAAGGATCTCCTCGAGCTCACCCGTGCCGCGCCCGATCCTGCGCGGCTCCGGGGTGGGCAGCGGAGCCCCGACCTGGTCCTGACGCGGAGACCGGTACATCTGGCCGGCCACCCCCGACTTGCGCCGCTGCAGTTGGGGTTCGTGGCGTTCCCGCTGATACCACCACCAGGCGCAGAGGAAGACCGCGGGAGCGGTCTCGCTTCGGCCCGCGGTAGTCCTTCATCGCGGCGCCATCGCGGCGCGATGCCGAAGGCGCCGTTGCGGCCGGCACCTCGGCGTGGATGCTTTGTGACTTTGAGGGGCCGGCACCGAACGTGCCTGCGACTGCAAGAACTGCTGTGGGTTCCGAAGTGGGGTCAGCTCTGGTCCTCGGCCGGTGGGTGTAGCCGGTCGGTGCCCCCGCGGGCCTGTTGGTGGCCGGCGCTGGTGGTGAGCCAGCGGGCGACGTCGGCGAGTTTGATGTTGGTGTCCTGGGAGGTGCGCACGAGCATCTGAAAGGCCTGGTCGCCCTCGACCCCGAACCTTTCCATGAGGATGCCTTTGGCCTGCCCGATCACGTCGCGGGTGTCCAGGGCTCGGCTCATCTGGGCGGCATGGTTGGCACCGTAGAGCAGCAGCCCTGCCTGAACTCCGAACAAGCCGGCGATGGTGCGGGCGGAGTCGTCGAACGCCCCTGGCGTGTGCGAGTAAAGGTTCAGCGCCGCGCGGGTGCCGCCGTTGGTGGAGAGCTGGGTCGACATCAACGACCGGTACCCGTGCTCGACCGCCTGCGGGCCGAAATGCGGCCACCGATTGGCGTCCGGTGCCTCGGCCAGGTCCCGGGCCAGGATGACCCCGTCCTCGGGGGGTTGTTCGACGGCGGTGAAGCACGGTCCCTCGTGGAGCTGCGCCTGTAGGTCGTCGAGCTTGTGGACGTCCTCGTTGGTGGGGCTGCGGGAGGTGATGTGGCCGTTCTCGGTCATCGAGATCCCGCCGGCGTCGGCGCCGGGCACGGTGTCCACCGCTGCGGCCACGATGTAGTCGAGGGTCTGTTCGAGATCGCTGATGCTGCGCCGGGCGACCAGATCACGCGCGGCACTGCGGAGGGCTACGACGAGCTCGTCGCTCTGTTCTGGCTGCATGATGCGGGTACCGCCTTGTGCGAGTGGGGGTACGGGGTGCAGCACGAAGACGTGTGCTGGCGCGGCAGAGCCGAGGCGGCATGCGCTGCGCTCTACCCCCACCCGTGGCTCGGTGGCCGGGGACGCACATGGACGACGGATACCGGGAACGCATGCCGACTAAAGACCTGCGCCCCGTGTCCGGGCAACAGCCGTGTACTCGACCGCTGTGCCGCAGGCTACGCGCCAAACCCGACGGTGTCTTCGCAGGCGCGGTACGACCGCGGGCTCTGAAAGCGGTCCGAGGACCCGATCAGCAGGAGGCGCGAATCGTCCGTAGCGTCCCTGCCGGAGTTGTGATCGGCGCCCGGGGCCGCGCAGCTCAAGGCCTCGGCGGTTGGGCACACAGCCGTCGAGGCCGCCGAGCGAGCGTCCTGCGTCAGGCGAGTTGTCCCCTGAGCCCGCCGTCCTGCCGGCACCAGCACCGGTGGATCCGCTCGGTGCAGCCCGGTCTCGGGCCGAATCGGCCTGCGATGAGCTCGAGATCAGTC
>NZ_JAODNI010000220.1 GCF_025465255.1 Pseudonocardia sp.
GCCGAAGTGGCAGGTCGAGGGCCTGGTCGACTGGCAGATGCCGGACGACGACGCCTTCACCGACTACCCGCGGCTCACCACGGCGTCGAAGAAGAAGATCCTCGGGCTCAACGCCGCCAAGCTCTACGACATCCCGGTGCCGGCGGAGTGCCAGCTGCCCACCTCGGCGGACGAGCCGATGCAGCCGGGCGAGGAGCTCGTGGAGGACAAGGCGGGGGCGCAGGCGTGACGGATCTGCCTGCCCCCGAGAAGTCGAGGCAGTGGCAGGCTGTGTGGAATGCCTTGGAGACGGTGCTCGACCCGGAGCTGGACGAGCCCATCACGGATCTCGACTTCGTCGAGTCGTGCACCGTCTCCCCCGACGGGGACGTCGCCGTCGGGTTGCGGCTGCCCACGTTCTTCTGCGCGCCCAACTTCTCGTTCCTGATGGTCGCGGACGCCTACGACGCGGTGTCCGCGGTCCCCGGGGTGCGGAACGCGACGGTCACGCTGGCCGATCACCACGCGTCCGACGAGATCAACGGCGGGGTCGCGGCCCACGCGGGCTTCGTCGGGTCCTTCGCCGGTGAGGCGACGGCGGAGCTCGACGAGCTGCGGCGCACATTCCTCACCAAGGCGGCGATGGCCGGTCAGGACCGGGTCGCGCGGCCGCTGGCGGACGCCGGGGTGTTCCCGGAGGAACTGGCGGAGCTCACGCTCGGCGAGATGCCTCCGTCGGAGGAGCTGACCCGTCTCCGCGAGCGTCGTCAGTGGCTCGGCCTGCCCTGCGACGACGACGCCCCGCTGCTGCTGCACGTGGACGGCAGCCGGGTGACGACGGAGCAGGTCCCGCTGCACCTGCGCCGGGCGCGACTGCAGCGGGTCGGGATCGAGACCAACGGCGAGTACTGCAAGTCCCTGTTGCAGACCCGCTACTCGGCGGCGGCCGCAGGACGCAGCTGACGCTGTCCGTGAGCGGTAATCGTCGCCAGGGCGACGATTACCGCGCACGAGCTGCGGGGCAGGCCTCGAGGACGCGGAACAGGTTGTTCAGCCGGTAGCCGCCGGCCTTGGTGCGGAAGCGCGCGAGGCCGGCGGCCGCCGTCTTCCGCACGACAGCGGGTCCGGCCCGGTTCGCGGCGTACCGGCCGATGTCGGACAGCAGCAGCGGGCCCAGCAGCGCGTCCTCGTCCGGGTAGTCGAACGCGCAGGTCACCTCGTCGAGCGCGACGACGTCCAACCCGGCCATACCGGCGATCTTGCGGAACCGGTCCGGCTCGGTCAGCGGCGGTGGCCCACCCGGTGTGCGCCGGGCGTCGCGGGGCGGCAGGAACGCGGCGAGGGACTCCCCGAACGCCCGGACGTCGCACTCCTCCTCACGGCCCCACACGGTCGCGACGATCCGTCCTCCCGGCACGACCAGCCGGGCGGACTCGCGCAGGACCTTCAGCGGGTTCGTGACGTGCGCGAGGACCTGGATGCAGGCGACGACGTCGAACGACCCGTCCGGGAAGTCCGGCCGGTGCGCGTCCCCGGTCCGGAACTCCGCGCCGGGCACCGCGGCGGTCGCCGCGGCCACGGCCCGCCGGTCCTCGTCGATCCCGGTGACGCGCAGGCCGCGGTCGAGCGCGAACGCCGCGAACGCCCCCGGCCCGCACCCGATGTCGAGCACGGACGCGCCCGCGGGGACGCCGTCGAGCGCGCGCGCGTAGAGCGGCAGCCCCCACCCCGCGGGTTCCTCCATGGGCACCTCCGGTGCACGGGGGCGTCAGCCCCAGACGTCCTGCGCCACATCGACGATCAGCCGCAGCTTCGCGATCTCCTCGTCCGGGGTGAGGGAGTTGCCCTCGACGGTGGAGGAGAAGCCGCACTGCGGGGAGAGGCAGAGCTGCTCCAGCGGGACGTACTTCGCGGCCTCGTCGATCCGGCGCTTGAGGGCGTCCGCGTCCTCCAGCCTGCCGTTCTTCGTGGTCACGAGCCCGAGGACGACCTGCTTGCCCGGCGGGACGAAGCGCAGCGGGGCGAACCCGCCGGAGCGCTCGTCGTCGAACTCGCAGAAGAAGCCGTCGACGGCGAGCTCGCCGAAGAGGGCCTCGGCGACGAAGTCGTAGCCGCCCTCGGCCGCCCAGGAGGAGCGGAAGTTCCCGCGGCACATGTGCGTGGTCACGAACAGGTCCGACGGCCGGTCCGCGATCGCCGAATTGATCTGCCTGATGTAGCGCAGGTGCTGGTGCTCGGCGTCGTCGCCCTTGGCGGCCATCTCGGCGCGCTGGGCCGGGTCGTTGAGGTACGCGAGGCTGGTGTCGTCGAGCTGGAGGTAGCGGCAGCCGAGGTCCGCCAGGGCCCGCACCTCGTCCGCGTAGGCGGCGGAGAGGTCGTTCCAGAAATCCTCGACGTCCGGGTACACGCCGCGGTCGATCGCCGCCGTCCCGCCCCGGTAGTGGACCATGCTCGGCGACGGGATCGTCAGCTTCGGGACCGCCGTGGTGGTCTGCTCGGCGAGGAACCGGAACGCGTCGGCGAAGATCGGCTCGCGCAGCCGGACCTTCTCGGTGATCGCCAGGCCGGCCGAGGTGAACGCGCCCTCGCCCTCGGCGTTGATCATGCGGACCCGGATCTGTTCGTCCGTCTTCGTGATCCCGCCGAGCTGATAGATGAAGTCCATGTGCCACGAGGTGCGGCGGAACTCGCCGTCCGTGGCGGCCTGCAGCCCGATCTCCTCCTGCAGCGCGACGACGTCGCGGATCGCGAGGTCCTCCGCCTCGCGGAGCCCGTCGGCGTCCAGCCGGCCCTTGGCGTGCGCGGCCCGGGCGTCGAGGAGGGACTTCGGGCGGAGGAGGGAGCCGACGTGGTCGGCGCGGAAGGGGGGTTCGGTGCGGGGCGCCATGGTCCGAACCTATCGCCGGACCCGCCTCGCCGCCCGGTTCCCGACGAAGATCGACCGAAACGCCGGGAACTGACCGGACCGCGCGATCGCGACGCCCCGGATGGCAAGGTGCAGATCATGGACTTCGGCGTCGTCACCTTCCTGACCGACTACGGGATCGCCCCCCTCGAGCTGGGCCGCGCGGCCGAGGAGCGGGGCTTCGGCTCGCTGTTCCTCACCGAGCACACCCACATCCCGACGAGCCGGACGTCGCCCTGGCCGGGGGGTGCGGAGCTGCCCCGCAAGTATTCGCACACGTACGACCCGTTCGTCGCCCTGGGCGCGATCGCCGCGGTGACCGAGCGGATCACGCTGGGCACCGGGGTCTCGCTGATCAACCAGCATCACCCGATCACGCTGGCCAAGCAGGTGGCGAGCGTCGACCGCCTCTCCGGCGGCCGGTTCGAGCTCGGCGTCGGGCCCGGGTGGAACGCCGAGGAGATGGCGAACCACGGCGCGAACCCGAGGCGGCGGACGGCGGAGATGCTCGAGCGCCTCGACGCGATGCGCCTGATCTGGACGGAGGACGAGCCGGAGTTCCACGGCGAGTTCGTGGACTTCGACCCGATCTGGTCCTGGCCCAAGCCCCTCCGGCTGCCGCCGGTGCTGATCGGCGGGGGCGGGCCGAGCGTCCTCGACCGCGTGCTCTCCCACGGCGACGGTTGGATCCCGCTGCGGGTCCCCGTCTCCGGCCTCGACGAGTTCGGCCGTCGGATCGCCGAGCTGCGGGAACGCGCGGCGAAGATCGACAAGCCGGTGACCGTGACGGTCTACGGCGCGGCCCCGAAGCCGGCGGCGCTCGAGTCCTACGCGGCCGCCGGCGTCGACCGCGTCCTGTTCGAGCTGCAGGACCACGACGGCGCGAAGGACACGCTCACCGAGCTCGACGCCCTCGCCGAGCTCGCTCGCTGACGCCCACGTTCGCGTGCCCACGAACGTCTGCGTGGGCACGCGGACCTGTGCGTCAGCGGTCAGGTCGCGATCGCCGTGCCGGCGCGGCTCGCCCGGTCCGCCGCCTCCCGGACGGCGTGTTCGAGCTCCCAGCGCCGCGCGCCGAACTCCGCCCGGGTGACCGACACCCCGATCGCTCCCGCCGGCGCGCCGCCCGGCCCCCGCACGGCCACCGCGATTCCCGCGACGCCCCGATGGAACTCCTCCACCTCCACCGCCGCCCCGGCGGTGCGCACCCGCAACAGCTCGCGGTCCAGCGCCCGCCGGTCCGCCACCGTGCGCGGGGTGAGCGGGTCCAGCCCGCGCCGCCCCAGGACGTCCGCCAGCGTGGCCGGGGCGAGACCCGCGAGCACCGCCTTGCCCAGGGCCGTCGCGTGCGCCGGCGCGGGCTCGCCGACGCGCAGGTCCAGCGGCCCGGGGTGGTCGGCACACCGGTCGATGTCCGCCACCACCACGTCGACGTCCCGCAGGACGGCCAGGTAGGCGGCCGCGCCGACGCCGGAGTGCAGGTCCGCGAGGACGGCGCGGACGGCCGTCGACGGGCGGACCTGCGCGGTGAGGCTGCGGTGCAGCTCCGCGACCCGGTAGCCGAGCCCGTAGCCCCGCACCGCGTGCAGCCGCACGAGGTACCCCTCCTCGACGAGCGTGCCGAGCGCCCGGTACGCCGTCGGGAGCGGGCAGCCGAGGCGGCGTGCGATGGCCTTCGCGGTGACCCCGTCCCCCGCCGCGGCGACGGCCTCGATCACCCGCAGGGCGCGCAGGACCGAGCCACCGGTCCCGCCGTCCTCGCCCGTCACGGGACTAGTTTTGGGTACTCGTCACCGGAGGGGCAAGCAGTGGAGGACGGCATGGCGGACGACCGGAACATCCGGCACCACATCAGCGAGCTGGTCGAGGAGGAGCACCGTCTCGAGCGCGCCCACATCGGCAAGCCCCTCTCCGAGGAGGAGCAGGCCCGGCTCCAGCTGATCAACGTCGAGCTGGACCGCCTCTGGGACCTGCTCCGCCAGCGGGACG
The DNA here is from genome assembly GCF_025465255.1 of Pseudonocardia sp. Taxonomy (GTDB): domain Bacteria; phylum Actinomycetota; class Actinomycetes; order Mycobacteriales; family Pseudonocardiaceae; genus Pseudonocardia. Next base: position 4,874 of record NZ_JAODNI010000220.1, read on the forward strand.
CCCGCCGCGCGGCCGGCGAGGACCCCGACGCGGCGCAGGAGCGGGACCCCTCGGTGGTGGAGAACTACCGGCAGTGAGCCCGGCCCGATCCGCGAACGGAGCCCGATCCGGGGACGGGACCCGGTCCGGCGGGATCCGCCCCGTCTCCCCCGAGGTCCTGGCCGAGCACGTCACCGCATTGGTCACCGCGCGTCCGGGCAGGGTCCGGCTGGTGGTCGACGGCGCCCCGCCGACGGGGCCGGACCGGCTGGCGGCGGCCGTCGTCGAGGCGCTGCGGCCGGCGGGGCGGGCGGCGCTGCACGTCCGCGCGGCTGACTTCCTGCGGCCCGCGTCCGTGCGGCTCGAGTACGGGCACCGGGACGAGGAGATGTTCCTCGACGGCTGGCTCGACGAGGGGGCGTTGCGTCGCGAGGTGCTCGATCCCGCCGCCCCGGACGGCGCCGGCCGGGTGCTCCCCCGGCTGTGGGACGCCGAGCGGGACCGCGCCTACCGCGAGGACTACCGCGACCTGGGCCCGTCCGGGGTGGTCGTGGTGTCGGGCTCGCTGCTCCTGGGCCGGGGCCTGCCCGTCGACATCGCGGTGCACCTGCGCATGGGAGCCGCCCAACTGCACCGCCGGACGCACGCGGACGACCTCTGGACGCTTCCCGTGTTCGAGCGGTACGAGCGCGAACGGGACCCGGGGGGCGTCGCGGACATCCTCGTGATGGCCGATCACCCGGACCGGCCCGCGGTGCGCGGGTGAAGCAGGCCCGGACATGAAGAAAGGCCCCGCGGCTGCGAGGCCTTCGATCATCGGGAGACTACGTCCCGTCGAGAGGAACTGTGGGCGAGGAGGGAGTTGAACCCTCACGTCCTTTCGGACACACGGACCTGAACCGTGCGCGTCTGCCATTCCGCCACTCGCCCTGGCGAGAGAAAAGCTAGCACGGGGCCGTTCCGGAGCCCTGCACGGGGGGTCCCCTCGCGTCGGCCGGGACCCCTGACCGGAGCGCCCGGAACGATCTTCGCCGTGATCACCCCGCGCCGACCGGCCGTGCTGTGCCTGGCGTCACACCACTCCGCGAACCGGGCTCCGAGTCCGACCGAGACGGGCTCGTGACCTGCACGTCACCGCTTTTCATCCCCCTGTCACCATGAGCCCCCGGTCGGGCGTCACCACCCGACCGGCTAGCACAGATACGATCGTGCCTGCCGGTAACACGCCGATGCGAACGGAGGAAGGTCGTTGGGCCGCGTCGATCGTTTCGAACGCCGTCTCCAGGGGATGGTGGGCGACGCCTTCGCGCGGGTCTTCGGAGGCAGTGTCGTTCCCCAGGAAGTCGCACAGGCACTGCTCAGGGAAGCCGAGGATCACATCGAGCCGCTCGCGGGAGGGCGCCTGCTGGCACCCAACCGGTACGTCGTGCAGCTCAGCCCCAGCGATCTCGATCGCATGGCCGGCGACGTGGAGGGTTCGGCGGCGGTCGTCGACTCGTTGTCCTCCCACGTCGCCGAACAACTCGCCGACCAGGGATGGGACACCTACGGCGAGGTCGTAGTCTTTCTGGAGCGCTCCGAGGCGCTGCACACGGGACAGTTCCGCACCCGCTCGTCCGTGGACCCCGACGCTTCCCGCCGGACCGCCGTTCGAGCTCGCAACGCAGGAGAAGCACCCATGAGCCAGCAACCGGGCCACCCCGAGGAGAACGGGCAGTACGGCTACGACCGTGGCGCCCCCGGCGGATACGGCCAGCAGACCTACGCACCTCCGGCGGGCGACCGCCGGGAGGGGCAGGGCCAGCAGTACGACCAGCAGGGCAACGCCTACGGCGCGCAGCAGGGTGGCGCCTACGGCCAACAGGGGTACGACCAGCAGGGCGGGCACGGCCAGCAGGGTGGCTACGGCGCCCAGCAGGGCGGCGCCTACGGAGACCAGCAGTACGGCGGCCAGCAGGGCTACCAGCAGGGCGGCTACCAGCAGCCCGGTCCCGGCCAGCCCGGATACGACCCGGGCTACGACGGCGGGCAACAGGGCGGCTACGGCGGCCAGGGCTACGCCGGTCAGCCCGGGTACGGCGGCCAGCAGCCGGGCTACGGCGGCCAGCAGTACGACCAGGGCTACGACGGCGGGTACGGCCAGCAGTACGACCAGGGCTACGACGGCGGGTACGGCCAGCAGGGCTACGCCGGCGCGCAGCAGGGCGGGTACGCCGGGGGGCAGCAGCAGGGCTGGGGCGGCGCGGGCTACGGCCAGGCGCTGCAGGCGTCGATCACCCTCGACGACGGCTCCGGCCGCAGCTACCAGCTGACCGAGGGCACCCACGTCGTCGGCCGCGGCCAGGACTCGAACTTCCGGCTCCCGGACACCGGCGTCTCGCGCCGGCACCTGGAGATCAGTTGGGACGGGCAGGCCGCGACGCTGTCGGACCTGGGCTCCACCAACGGCACCACCGTGAACGGCAACCCGGTGCAGCAGTGGCAGCTCAACGACGGTGACGTGGTCCGGGTCGGGCACTCGAGCCTGGTCTTCCGGGCCCAGGCCTGAGCGCCGCCCGGAGCGCGGGAGCGGCGCGCCGGGGACGGCGGACCGGACGTGTCGGCACGTGTTGCTACGGTCCGCGCCGGGAGAGACCGGCGCGGCCACCTGGCTTGCGCCGATGATCCGTCCGGATCGTCGGTCGGACAGACGTGGATCGGGGTAGGCGACGAGTGCCCGAGTTGGTGCTGCAGCTGACCAGAGCGGGCTTCCTCGCCCTCCTCTGGCTGTTCGTGCTGGTCGCCCTGCGGGTGGTTCGCTCCGACCTCTACGCGGCGTCGGGGCTGCGGGCGATCATGCCCGGCGGCGGGCGGGTCACCGCCCGGTCGGGTCGTGCCCGCGCGGCCCGTCAGCTCCTGGTCACCCAGGGGCCGCTGGCGGGCAGCCGGATCACCCTGGACTCCCGGCCGATCCTGATCGGCCGGGCGGACGACTCCACGCTGAAGCTGGACGACGACTACGCCTCCACCCGGCACGCGCGGATCAGCCAGCAGGGCGAGGAGTGGTACGTCGAGGATCTCGGGTCGACGAACGGCACGTATCTCGATCGGGCTAAGGTCACCGGTCCCACCCGGGTACCGCTCGGGACCCCTGTCCGTATCGGCAAGACGGTGATCGAGCTGCGCTCATGACGCTGGTCCTTCGCTACTCCGCCCGCAGCGACCGCGGCCTGGTCCGGCAGAACAACCAGGACGCGGTGTACGCCGGCCCGCGCCTGCTCGCCCTCGCCGACGGCATGGGCGGACACGCAGCCGGAGAGGTCGCGTCCTCGCTGGTCATCTCGGCGCTCGCCCCCCTGGACGAGGACGACCCGGGCGACGACCTGCTCGCCGAGCTCCGGGACGCCACCTTCCTGGGCAACGCCGCGATCACCCGGCACGTCGCCGAGGCGCCGGACCTCGAAGGCATGGGCACCACGCTCACCGCGATCCTCTTCGCCGGTTCGCGGCTCGGGATGGTGCACGTCGGGGACTCCCGCTGCTACCAGCTCCGCGGCGGGGAGTTCACCCAGATCACCAAGGACGACACGTTCGTCCAGTCCCTGATCGACGAGGGTCGGATCACCGAGGAGGAGGCGCACACGCACCCGCAGCGCTCGCTGCTGCTGCGCGCCATCACCGGCCAGGAGGTCGAGCCCTCGCTGACGATCCGCGAGGCCCGCGCCGGGGACCGCTATCTGCTCTGCTCCGACGGGCTGTCCGGCCCGGTCAGCGACGAGACGCTCGCGGACACCCTGCGCGAGTACCGGGACCCCCGCGAGTGTGCGGACCGGCTGATCGAGCTGGCGCTGCGCGGCGGCGGCCCGGACAACATCACCTGCATCGTCGCGGACGTCCTGGACGTGGACTACGGGGACGTCGCGCCGATCGTCGGGGGTTCGGTCGGCAACGGCCTGGACGACGAGCGGCCGGGCGCGGACACCGCCGCCTCCCGCGCGGCGGCCACCACGCTCCCCCGGGCCCTGCCGCGCCGCCTCGAGCCCGCCCAGGTCGCCGAGCCCCCGCGCCGGCGGAGCCGCTGGAAGATCGTCGCCGCGCTGGTCGCGGTGCTGGTGGTGCTCGGGGTGGGCGGGATGCTGGCCCGCGGCTGGGTGCTGCAGCAGTACTACGTCGGTGTCCGGGCCGAGCAGGTCGTGATCTACCAGGGCGTGCGCGGCAGTGTGCTCGGCCTGCCGCTGCAGACGGTGGCCGAGACCACGGACATCACGCTCCCCGACCTGCCCGAGGACCTGCGGACGTCGGTCCGGGACGGGATCGTCGCGACGGACGGCCTGGTGAGCGCCCGCGGCACCGTCCAGCGCCTACGGGACCGGATGCTGCCGATGTGTCCGGAGGCCACCACCCCGACGGTCGTGGTCCCGGCGCCGCCCGTGGACCCCGCCGCCCCGCCCGTCGAGACCACGCCGTTGCAGACCGTGGCCCCCGAGCCGGGGACGACCTGCCGGCCGGCGACCTGATGGCCCCGAACGTCGGCACTCCGGACGTCGGGACCGGCCGCCCCGCCGCGAACCCGTCGTCGGCCCCCGCGCTCCCCACCGGGCGCGGAATCGAGCTGGTCCTGCTCGCCTTCGCCGCGGTGACGACGACGGCGGCCCTCGTGCTCGTCGAGGCCAACCAGGAGCAGCAGCTCACCAGCTCGCTCGTCTACGTCGGGCTGGCGTACCTGGCGCTGTTCGGGATCGCGCACCTTGCCGTCCGGAAGTGGGCCCCGTACGCGGACCCGCTGATCCTGCCGTCGGTCGCCCTTCTCAACGGCCTGGGCCTGGTGATGATCCACCGCCTGGACCTGGCGGACGCGGACCGCGCCGCGCTGACCGGTGGGGACGTCCCGGCCGCGCTGATCACCCGGCAGGTCGCCTGGACCACGGTCGGGCTGGCCCTGTTCATCGCGGTGCTGTGGTTCGTCAAGGACCACCGGGCGCTGTCGCGCTACACCTACACCGCCGGCTTCGCCGGGCTCGTCCTGCTGGCCCTGCCCGGCCTGCTGCCGTCGTCGCTCTCCGAGGTCAACGGCGCGAAGATCTGGCTGCGGCTGGGCATCTTCTCGATCCAGCCCGGCGAGTTCGCGAAGCTGCTGCTGATCGTCTTCTTCGCCGGGTTCCTCGTGCAGAAACGGGACCTGTTCGCGACGGCCGGGCGCCGGTTCCTCGGCATGGAGCTGCCGCGCGCCCGGGACCTGGCGCCTCTGCTCGTCGCCTGGGGGCTCTCGGTCGGCGTGCTCGTCGTCGAGCGGGACCTCGGCACGTCGCTGCTGTTCTTCGGGATCCTGCTGGTGCTGCTCTACGCGGCCACCGAGCGGGTGTCCTGGATGATCATCGGCCTGGCGTTCTTCGCCGCCGGCGCGACGGTCGCGTACCAGCTGTTCGGGCACGTCCAGGTCCGCGTGCAGGTGTGGCTGGACCCCTTCGCGGACTTCGACAACCGCGGCTACCAGATCGGCCAGGCCCTGTTCGGGCTCGGCACCGGCGGCGTCGGCGGCACCGGGCTCGGCGCGGGCCGGCCGGACCTCGTGCCCTTCGCCGAGAGCGACTTCATGCTCTCCACGCTCGGGGAGGAGCTGGGCCTGATCGGCCTGGCCGCGATCCTCGTCGTCTACCTCGTCATGATCACCCGCGGGCTCCGGTCCGCCCTGGCCGTGCGGGACAGCTTCGGAAAGCTGCTCGCCACCGGGATGTCCTTCGTCATCGCGCTGCAGACGTTCGTCGTCATCGGCGGGGTCTCGAAGCTCATCCCGCTCACCGGCCTGACCCTGCCGTTCCTGTCCTACGGAGGCTCGTCCCTCGTCGCGAACTACGCCCTGGTGGCACTGCTGCTGCGCATCTCGAACGCGGCGCGCGCACCGCTGACCCGGCGACCCGTTCAGCCGCAGGCACCGATCGCCGAGGCCAGCACGGAGTTCGTCCAGCGTCCGGAAGTCAAGAAGGCCGACACGTGAACACCCCGATCCGCCGCATCGCCATCGCCGTGATGGCGCTGATCCTGATGCTGCTGGGCAACCTGACCTACGTCCAGGTCGTCAAGGCCGGGGACTACCGCAGTGACCCGCGCAACCAGCGCGTGCTGCTGGCCGAGTACGCGCGCAAGCGCGGCCAGATCAGCGCGGACGGCCAGGTTCTCGCCCAGAGCGTCGCGACGAACGATCGGCTGAAGTACCAGCGTCAGTACACGAACGGGCCCGCCTACGCGCCGCTGACCGGCTACTACTCGGTCGTCTACAGCTCCAGCGGGATCGAGCGGTACTCGGACTCCGTGCTCAACGGCAGCGACGACCGGCTCTTCGGCCGCAGGCTCTCGGACCTGATCACCGGCCGGGACCCGAGCGGCGGCAACGTCGTCCTGACGATCCGGCCGTCGGTGCAGGAGCGCGCCTACAAGGAGCTGGCGGACAGGGGATACGCCGGCGCCGTGGTGGCCCTCAACCCGCAGACCGGCGAGATCCTCGCGATGGCCTCGACGCCGTCGTACGACCCGAACCCACTCGCCAGTCACAGCTCGTCGGCGCAGCAGAAGGCCTGGGCGGACGCGAACGCCACGCAGCCGCCGACGCTGGTCAACCGGGCGATCTCGGAGACCTATCCCCCGGGCTCGACGTTCAAGCTGATCGACACCGCGGCCGCCCTGCAGAACGGCTACACGCCGGACAGCCAGCTCACGGCGGCCTCCAACATCACGCTGACCAACACGAACACCACGCTGGAGAACTTCGCCGGGACGCCCTGCGGGACCGGTGCGACCGCCTCGCTGCGGGACGCCCTGGCCCGTTCCTGCAACACCGCGTTCGCCGAGCTCGCCGGGAACCTCGGCGAGGACAAGATCCGCGCGCAGGCGGAGGCGTTCGGGATCGGCCAGTCCGATCTGACGGTCCCGATGCCCGTCACCGGGTCGTCGCTGGGGGACATCCCGGACACCGCCGCGCTGCAGCAGTCCGGCATCGGGCAGCGGGACGTGCGGATGACCCCGCTCCAGAACGCCATGGTGGTCGCCTCCATCGCCAACGGCGGGCAGACGATGGCTCCGCACCTGGTCAAGGAGATCCAGGGACCCGCGCTGGACGTCCTGGACACCACCCAGCCGGACCGGCTCGGCCGCTCGATGCCGGCGAACGTCGCCTCCACCCTGACGGACCTGATGGTCGGTTCGGAGAACCGGACACAGGGCGGCGGCAAGATCACCGGTGTGCAGATCGCGTCCAAGACCGGGACGGCGGAGCACGGCACGGACCCCAAGAACACCCCGCCGCACGCCTGGTACGTGGCATTCGCCCCGGCCCAGAACCCGACGGTGGCCGTGGCCGTGCTCGTGGAGAACGGCGGGAACCGGGCGCTCGAGGCCACCGGCGGCTCGGTCGCCGCACCCGTCGGCCGCGCGGTGATCGCGGAGGCGCTGCGGGGTGGGCGATGAGGCAGCAGCCACCGAGCGGGGGGCCACCGGCCGGGGCCGCCCCGTGAGCGGTCCGGGAGCCCTGGCGGCGGGGCAACGGATCGCGGACCGCTACGAGCTGGGCCGGCGCATCGCCGTCGGCGGGATGGGCGAGGTCTGGGAGGCCTCGGACATCCGGCTGGGCCGGGACGTCGCGGTGAAGGTGCTGCGCCCCGAGCTCTCCGACGACCCGGAGTTCCTGCACCGCTTCCGGGTCGAGGCGCGCACGGTGGCGTCCCTGAACCACTCCGGCGTCGCGTCGATCCACGACTACGGCGAGGACGACGCGCCGCAGGAGAACCGGCGCACCGCCTACCTGGTGATGGAGCTGGTCCGCGGCGAGCCGCTGTCCGCCCGGATCGCCCGCGGCCCGATCGACACCGAGGAGACGCTGCGGATCGTCGAGCAGGCGGCGCACGCGCTGCACGCCGCGCACGAGCGCGGGTACGTGCACCGCGACGTCAAGCCCGGGAACATCCTGCTGCGCGTCGACGGCACGGTGAAGCTCACGGACTTCGGCATCGCCAAGGCCGCCAACGCCGTCCCGGTCACCCGGTCCGGGATGGTGATGGGCACGGCGCACTACATCGCTCCCGAGCAGGCCAGCGGGGGGGAGGCGGGTCCCGAGGGGGACGTGTACTCCCTCGGCATCGTCGGCTACGAGTGCCTGGCCGGGCACCGCCCTTTTCGCGCGGACAACGCGGTGGCCGTCGCGATGATGCAGGTGCGGGACGAGCCGCCGCCGCTGCCGGACACCGTGCCCGAGCATGTCCGCTCGCTCATCGCGGCGGTGCTGGTCAAGGACCCGGCGCGGCGCTATGCCGACGGCGAGGAGTTCGCCGCCGCGGTCGCCGCCGTGCGCCGTGGCGAGGGCCCGCCGGTCCCGGTGCGGATCTCCGGTGCCTCCGGTTCGACGCCGGCCTCCCCGGCGAGCGGCCCCGTCGCGACGGTGTCGCCGAGCACCCGGCGCCCCGCAGGTTCCCGGCCCGGCACCGACGGTCCGGACACCGGCGCCCGCGCCGTGGACCGGGCCGAGCGGAAGCGGAGCCGGCGCGCCGAGAAGGCGGCCAGGCGACGCAAGGACGAGAAGGAGCGCGCCGCCGGGTCCGCCCCCGCCGTCCCGGAGCGGCAGGAGCCCGCGCCGGACCGGAGGACCGACCTGCGGAGACCGGCGGTGGAGACGTCCGCGGCCCGGGCGCCGTCGGCCACCCGGACCGCCACCCCGCCCCCCGCCGAGCCGGTCGCCGAGCCCTCGGTGGACACCGGCGGGCGGCACGCCGTCGAGAACGCGGCCGTCCGGGCACCGGACGACGCGGGCGACACCCTCGCCGAGCCGGGCACGACCGGTCCGCGCAGCGGCCCGGGTGCCGTCGCGTCCCCGGCCGCCTCCTCGTCGGGGACCGCGGCATCGGCCGCGCCCCCGACCCCCGCACCCCGGACCCCCGCACCCCGGACCCCCGCACCGCCGACCCCCGCACCGCCGACCCCACCCGGGTGGGGCGCACACGCGGACCCGCCGCGGACCTCCGGGCCGCCGACGGGCCCCGGGGCACGCCCGGGGACGCCCGCCCACTCGATCCCGCACGTGGCCCGCATCACGGACCGCCCGCCCGTCCCGCCGGCCCCGCCCACGGAGCCGTTGCGGCTGGTCCCGAGCTCGCGGGGGACCAGTTCGGTGCTGGTCGTGCTGTTCGTCGTCGTCCTGCTGGCGGCCATCGCGCTGGCGGTGTTCGCGGTGCCCCGGCTCTTCGACGAGGCCGACGGCACTCCGACGACGAGCGGTTTGCCCGGTAGCGTCTCGAGCCGGGTGGCCGTCCTCGCCGGTTCGGCGGTGGCCGACCCTCCCGCACGACGGTTCGTCGCGGCGATCGATCCGGGGGAGGCCCGGTGAGCCCGCACAGCGGGCGACCCGGCGCAGACCGATGGTCGGCCATGCGAGCCGAGCACCACCCCGTCGTGCCACCCGGCATGATGAACCGAACCTCCCGAGCGCACAGGAATCGGCACCGATGACGACCCCCCGACTGCTGTCCGAACGCTACGAACTGGGCGAGACGCTCGGTTACGGCGGCATGTCCGAGGTCCACCGCGGCATGGACACGCGGCTGAGCCGCGACGTCGCCGTCAAGGTGCTGCGCGCGGACCTCGCGCGGGACCCGCAGTTCCAGATCCGGTTCCGACGCGAGGCGCAGAACGCGGCGGCGCTGAACCACCCGGCGATCGTCGCGGTGTACGACACCGGCGAGGTGCAGAGCGAGTTCGGCCCGCTCCCCTACATCGTCATGGAGTACGTCGACGGGCAGACGCTGCGCGAGGTCGTGAAGACCTCCGGCCCGATCCCGCAGCAGCGGGTCATCGAGGTCATGGCGGACGTGTGCGCGGCGCTGGACTTCAGCCACAAGCACAGCATCATCCACCGTGACGTGAAGCCGGCGAACATCATGATCACCCGCACCGGCGCGGTGAAGGTGATGGACTTCGGCATCGCCCGCGCGCTCGGCGAGGGCCAGAACGTCACGCAGACCGCGGCCGTCATCGGCACCGCGCAGTACCTCTCCCCCGAGCAGGCGCGCGGCGAGGCGGTCGACGCCCGGTCGGATGTCTACGCCGCCGGCTGCGTGGTCTTCGAACTGCTGACGGGCGAGCCGCCCTTCACCGGGGACACCCCGGTCGCGGTCGCCTACCAGCACGTCCGGGAGGACCCGCGACGCCCGTCGGAGGTCAACCCGCAGGTTCCGCCGTCGCTGGACGCCGTGGTGCTCAAGGCACTGAGCAAGAACCCGGCCAACCGGTACCAGTCGGCCGCGGAGATGCGTGCGGACCTGATCCGGGTGCGCAACGGCCAGCAGCCGCTCGCACCGATGGTGATGACCGAGGAGGAGCGCACCACGTTCCTCAACGCGGACACGAACGGCGGCGCCACCCGGCGGATCGCGGCGGCCGGGGGTGGTGGCGGTGGCCGCCACACCGTGTCGCCCGGCGAGGTGCAGCCCTGGCAGGACGAGCCGGAGAGCAAGCACACCGGCCGCAAGATCGGTGTCGGTATCGCGGTCGCGGCGGTGCTGGCCCTCCTCGCGTTCGTCGCGTTCGAGGTCTTCGGCAGCCCCTCGACGCCCACCCAGATCGCCGTGCCGAACGTCGTCGGCGCGCTCCCGGACGCCGCGCGCGCCCAGATCTCCACCGCCGGCCTGCTCGTGAACCTCAAGCAGGAGCCGTCGACGGTCGAACTGAACGGCAAGGTCACGCGCACGGACCCGGCGTCGAACGTGCAGGTCGCGGAGCGCAGCACCGTCACCATCTTCGTCGGCACCGGCCCGGCGCAGGCCACCGTGCCTGCGCTGGACGGCAAGAGTCCCGCCGAGGCACAGACGCTGCTCGAGGCGCGCGGGCTGACGCTGGGAAACCAGACGGAGCAGGAGACGGCGGACGAGAGCAAGGTCGGGAAGATCCTCTCCTCGAACCCGGCCGCGGGTGTGGACGCCCCCGGTGGCAGCGCCGTCGCGGTCGTCCTCGGCAAGGAGCAGACCACCGTCGCGGTCCCGGACGTCAGCGGACAGACGGAGGACCAGGCCAAGCAGACGCTCACCAACGCGGGCTTCCAGACCCAGAGCACCCAGGTCGACGGCGCGGGCGAGGAGGGCTCGGTCGTGGGCACGAACCCGCAGGCCGGCTCCCGGGTGCAGAAGGGCAGCACCATCACGCTGCAGGTCTCGAAGGGCAACCGGGTCGAGATGCCCAACGTGGTGGGCCAGACCGTCAACGACGCGGCGAGGACCCTCAGCGCTGCCGGCATCAACAAGAACGTGCAGGCGCAGGGCCAGCAGGTCTCGGACTCCTCGCAGAACAACCGCGTCCTCGCCCAGTCCGTCCCCGCCGGCACCGCCATCGACCCGGACAACACCCAGATCACCCTGACGATCGGGCAGTCGGGCAACGGGGGCGGCGGCGACAACGGCGGCGGCGACGGCCTGTTCGGGAACTAGGCTGAACCCATGCGCGTCCTCGTCGTCGACAACTACGACAGCTTCGTCTACAACCTCGTCCAGTACCTCGCCCAGCTCGGCGTCGAGACCGTGGTCCGGCGCAACGACGACGTGGACCTCGACGAGCTGGACGAGGTCGGCGCCGTCCTGGTCAGCCCCGGCCCCGGCACCCCCGAGGCCGCCGGCTCCAGCATCGACGTCATCCGGGCCTCGGCCGAGCGGAACCTCCCGCTGCTCGGGGTCTGCCTCGGCCACCAGGCCATCGGCGTCGCCTGGGGCGGCGTCGTCGAGCGGGCACCGGAGCTGCTGCACGGCAAGACGTCGCTGGTGCACCACCCGGGCGTCGGCGTGCTGCGCGGCCTGCCGGACCCGTTCGTCGCCACGCGGTACCACTCGCTGTCGATCCGCCCGGACACGCTGCCGGCGGAGCTCGAGGTCACCGGCTCCACGGAGTCCGGCCTGATCATGGCCGTGCGGCACCGGGACCTGCCGATCGAGGGTGTGCAGTTCCATCCCGAGTCCGTCCTCACCCAGGGCGGGCACCGGATGCTGGCGAACTGGCTCGCGACGGCCGGGCACGTCGTCTCGGAGCCGCTGGTCGAGGACCTCGGCGCCGAGGTCGCGGCGCTCACGGCCGGCCTGCACTAGGGCCTCACCCCCGCGCGATCTCCGGCTCGACGCGCGGGATCGACCGCGGGCGTCGCCCCGGATCGGGCGCGTCGGGGTTGCAGGCCGTGAGCAGACCTCCGGCGGCCCGGCACGCTACCGTGGTCGGCGAGCACACCGACCGCCGCGGGTCGACCCTGCACCGCACGTCAGACGAGGTTCTCCGATGCCGAAGTCCAAGGTCCGCAAGAAGGCCGCCTACACGCCGCCGACCGGCCGGTCGCCCGTGAAGGTCGCCGGACCCACCCATCCCGTGTACATCGCCGTGATGCTCGGCCTGATGCTCGTCGGCTTCGCGTGGCTGGTGGTCAACTACATCGCCGGCAGCAGCATCGGCTTCATGACCGCGCTCGGCTCGTGGAACTTCCTCATCGGCTTCGCACTCATCGTGATCGGTCTCCTGATGACCATGAGATGGCGCTGAACAGCCGAAACACACGAATGTGAGACCATCCCCACTGTGGACAAGCCCTGTGGACAACCCTTACAGCTACCCTGGGTGATCCCTGCCGATGAGTGATCGGACGCGGTGGAGCCCGGCCGCCGGCCTCGTCGCCGTCGGCTGGCTGCTCACGGCGGGCGCCATCCTGTGGTGCGGGCTGCTCTTCGCCTCCGGCGCGGACCCGGCGGGCCGCCTGATCGCCGGGGTCGCCGCCGTCGGGCTGCTGCTGGCCTCGCTGTTCGGCACGGTCGCCCGGCCGCGCCTCGCCGCGGACGCCGCCGGCGTCACGGTGCGGGGGCTGCTCGGCGCGCGACCGTTCCCGTGGAGCCGGGTCCAGGGAGTGCGCGTGGTCCGTATCCGGCGGCTGGGACGCGAGACCTCGATGCTGGAGCTGGACGTCCGGGACGCCGCCGGTGCCGAACGGCTGATGGTCTTCGGGCGGCTGGACCTCAACGCGGAGCCCGAGGACGTCGCGGGCCTACTCGCCGCACGCCGCCCGGTCTAGGGCATCCGCCCGGACGTGGCGGCGGACCACCCGGACGGCCGGGCCCGGCATCACCGCGGGTGCCGCGAGACCCCCCGCTCGGAGCCTCGTGCCCGGCGGCACCGGGTTCCTACGCTGGTGAGGCCCGGTCGTCGACGAAGGAGGTTCTCGCGTGAACAGGACGCCGATGCGCGGCACGGACGGCTGCTCCACCGGTTGCGGCTGCAGCAAGCCGGATTAGGAGACGGAAAGAGGGCCGCCGGGACGTTCCCGGCGGCCCTCCGCGTGCGAGGGACTACAGCGACAGCGTGATCGCGAGCAACGCCACCACGGCGAGGCCGGCGATCGCCCCGGCCTGCACGAGGTTCCGGTTCCGGGCGGGCGCATAGACGAGCGCCGCCGTCGCGGCCGCGCCGACCACCAGCCCGCCGAGGTGCCCGGCGAGCGAGATCCCCGGGAGCACGACGCTGATCACGATGTTCACCGCGATCAGCCCGAAGGCCTGGCTCGGCGGTACCCGCATCCGGCGCAGCACCACGGCCAGGCCGCCCATCAGCCCGAACACCGCCCCGGACGCGCCGGCGACCGCCGCGTTCGGTGAGAAGAGCATCACCGCGGCCGAGCCGCCGAGCAACGAGACCAGGTAGACGGCCAGGAACCGCGTCCGGCCCAGGACGGTCTCCACGTCCCGGCCGATGACCCACAGCGCCAGCATGTTGAACACCAGGTGCAGCGGGCCGTAGTGCAGGAACCCGGCGGTGACGAGCCGCCACCAGTCACCGGCGGCGATGTCGTCGGACTGCAGGACCCAGTCCTGGAACAGCGCCGACGCGTAGTTGCCGCCGAGGCTGCCGGACTGCACGACCGTCCACGCGAAGACCAGGACGTTCAGGGCGACCAGCACCGGCGTCACGATCGGCCGCGCCCGCGAGCGCTGCTGCGCGCCGGCCAGGGTCACCCCTCGCCGGGCACCCCCCTGCCGGACCGAGCGGTTGCCCTCGGCGACGCAGTCCACGCACTGGTACCCGACGGACGCCTCGCGCAGGCAGTCCGTACAGGCGGGCCGGCCGCAGCGCGCGCAGCTCAGCCCCGTGGGCCGGTCGGGGTGCCGGGCGCAGACAGCCGGTGCGTCCGGCGGAAGGGGTCCGGCAGGGTGGGTCACGAAGCCCCTCTCCTCACGGGGGTTCCGTCAGGAGATCTCGACGTGCTGGATGACCACGTCGGTGAGCGGCCGGTCGGTCCGGTCGGTCGGGATGTTCGCGATGGCGTCGACGACGGCACGGGAGTCCGCGTCCGCGACCTCACCGAAGATCGTGTGCTTGCGGTTCAGGTGCGGCGTCGGGCCGACCGTGATGAAGAACTGCGAGCCGTTCGTGCCCGGGCCCGCGTTGGCCATGGCCAGCAGGTACGGGCGGTCGAACTTGAGCTCCGGGTGGAACTCGTCCGCGAACTGGTAGCCGGGTCCGCCGCGGCCGGTGCCCGTGGGGTCACCGCCCTGCAGCATGAACCCGCTGATGACGCGGTGGAAGATCGAGCCGTCGTAGAAGGGGCCGCTGTCCCCGCCGCTCGCATTGGGCTGCGAGTAGTCCTTCTTACCGGTCGCGAGGTCGGCGAAGTTCGCCACGGTCTTGGGGGCGTGGTCCGGGAACAGCGTGATCCGGATGTCGCCCTCGGACGTCCGCAGCGTCGCGGTCTGGTTCGAGTTGCCTGGGTCAGTCACGGTTACCATCGTGCCAGGAGCGGCGGTCCACGCCCACGCGGGAAGAGGTCCGGTCATGAGCAGGAGCATCGGCACGACCACGCACGAGGCCCTGGGGCGTGCCCGCGAGCAGGCCGGAGAGGCTCTCTCAACCCTCGGCGGCGCCGCCGAGGAGATCGCGCGCGAGGTCGCCGAGCGGATCGAGAAGGACGTCCCCGTGTTGGCCGAGAGGACCGCGGACAAGGCCAAGGGCCTGCTGGACGAGTCCGGCACCCTTCTGGACCACGCCGTCACGGCCGTCCGCAAGGACCTGGCCCGCCGCATCGACCCCGAGCCCATGCCGGTCGCGTGGTGGCGCTGGATGGCCGCGGGTGGCCTCGTCGCCGCGGTGCTCGCCGGGATCGTGTACGTGGTGCTGTCGCGCGGCCCGCAGGAGGTTTCGGTGAACGACGTCGCCGAGCCGCCGTCGACGATCCCGCCCACGGACGTCGTCGCCCCGGGAGCGGACGCCGTCTCCGCCCGCGGCAACCGCTAGGCCACCGCCCCGGCGTCGCGAAGGAACGCGGTCACGGCCTGCTCGTAGCGTTCCGGATCCGCGTTCCACGCCGCCGTGTGCTCGACATCCGGCACCTCGAGGTAGCGGATCGGCCAGCCGAGCGCGCGTCCCGCCGCCGCCAGGGCCCGACTGGAGCTCGCCGGGACGGCCGTGTCCGGACCGCTGTGCACGATGAAGGTCGGCGGCCGGTGCTTCGGCGGGGTCCGCCGCAGGTCGAAGCGGTCGAAGTCGATGCCGATCCGCCGCGTCGCGGTCGCGGTCGCCAGGGGCACCAGCGCGGGTGGGACGAGCCGGTTCGCCGCCTGCAGGCGCAGGCAGGCCCGCCAGTCCACCAGCGGCGCGTCCCACACCATCGCCTCGACGAGGTGCGCCTCGGCGGAGCGGTCCAGGAACGCCCCGCAGATGGCCGCGCCCATGGACCAGCCGACGAGCACGATCCGCCGCGCCCCGCGGGAGGTCGCGTACCGGACGGCCGCCTCCAGGTCCTCCCACTCGGTGTCCCCGAGGTGGAAGAAGCCGTCCGGGCTCGGCGGGGCCTCCGGGTCGTTGCGGTAGCTGACCACCAGCTGCGGCAACCCGAGCGCATGCAGCGCAGGGAGGATCCGCAGCGCCTCGCGCCGGGTGCCGCCACGTCCGTGGATCGCGATCGCCCAGGTCGTCCCCGCCGCGGGGACCTCCCAGGCCGGCGCGGGGCCGAGCGGGGTGTCGATCATGACCTCGTCGAACGTCAGGCCATGGGCGCCGGGATCGGGGTCGTAGGGCCCGGCGTCGACGACCGCCGGCCCGGCCGGCGGAACCGGCCCGGACAGGAGCCGACGGACCACCCCCCGCTTGTCGTCGCGCAGCACCGGCCCGAGCACCGCCAGGCCCTCCGACCAACGCAGGCCCCAGACCCCGGGCTGCAGGACGAGCCTGCTCCGGGCGAGGGTCACCGTGCCCTCGTCCGCACCCAGCACCCGCTCCGGGTAGAGCACGGAGCGGCGGGTGTCCAACAGGACCGTCGCGTAGTGGGTCCCGATGCCGAAACCCAGGCCCAGGCCCGCACCGGCCCCGATGCCCAGCCCGACCATGATCCGCGACAGGCGCGCCGAGCCGGTGATGATCCTTCACTTCCCTTCACGGTGATGGCAGAGCGTCGATGACCTCACGCTGAAGCGCGTCCACCGTACGGGTGGCGACGCCGGAGGTTGCCGGAAGATTGTCACTCGAACAGGTGAAGGTCGCCTCCAGAGCGCGATATTCCACATCTCGAACCCCCAACGTTCGTTGGGCCGCCCGAAGCACCATCGTTTTCCGAGACCCCCGATCGGAAGGATCCACCAGAGATGAGCAGTCTCGCCAGGCGCACGCTGCGTACGTCGGCCACCATTGCGGGAGTCGCCGCCATCGGCGTCGGCTTCGCGGGCCAGGCCCTCGCCGCGCCGTCGCTGCCGGAGCTGCCCGCGGCTCCGGAGCTCCCCGCGGCGCCGGAGCTGGCAGCCCCGGACCTCGCAGCTCCGGAGCTCTCCGCGCCCGAGCTCCCCTCGCCCGACTCGATGGCCCTGCCGGGCCTCTTCAACTTCGAGATGCCGACCGTGAGCACGCAGACCGCCCCCGAGGGCGACACCGCGGTGCCGGCCTCGATGCGGACCGCGGGCCTTCCCGAGGCTCCGGGTGCCCCCGAGCTCCCGGCCGCCCCTGCGTTCCCCGGCCTGGACGCGCTGCCCGCGGCCCCGTCCCTGCCCGCGGCCCCGTCGCTGTCCGAGCTCCCGGGTGCCCCGCAGGTGGCCGGCGAGCTGGCCACCCCGGCGGGCAGCATCCCGCTGGCCGGGCCGGAGCTCCCGGCGCCGGCCCTGCCCGAGCTCCCGGCGCCCGCACTCGGCGCGCCGGAGCTGGGTGCCCCCGCGCTCCCCGAGCTGGGTGCCCCGGCGCTGCCGACCCTGCCGTCGACGCAGGACCAGGACTTCGACGGCAACGACTACAAGGTCGGCGCCTCGGACGCGGTCGCGGCTCCGGACGCCGCGAGCCTCGCCTCGCAGATCGCCGGTCTCGCCGCCCTCTGATCCACCGGTGAGGTCCGCTCCCCAGATCTCACCTTCGCGAATCCCCTCAGGACCGGTCACGACGGTGTGGACCGGTTCCTGCAGGGCGCGCTGACCCCGAGCGCACGGTCGTCGACACCGATCCGGCGGCTCCTGCACTTGGCATCGACGCGGCACGTCGGGCGGCCCACCGGTCGTCCCGCGTGCCGCGTCCTTCGTGTGTCCGCAGGGTCCGGGGCGACCGGGTGCCACCCGCTCAACCGACGAACGTCTGCCAGAGCAGCACGCCGTTGAGCCCGACGATCGCCGTGGCCGCGACCGACGCCGCCACCGTCGTGATCCGCCGGTTCACCAGCTCCCCCATCACGTCGCGGCGACGGGTGAGCAGCACCAGCGGGATCAACGCGAACGGGATGCCGAAGGACAGGATCACCTGGGAGAACACCAGCGCCTTCGTGGGGTCGATGCCGAGGCCCAGCACGACGAGCGCCGGCGCCAGCGTGATCAGCCGGCGCAGGAGCAGCGGGATCCGCCGCCGGATAAACCCCTGCATGACCACCTGGCCCGCGAACGTCCCGACCCCGGCGGACGCGAAACCGGACGCCAGCAGGGCGAGGGCGAAGGCCATCGCCGCGGGGTGGTCCAGCACCCGGCCGAGCGCGGCGTGCACGCCCTCCAGGCTGCCGGTGTCCTCCGGTACGGCCGATCCGTGGAACAGCGCCGCGGCGATCACCAGCATCGCCATGTTGACCAGCCCCGCGAGGCCCATGCCGAGGGTGACGTCGATGCGCTGGTGGCGGAGCAGGAACCGACGCTCGTTGAGCGTGGTCGCGGGGTTGCGGTCCTGGGTGAGCGCCGAGTGCAGGTAGATGACGTGCGGCATGACCGTGGCGCCGAGGATGCCGGTGGCCAGCATCAGGCTCTCCGGGCCGTCGAACATCGGCACGAGGCCGGCGGCGAGCTCGTCCGGCTCCCACGGGATGCGGAGCGTCGTGACCAGGAATCCGAGCAGGATCACCGCGAACAGGCCTGCGATCGCCAGCTCGAACGGCCGCTGCCCGCGCTGGTGCAGCCCGAGCAGCGCGAACGCGACGACGCCGGTGATCACGCCACCGACGAACAGCGGCAGCCCGAACAGCAGGTGCAGCGCGACCGCGCCGCCGATGACCTCGGCGAGGTCGGTGGCGGCGGCGACGATCTCCGCCTGCACCCACATCCCCCGGCTCACCGGCTTCGGGTACTCCTCGCGGCACATCTCGGCGAGGTTGCGGCCGGTGGCGATGCCGAGCTTCGCGGACAGCCCCTGGATGAGCATCGCGAGCAGGTTCGCGCCGACGATCACCCACAGCAGCAGGTAGCCGAAGTTCGAGCCGGCGGAGAAGTTCGTGGCGAAGTTGCCGGGATCCACGTAGGCGATGGCGGCGACGAACGCCGGGCCGATCAATGTCAGGCTGCCGCGCCGCCCCCGCGCCCGGACGTCGGCCACCGCCGTCGATCGCTCGGATCTCACCGCGCTCATGCATCCCCCTCGACGACCGTGCCGAACACCAGATGGGTCAGGACCTGACCGAGCGCGAGCGGCTCGCCGCCGAGCAGCACCCGGCAGGAGCCGCCGTAGGGCTCCTGCTCACCGACCTCCAGGACGACGCCCGGGCGGACGCCCTTCTCCCCGAGGTAGCGCAGCGCGTCGCTGTCACGGTCCGAGACGCGCTCGACCCGGAAGCGGCTCCCGGCGGGCGTGCCCGCGAGCGAGCGGCCCCAGCTCTCGTCGTGGGCGCCGGCCGCGGGCGGGATGGGATCCCCGTGCGGATCGCGGGTGGGATGGCCGAGCGCGGCGTCGATGCGGGCCTCGAGCCGCTCGCTCAGCGCGTGCTCCAGCAGCTCGGCCTCGACGTGCACCTCGTCCCACGGCATGCCCAGCACGCGGGCGAGAAAGGTCTCCAGCAGCCGGTGCCGGCGGACGACGCGCAGCGCCTCCCGCTCCCCCTGTGCGGTGAGGTGCACGCCCGTCTCGCGCTCGACGAGCCGGCCGTCGCTCAGCCTCTTCATCATCGCCGAGACGGACGGGGAGGACACGTGCAGCTCGCGCGCCAACGCGCTGGTGGTGACCGCCTCCCCGCGGGTACTCAGCAGGAAGATGGTCTTCAGGTAGTCCTCGACGGCGGGCGTCATGGTTCCCACGAGCCGGATGTTAGGCACGTCTAATTCATCCGGTCGATGCGTCTTCTCAGATTGAGACGAGTGGCGCATCAGGCCGTTCGCCGTCCTGACCGATCCAGACCCTCTTTTCGTCGATGTGACATTTATCTGTGTCGAGGCTGCTCCGAGGCTTGTTTCACGAGTGACGAGAACGTTCTCGGCAGGTCTCGGAGACCGCGGTGCTCCGCGAGCTCGCGTAGCTGGTCACCGAGGGGCCCGGGCTCGTCGCCGAAGTACCGGGCGTCGACCTCCCGCGCGATCGCCGTCGCGCTGTCGACCACCTCCCGGCCCGCTCGGGTCAGCGCGATCCGGACCGCCCGGCCGTCGACCTCCGTGGGGCTGCGGCTGACCAGCCCGCGTGCGGCGAGGGTCCGGACGACCTTGGACGTCATCATCCGGTCCGCGCCGGCCTGCTCGGCCACCTCCTGCTGGATCGGCGGCCCGTGCAGGTCCTCGAGCCAGGCCACCGAGGCCAGGTGGAGGAACTGGGTGGGCGTCAGGCCGAGGGGCTGCAGGCGCGCGGCGAGGTCGGCCCGCCACGCCAGGGCGGCGTGGTGCAGCCAGAACCCGGCCGACGACAGCGGGCCGGGCTCGGGGGTCGTCACCCTCTGATGTTGTCACGGCGACATCAGCGTCGTCACGACAACAAGAAGAGATCTCGGTTGCGCCGACGGCGCGATGTCGTGAACGGTGTCCCGGCTCCGACCCTCCCGCGCCGGCGCCGACCGACGCCGGGTCACGAGGAAGGGCCGCCATGGACCACGACCGCCACTGCACCGAGATCGTCACCCAGACCGAGCTGCTCACCGCCGCGCTCCAGAACGGGGACCTGCGCGCCTCCGTGCCCTCCTGTCCCGGCTGGACCCTCACGCGACCTTCGGCTGAGCGCTCGGCGCCCCCGGGCCACACTGGTGCGCTACACCGGACGAGCTGAGGACGGTCCCGATGACCAGCGGCTTCCACGAGGGCGAGCTCGCGGTCCAGCGGCGCGCCGGGGTCGCGGGCGAGGCGTCGCGGCTCGCCGGAATGCTGGACGACCCCGATCTCGACGGAGGGATCAGTGATTTTCTCGCCGAGCGCGACGTCGCCGTGCTCACCGCCCGCGACGCGGACGGCCGCCTCTGGATCTCCCCCCTCGTCGCCGCGCCCGGGTTCCTGAACGCCCACGGCTCCCGGCTGCACGTCCACGCCTCCCCTGCCGAGGGGGATCCGTTGCACGCGCTCCCGGGCGGCCAGCGCGTCGGCCTGCTGGCGATCGAGTTCGCGAGACGCCGCCGCGTCCGGGTCAACGGCACGCTGACCGGCGCGGGCGACGACGGGCTGACGATCGCCGTCGAGCAGGCGTACGGCAACTGCCCGAAGTACATCCAGCAACGGCGGCTCGAGCGCACCGCGCGGGAGGGGCCGCGCACCGTCCGCCGGTCGTCGGCACTCGACCCGGCCGACATCGCGCTGATCGAGGCCGCGGACACCTTCTTCCTCGGCACCGTCCACCCGGCCCGCGGCGCCGACGCCTCACATCGCGGCGGCACCCCCGGTTTCCTCCGCGTCGTCGACGGCGGCGCGTTGTGGTGGCCGGACTATCCCGGCAACAACATGTTCAACAGCCTCGGCAACCTCGCCTCCGACGACACCGCCGCACTGTTGGTCGTCGACTTCGGCACCGGAGCGACGCTGCACCTGTCCGGCGCCGCGACCGTCGAGTGGACCGCGTCGGGTGCGCCGGGCGACGACGGCGGCACCGGCCGTCGCGTCCGGTTCACACCGGACCGCGTCGTGTCCGGATCGGTGGCGCTGCAGGCCGGCGACGTCGCCCGTTACGGGCGCAACCCACCGCTGACCTGATGGCGGATCGTCGGTGGCGCGTGACGCCGCGGCAGAGCAACGAGGCCGAGTGCCGGCGGCGGGGCGGGGCCGCGTGGCCGCCCGGCGAGCGCTGGAGCAGCCAGCGCGAAGATGATCAGGCCGCCGCGGCGTGACAGGCTGCTCCGCATGAGCGGATCGGACCCGAAGGCTGACCTGAAGCGGTACCTGCAGGCCGCGCGGGAGGCGCTCGTGTGGAAGCTCGACGGCCTCTCGGAGTACGACCTCCGCCGGCCTCTGACCCCGACCGGCACCAACCTGCTGGGGCTGGTCAAGCACGTGGCGAGCGTCGAGTTCGGGTACTTCGGCGCCACGTTCGACCGGCCGTCCGACGAGCCCCTGCCCTGGTTCGCCGACGACGCCGAGCCCAACGCCGACATGTGGGCCAAGGCCGAGGAGTCCCGCGAGCAGATCCTCGGTCTCTATCACCGCGCCTGGGCGCACTCCGACGCGACGATCGACGCGCTGGCGCTGGACTCCGTCGGCCACGTGCCGCACTGGCCCGCCGACCGCAGCGAGGTGACCCTGCATCTGGTCCTGATCCACCTGATCGCGGAGACCCAGCGGCACGCCGGGCACGCGGACATCGTGCGGGAGCTCGTCGACGGGGCGGTGGGGCTGCGGAACGGAAACGGCAACATGGCGCCGGTCGATCTGGACTGGTGGGAGGACTACCGCGACCGGCTGGAGCGCGTGGCGCGGGGGGCGTAGCCCCGCACCGCGCCGGTCAGGACAGGCGCTCGGTCAGCCGGACCGTGACCGTGTCCCCGGCCTGCTTGCCCAGGGCGCGACGGATCACGGCCTTCATCGGGAGCTTGTGCGTCCCGTCGCCGATCGCCATGAACGCGCTGGTGAAGGGGACCCCGTCGACGGTCCCGGCCACCTTGACCAGGCCGTGGGCGCCGAAGAACTCGGCCGAGCGCGGCATCACGGCGTAGGTCCAGCCGCCCTGGGCGGGGCTCTTCTGCAGGGCGGCGGTGAAGGTGTGGCCGAGGAGCTGGCGGCCGGGCCTTGGGGCTCATGGTTCTGGCCTCTCGTCGGGGCTGGTTCACCCGGGACGTCGAGACGGGCCCGCGGTTCTCGACACGACGGCCGGCGGTCGTCATCGTCGCGCTCGACGACTACGAGTCCCTGGAGGAAGCCGCCTACCTGCTCCGTGACCCCGAGAACGCTCGTCGGCTGCTGGCGTCGATCGATCGCCTCGAGAGCGGCACGGGCACCCCCGTGACCTTCTCGACCCTGCCGACGAGCGAAGCCCGTCTGGGACGAGGACGCCTGGGCCGACCATCTCTGGTGGCACCCCAGGACCAGACATCGGGAAACTTCAGCCCCTGAAGCACAGCTTCCGTGGCTACTGGTCCAAGCCCATCACCGACGAGCACCGACTCGTCTACGAGATCGTCGACGACGAGATCGAGTCGCAGCCTGTCGCCACCACTACGGCTACTCAGACATCCGCACCTCGGTGCCGATCGCGGCCGTCCGAGTCGACGGGCTGTGGTGGAGACGAGGGGAATCGAACCCCTAACCCCTGCCTTGCAAAGGCAGTGCTCTGCCAATTGAGCTACGTCCCCGTGCAGGTCACGGTACCCCGTGCTCCGCGGGAGCGGCGGTCAGCGCGTGGTGGCCTCGTGCCACAGGTCCTCGTCCGGCTTCGAGCGAAGCTTGGTGAGGACCAGGAACGCGGCTCCGGCTGCGGCGAGGAGAGCGAGGATCTTCTTCATCGTCCTCCACCTTCGATGACGGGTGCCGATGGGAGTGGGCCTAGCTGGATTTGAACCAGCGACCTCGTCGTTATCAGCGACGCGCTCTAACCAACTGAGCTATAGGCCCCTGCGGCATGGAGAACTCTACAGGAGCCCTCCAGTGGGTTCTGCACCCCCTCCCCCGCGGCGGTGCAGAACCCGAAACCGCTGGTCAGTCCCGCTCGGAGAGCGTGACCTCGACCCCACCGACCAGGTCCGCGGAGACGTTGTAGACGAACGCGCCCACCGTCATCGCGACGGCGAACAGCAGGCTGTTGATCGCCCCGACGACGGCCGCGAGACCGAACACCCGGCCCGCGCTGATGAGCGCGCTACCCGTCCGGGTCTCGCCGGACACGAGGTCCGCGTAGGTGCCGTTGAGCCGGTCCCAGACGCCGATGCCGTCGAGCACGCCGTATAGCACGCCGACCGCCACGAGCCAGATGAAGAACAGCACGACGGCCAGCACGAGGGCCAGCTTCAGCACCGACCACGGGTCGAACCGTTTGACCTGCAGCAACGCCTGGCGGGGGGCCCGGCTGCGGACGGCCGGCGCCTCGGGACGTCCGTCGGTGCCCTCGGGCTGACCCTGACCGCCGAGGAGCGGCGCGGCAGGCGCTGCCGGCGGCATACCGGCCGCATTGCGGTCGAGGTAGGCGGTCGGGGCCTCGCTCAGCAGGCCGTCCGCCACCGTCGGGGCCGGCGGGGCCGGGACCGGGCGCGCCTGCCGGGTGGGGGACTCGTCCTCCGGCACGCGACGCCACGGGGGCGGCGAGCCGTCCGAGGAGGGGCCGGTGTCCGGAACCGCCCCCTGCTCGGCCGGACGTTGCGTCGGCAGCTCACCGGACGCGGGGACCGCCTGGGACGACGTCTCCGGCACCGCACCGGCCTCCGGGCGCCCTGTGCTCCGCCTGGCCGGCGACGGCGACTGTGGACCGGACGAGCCGGCGGACGGCGGCGGAGCAGCCGTCCCACCGGACACCCGACCCGCCGGCGAGCCGTTGCCGGACCCGCCGTTCGCCACCGGGACACCCGCGGCCGGGGCCGGTGTGCCGTGCGCCACAGGCGTCCCGCCGGCGGGGGTCGGCGCGTCGTCGGACCCGGCCTGCCCGGACGGCGACACACGACCCACCGCCCCTCCGGGGAAGGTCTGTGAGTCCGTCGCGACGTTGCGGCCGGGCTCGGTCCCGTCGCCCGACGGCGTCGGCGGGGTCTTCTCGTTCTCGCTCACGAGGTGGGGATCTCCTCGGTCGTCGGCTGGGCGCACGGCACGGTCACGGTCTGTTCGCCGGCGGCGATCAGCTCGACGTCCCGGTCACCTCGGGGTCGTCCGCATCGTCCTCGGCATTGCGTGCCACCGCCAGTAGGGTGGCGCTCTCGCCGAGGTTCATCAGGCGCACTCCCTTGGTCTGCCGACCGGCCTTGCGCACCTCACGGGCCGAGGTCCGGATGACGCCACCGGTCGAGGTGATCGCGTACAGCTCGTCGTCGATCCCGACGATGAGCGCCCCGACCAGCGTGCCACGCCGGCGGTCGTACTGGAGGGTCAACACTCCCTTGCCGCCGCGGCCCTGCACCGGGTAGTCCTCGATCGGCGTGCGCTTCGCGTACCCGCCGGCCGTGGCGACCAGCACGAACCTGTCCGGCTGGACGACCGCGATGGACAGCAGCCGGTCCCCGGAGTTGAAGCGCATCCCCAGCACGCCGGACGTGGCGCGCCCCATGGGGCGCAGCACCTCGTCGCTGGCGGTGAAGCGGATGGACTGACCCTCGGCGGAGACGAGCAGGAGGTCGTCCTCGGCGGAGCAGAGCACCGCGCCGACCAGCTCGTCGGAGTCCCGGAGGTTGATGCCGATCAGGCCGCCGGAGCGGTTGGAGTCGAAGTCCTCCAGCTTGGACTTCTTGACCAGACCGTTTCTCGTCGCCAGGACGAGATAGGGGGACGCCTGGTAGTCCTTGATCTGCATGACCTGGGCGATGTGCTCGTCCGGCTGGAACGCGAGCAGGTTCGCGACGTGCTGGCCGCGCGCGTTCCGGTTGGCCTCGGGCAGCTCGTAGGCCTTGAGCCGGTAGACCCGGCCCTTGTTGGTGAAGAACAGCATCCAGTCGTGGGTGGAGCACACGAAGAAGTGGGCGACGATGTCGTCCTGCTTCAGCGTGGCGCCCTGCACGCCCTTGCCGCCGCGCTTCTGCGCCCGGTAGAGGTCCGTCTTGGTGCGCTTCGCGTAGCCGGTCTGCGTGATCGTGACGACCACGTCCTCGACCGCGATGAGGTCCTCGTTGGTGACGTCGCCGTCGTCCGGGACGAGCCGGCTGCGCCGCTCGTCGCCGTGCTTGTCGACGATCTCCTGCAGCTCGTCCCGGACGATCTGCCGCTGCCGCTCGGGGCGGGCGAGGATGTCCTCGTAGTCCGCGATCTCGATCTCGATCTCGGCCAGCTCGTCGACGATCTTCTGCCGCTCCAGGGCGGCCAGCCGACGCAGCTGCATGTCCAGGATCGCCTGGGCCTGGATCTCGTCGACCTCGAGCAGGCTGATCAGGCCCTGGCGCGCGACGTCGACGGTCTGCGACGCCCGGATCAGCGCGATGACCTCGTCCAGCGCGTCGAGAGCCTTGACCAGGCCACGCAGGATGTGGGCGCGCTCCTCGGCCTTGCGCAGCCGGTAGCGCGTCCGCCGGACGATGACCTCGATCTGGTGCCGGATGTAGTTCCGGACGACCTGGTCCAGCCGCAGCGTGCGGGGCACGCCGTCGACGATCGCCAGCATGTTGACGCCGAAGCTGTACTGCAGCTGGCTGTGCTTGTAGAGGTTGTTCAGCACGACCTTCGCGACCGCGTCCCGCTTGAGCGTGAACACGATCCGCATGCCGATGCGGTCCGACGACTCGTCGTTGATCTCGGAGATCCCGGCGAGCCTGCCGTCCCGGACCATCCCGGCGACCGACTCGACGAGGTTGTCCGGGTTGACCTGGTACGGCAGCTCGGTGACGACGAGGATGGTGCGCCCCTTGCCGTCCTCCTCCACCTCGACGACGGCGCGCATCCGCACCGAGCCGCGCCCCGTGCGGTAGGCGGACTCGATGCCGTCGCGGCCGACGATCAGGCCGGCGGTCGGGAAGTCCGGTCCCTTGATCCGGGCCATCAGCGCCTCGAGGAGCTCCTCGTCGGAGGCCTCGTAGTTGTCCAGCGCCCAGACGACACCCTCGCCGACCTCACGGAGGTTGTGCGGCGGGATGTTCGTGGCCATGCCGACCGCGATGCCGGAGCTGCCGTTGATCAGCAGGTTCGGCACGCGGGACGGCAGGACGACCGGCTCCTGCGTCTTGCCGTCGTAGTTGTCGAGGAAGTCGACGGTGTCTTCCTCGATGTCCTGCAGCATCGCCATCGCGAGCGGGGTGAGGCGGCACTCCGTGTACCGCATGGCGGCCGCGGGGTCGTTGCCTCGGCTGCCGAAGTTGCCCTGCCCGTCGATCAGCGGGTAGCGCATCGACCACGGCTGCGCGAGCCGGACGAGCGCGTCGTAGATCGAGCTGTCGCCGTGGGGGTGGTAGTTACCCATCACCTCGCCGACGACACGGGCGCACTTGACGTAGGAGCGGTCGGGCCGGAACCCGTTCTCCCCCATCGAGTACAGGACGCGCCGGTGCACCGGCTTGAGCCCGTCCTCGACCAGCGGCAGCGCCCGGCCGACGATGACGCTCATCGCGTAGTCGATGTAGGAGCGCTGCATCTCCTGCTGGATGTCGACCGGCTCGATCCGGTCCCCGCCGCCCGGGGGCGGCGGCGGGAGTGTGGGGTCCAGGGTGTCCGTCA
This sequence comes from Pseudonocardia sp., assembly GCF_025465255.1. GTDB lineage: Bacteria > Actinomycetota > Actinomycetes > Mycobacteriales > Pseudonocardiaceae > Pseudonocardia. The sequence continues at coordinate 31,783 of NZ_JAODNI010000220.1, forward strand.
CGTGGTCCTTCTTCTGCTCGTGCGATCCGTACGTCCGTCTAGAACACTCGTGTGACTAGACGTCGAGGAAGCGCACGTCCTTGGCGTTGCGGGTGATGAACGAACGGCGGGACTCGACGTCCTCGCCCATCAGCACGGAGAACAGCTCGTCCGCGGTCGCGGCGTCGTCCAGGGTGACGCGCAGGAGCACCCGGTGTGCCGGGTCCATCGTGGTCTCCCACAGCTCCTTGGCGTTCATCTCGCCGAGACCCTTGTAGCGCTGCACGCCCTCTTCCTTGGGCAGCTTCTTGCCCGCGGCGCGACCGGCCTCGATCAGCCCGTCCCGCTCGCGGTCCGAGTAGGCGAACTCGGGCTCCGCGCCGCGGCCACCCCACTTGATCTTGTAGAGCGGCGGCTGCGCCAGGAAGACGTGGCCGGCCTCGACCAGCGGACGCATGAAGCGGAACAGCAGCGTCAGCAGCAGCGTGCGGATGTGCTGGCCGTCGACGTCGGCGTCCGCCATCAGCACGATCTTGTGATAGCGCAGCTTGCTGATGTCGAACTCGTCGTGGATGCCGGTGCCGAGCGCGGTGATGATCGCCTGGACCTCGGTATTCTTGAGGACGCGGTCGATCCGGGCCTTCTCGACGTTGATGATCTTGCCGCGGATCGGCAGGATCGCCTGGAACATCGAGTCCCGGCCGGACTTGGCCGAGCCGCCCGCGGAGTCGCCCTCCACGATGTAGACCTCGGACTTGATCGGGTCCGTCGAACGGCAGTCCGCCAGCTTGCCGGGAAGGCCGCCGATGTCGCCGGCGCTCTTGCGCCGGACGAGCTCGCGGGCCTTGCGCGCCGCCATCCGGGCCTGCGCCGAGGACACCGCCTTGTTCAGGATGACCTTGGCCTCGGCCGGGTTGCGCTCCAACCAGTCCGCCAGCCACTCGTTGCTGACGCGCTGGACGAACGACTTCACCTCGGTGTTGCCGAGCTTGGTCTTGGTCTGACCCTCGAACTGCGGCTCGGCGACCTTCACGCTGACGATCGCGGCGAGGCCCTCGCGGATGTCGTCCCCGGAGAGCGCCGGGTCCTTCTCCTTGAGCAGCTTCTTGTCCCGCGCGTAGCGGTTCACCGTGCTGGTGAGCGCGGAGCGGAAACCCTCCTCGTGGGTGCCGCCCTCGTGCGTGTTGATCGTGTTCGCGAACGTGTAGACGGACTCGGAGTAGCCCGAGTTCCACTGCATCGCGACCTCGACCTGGTGGCCGGCGCCCTCTCCGGTGAAGCCGATGACCTTCTTGTGGATGGCTTCCTTGGACCGGTTGATGAAGGCGACGAAGTCCTCCAGCCCGCCCGGGTAGTGGAAGACGTGCTCCTTGACCTTCGCGACGTAGCCCTCGGCGTCCGGCTCCTCCGCGTCGGAGGTGTCGCCGTTGCGCTCGTCCCGCAGGACGATCGTGAGGCCCTTGTTGAGGAAGGCCATCTCCTGCAGCCGGCGCTGGATCGTCTCGATGCTGAACGTCGTGGTCTCGAAGATCTCCGCGTCCGGCCAGAACGTGAGGGACGTGCCGGTCTTCTTCGTCTCCTCGCCCTTGCGCAGCTTCTCGGGCACCGAGTGGTTGTAGTGCTGCCGCCAGACGTTCCCGCTGACATGGATCTCGACGTCGAGCGCGCTGGACAGCGCGTTCACGACGGAGACGCCGACACCGTGCAGGCCACCGGAGACCGCATAGGACTTGCCGTCGAACTTGCCGCCCGCGTGCAGGACGGTGAGCACGACCTCGACGGCCGGCTTCTTCTCGACCGGGTGCATGTCCACCGGGATGCCGCGGCCGTCGTCGACCACGCGGACGCCGCCGTCGGCGGTCAGGGTGACCTCCACCCGCGTCGCGTAGCCGGCCATCGCCTCGTCGACCGCGTTGTCCACGACCTCCCAGATGAGGTGGTGCAGCCCGCGTTCACCGGTGGACCCGATGTACATGCCGGGGCGCTTGCGCACCGCCTCCAGGCCTTCGAGCACGGTGATCGACGACGCGCTGTAGCCGCTCTTCTTCTCCGCCACGGGCTGTTGGTCTCCTCGCCACGAGAACCGGTGCCGCCCCGCGCCGGACGCGCGGGCACACCTGCTCAACGACCGAGCGGCCCTTCCGTCATTTGCCGCGGGACGCCGACGGGCGTCGCCTGCGAGCACCGATGAGGGGAGCCGCGCGGAACACTCCCCTCATTCTACTGGTCCGGTCCGACAGGAGTGCGGCTAGGACACGGCCAGAATCGTCACAGGCGCCCGTTCGTGGACGAGGACGGGTCGCGACCGCGGATACGGGGCTCCCGAACTGCAGTCGCGGCGTCATGTCGCCCTCATTTCGGCCCTGCGGCGCGCAAGCCGGTCCGCGCGGGTGTCGGGCAGGCCGTTCACGCACCGGAGCCCTGGCGCGAGGGGGGCCTTCCCACCCCGCTCGACGGGGCTCAGCCGTAGGTGTCGCGCGGGCCGCGGCCACCCCGGACGGAGCGCGGGCCGTGCCGCCAGCTCGGGCCGCTCGGGCCGACCACCCGGATCCGCCGCACGACGTCTCTGCCCACCGCCGCGGCGAGCCGGCCGAGAAGCTGGCGCTGCAGCGTGCGCACCTGCGTCGCCCAGGCCGTCGACTCCGCCTGCAGGGTCAGCTCGCCGTCCCGCAGGGAGATCGGCGTGCAGTGGTCCGCGATGTCCGGGCCGACGAGCTCGGGCCAGCGGCTCAGCACGGTCGCGTCGGTCAGCCGGGACGACCAGCCGCGGTCCATGGACACCCGGGAGACGAGGCGGCCGAACGGCTGCGGGTCCCGGTCGTCCGGGCCCGGACCGGACCAGCGACGGCGGCGGCCGGTGCGACGGGATCCGCGCACCTGCGTCCCGCGGCGTTCGGCGTTGCGTTCCTCGCGCTGCTTGGCCGACGCCTCGCGGGCCGCCCGGAGGGCGTCGCGCGCAAGATCCGAGCCGCGACGAGCGGTGCCGGAACCCTCGTCCCCAGGGGTGTGGACAGGACTGTGCATGCCAGGTGAGGTCGACGGTCGATCGGCGTCGCTCGGCGGTTCCGAGTGACTGTCATCACCAGAAGAGTGGTAGTTATCCACAGTATCCACAGCCTTGTCCCCAGGAGAGGCCCCAAATCGGTCTCTCAGCGCCTGAAGTCCCCTCCCTCGTCAGGAGGGGTTCGTCTCCGATCCACCTGTCTCCACACGCTGCACGGCACCGCCGCCCACCGCGAACCGCGTCCCGTCCAATTCGGTCGGGACGTCCTCCGCGACGGCCGCCGTCACGATGACCTGTTCCGCCTCTGCGGCGACCGTGGCCAACGCGCGCCGCCGTGCCGCGTCCAGCTCGGCGAACACGTCGTCCAGGATCAGGACGGGTTCGACGTCGTCCGCGCGGAGCAGCCGGTAGGACGCGAGCCGGAGCGCGAGGGCCAGCGCCCAGGACTCCCCGTGGCTCGCGTACCCCTTCGCCGGCCCCTGGCCGAGCCGGAGTTCGAGATCGTCGCGGTGCGGTCCGACGAGGCAGACCCCGCGTTCGATCTCCTGCCTGCGGACCCGCGCCATCTCCTCCAGGAGCAGGGCCTCGAGCTCCACCGGGGTCGGCGGGAGCTCCCCCGGGACGGAGCACCGGTAGACCAGCCCGATCGGATCGGAGGACGGTGCGACCTCCGCGAACGCCTTCTCGGCGTGCGGCGCGATGCCGTCGACGAGCTGGAGCCGGCCGGCGAGCAGGGCCGCGCCGGTCTTCGCGAGGTGCCCGTCCCAGACGTCGAGGGTCGAGAGATCCCCGCCGCCCCCGTTGTATCTGGCGTTCTTCGCGGTCTTCAGCAACGCCGATCGCTGACGCAGCACCTTGTCGTAGTCCGAGCGCACGCCCGCGTAGCGCGGGTACCGGGCGACGAGCAGCTCGTCGAGGAAGCGCCGCCGCTCCCCCGGGTCCCCGCGGACCAGCGCGAGGTCCTCCGGCGCGAACAGCACGCTGCGCAGGATCCCGAGGACCTCGCGGGGCCGCGGGACCGGCGCGCGGTTGACCCGCGCCTTGTTCTGCCGGCCCGGCGTGATCTGCAGCTCGACGTCCAGCTGCCGGCCGAGGTGCACGACCTGCCCGCGGACGATCGCGTGCTCCGCACCGCGGCGGACCAGCGGCGCGTCGTTCGAGACCCGGTGCGACCCGAGGGTCGACAGGTACCCGACCGCCTCGACCAGGTTGGTCTTGCCGACGCCGTTCGGCCCGACCAGAACGCTGACCCCGGGCCGGAGCTCGAGCTCGGCGCGTTCCCAGGAGCGGAAGTCCTCGACGGCCAGTCTCCGCAGGTGCACCAGGCCCTGGCCTAACCCTGGGTCGAGCCGGTGCCCGAGCTCGGACCCGCGGTGTCACCCGGCCCGCCGGACGGTCCGACGCTCTTCTTCACCGCGTGCCCGCCGAACTGGTTCCGCAGGGCCGCGACGGCCTTCATCGCCGGCGACTCGTCCTGCCGCGAGGCGAACCGCGCGAACAGCGCCGCCGAGATCACGGGCAGCGGGACGGCGTGGGTGATGGCCTCCTCGATCGTCCACCGGCCCTCGCCGGAGTCGTCGACGTAGCCCTCGAGCTCCTCCAGGTGTGCGTCGTCCTTGAGCGCGTTGACCAGCAGGTCCAGCAGCCAGGAGCGGACGACCGTGCCGCGCGACCACGCCTGGATCACCGCGGGCACGTTCGTGACCAGCGCCGCGGCCTCCATCAGCTCGAAGCCCTCGGCGTAGGCCTGCATCAGGCCGTACTCGATGCCGTTGTGGACCATCTTCGAGAAGTGGCCCGCGCCGACCGGGCCCGCGTGCGCGAAGCCCTCCTCGCGCGGACCCTCGGGCCGCAGCGCGTCGAAGATCGGCATGGCGAGCGCGATGTGCTCGTCGGACCCGCCGGCCATCAGCCCGTAGCCGTTGTCCTTGCCCCAGATGCCGCCGGAGACGCCGCAGTCCAGGTAGCCGATCCCCTTGGCGGCGAGCAGCTCGGCGTTCGGGGCGTCGTCGGTGTAGCGGGAGTTGCCGCCGTCGATCACCAGGTCACCGGGCGAGAGGACCTCGCTCAGCTTCTGCACGGTGCTGCGGGTGGCGTCCCCGGACGGGACCATCACCCAGACGACCCGGGGGGACTCGAGCGCCGCCGCGAGGTCCTCCAGCGAGCCGACGTCCGTCACCTCGGGCCGGGGGTCGTAGCCGACGACCTCGTGGCCCGCCGCACGAATGCGGTCCCGCATGTTGCCGCCCATGCGGCCGAGGCCGATCAGTCCGAGTTGCACGTCCGCTGCTCCTCCGCCGGGATGGATCTGGTGCCGACCATCGTGCACCAGGGCGGACCGGCGGGCTCGCCCGGTCGGCCCGTTCCCCCGATGGCAGGCCGGTGCGTCAGCCGGGCAGTCGGACGGGCATCAGCAGGTGCAGGTAGCCGGGGTCCGGGGCGGGCTCCCCCTCGGCCGGCGGCGGGACGACCGGGCGCACCAGCGCGGGCCGGTTCGGCGTGGTGAAGGTGAGCTGGGCCCGGGCCGTGTGCAGGGCGCCGAGAGAGTCCAGCAGGTAGCCCGGGTTGAACGCGATGGTGAGCGGGTTCCCGTCGAGCATGCAGGGGAGCTCCTCCTCCGCGCTGCCGACGTCGTCCCCGCCGGCGGCGAGCCGGAGCCCCTCCTCGCCGAACTCCATCCGGATCTGGGCGACCCGGTCCGCCACGAGCGACACGCGCTTGATCGCCTCGACGAGCGCGGCCACCTCGAGCTCGGCGGAGGTGGTGTGCTCGGTGGGGATGAGCTGGCGGAACCGGGGGAACTCGGCGTCGAGCAGGCGGGTCGTGGACCGGCGGCCGCCCCCGGTCATGCCCAGCATCCCGTCGCCCGCGGACAGCGCGATCTCGACCGTGCCGGAACCGGCGAGCGTCTTCGCGACCTCGGCCAGGGTCTTGGCGGGGATCAGCACCGCGGTCGAGATCGACTCGTCCTCGGGCTGCCAGTTCAGCTCGCGGACGGCGAGCCGGAACCGGTCCGTCGCGGCGAGCGTGAGCCGCCCGCCCTCGATCTCGACCCGGACGCCGGTGAGCATCGGCAGCGTGTCGTCCCGGCCGGCCGCCACCGCGACCTGCGCGACGGCCCCGGCGAGCTGGTTCGCGTCGATCTTGCCCGCGCGCTGGGGCATCGACGGCAGCTGCGGGTAGTCCTCGACCGGCATGATCGGCAGGGAGAACCGGCTGTTCCCGCAGTTGATCGTGGCGCGCGAGCCGTCGACGACCATGTCCACCGGCTTCGACGGCAGGGCCCGCGTGATGTCCGCCAGCAGCCGCCCGGAGACGAGCACCTTGCCCGGATCGCCGATCGTCGCGTCGAGTTCGACGCGGGCCGAGGTCTCGTAGTCGAAGCCGGAGACGGTCAGCTTGTCGCCGCCCTCGCCGGTGCTGCCCTCGATGAGGACGCCGCCCAGGACCGGGACCGGGGGCCGCGCAGGCAGGCTGCGGGCGACCCACGCTGCCGCATCGGCCAGGACGTCGCGTTCGACCCGGAACTTCATGGCGGGATGGACCTTTCACCGATGGTGCTGAGTGGGACCGAAGGCGTCGGACCCTCGTCGGACGCCAGGACGGACACGGAACTCGACTGAACGTGCATCGACCGTCGCCGTGGACCGGGGCGATTGGCCCGGAGCGGTTCGAGGTCGGTCGGCCCACCGTAGAGCCTTCCGAGCCCGGGTGTCACGTCGGCCGTCGGCCGAGCGGAAGCGACCGGGTGAGGCGCGGCCGGGGACACGTTCGGGGCTCCGTCCACCGCGCTATTTCTCTTTAGATCTCTCCAAGAGAGAACTCCAGAAGCAGTAATAACACCTGTGGACAGTGTGGATGGAGCCCATCGCCGCAGGTCGCACGGCGCGGCGTCGTGGGGACGGAACCCGGGGACTACCGGTTGACGGGCCGGGCGAACCGTGGATGAACGGCGATCGGGCTCCCCTGTCCCGGATCCATCCCCCGATCCGGGGTGAGTTGTCCACGGGTTCGGGGTCGTTCGTCCACCGGCTGCAGACCGACCATCCACAGACTTGTCCCCAGATGTGGGTGAAACGTGGCCGCGCGTCCACGCTGTGCGACCGCTCGGCGGGAACAGCACGCCACGATGTCGCGCGGCGAAACCCTCAGGAACCTCACCTTGTTCACGAGCGATGACGCTCGGTCACCAAGCGAGAGCCTGCCCTCCCGTTTCGTGATCACTGCCGAGCGGCGAACGCCCGTTAGCGGCCGACGAGCGGTACACGGTGGAGCGACACGCGTGGAGTTCCGGGATACACCGGATCGAGATCGTGTCCGGATCGATGCACGCGGGGTTCGGCTGTGTCCGGCCGTCGGCTCCGGGGTCCCGGGGAGCCCCGGCCGGTGCGAGATCGGCGCTCTCCGGTCGTCTCGGCGCTGTTTCCGTGTGGGTGCTCGCTCGCCTCGGCGCGATGCGGGGAGTGAGTGGGCGATCGGTCCGGTTCGGGCGCGTTTTCCTCGCGGGGCCCTGACCTGCGGTTGTGGGGGCCTGGGGACAACTCGGCGTCGAATCGTCGTTCGGGGGTGCCGTGAAGATCGACTCACTGTCGAGCGGTGATCGACTTCAGACCCGGGGCCGGGGGTGCCGGCGGCGCGGGTGACCCACTCTGGTCCCCGCGCGCGCTCTGGTGCGACGCGCGCGGTCGACCGGGCGCGTCACGCTGGACGCCGCGCGTGGTGCGGCGCGGTGCGCGGGAAGGCTCGGCCCACGCGCGTCTCGGTGCGAGGCGCGCAGTCGATCGCGCGCGTGGAGCTGGACGGCGCGCGTGGTGCGCCCGGGCTCCGGGGCACGGCACGGACGCGCAGGTTCAGGTCAGTGGCGGGCGCGCTGCTTGATGCGCGCGGTGAGCTCCTGGACCTGCTCGAAGGTCTTGCGGCGGAGCGAGATCTCGTTGCGGATCTTCTTGTCCGCGTGCATGACGGTCGTATGGTCCCGGCCGCCGAAGGTCTGCCCGATCCGTGGCAGCGAGAGGTCCGTCAGCTCGCGGCACAGGTACATGGAGATCTGCCGCGCCTGGGCGAGCGCCTTCGTCTTGCCCGGCCCGCACAGCTCGTCGAGGGACACGTTGAAGAAGTCCGCCGTGACGGCCATGATCGTCGGCGCCGTGATCTCCGACGCCGACGCGTCCGGGATGAGGTCGCGCAGCACGATCTCCGCGAGCTGGGTGTCGACCGGCTGCCGGTTCAGCGACGCGAACGCCGTCACCCGGATCAGCGCGCCCTCGAGCTCGCGGATGTTCCGCTCGATGCGCTCGGCGATGAACTCCAGGACGTCACCGGGAACGGCGAGCCGGTCCTGGGCCGCCTTCTTCCGGAGGATCGCGATGCGCGTCTCGAGCTCGGGCGGCTGGATGTCCGTGATGAGACCCCATTCGAAGCGGGTCCGCATCCGGTCCTCGAGGGTCTCCAGCCGCTTGGGTGGCCGGTCCGAGGAGACGACGATCTGCTTGTTCGCGTTGTGCAGTGTGTTGAAGGTGTGGAAGAACTCCTCCTGGGTTCCTTCCTTCCCCTCCAGGAACTGGATGTCGTCCACCAGCAGCACGTCGACGTCGCGGTAGCGGCGCTGGAAGGCCACCTTCCGGTCGTCGCGCAGGGAGTTGATGAAGTCGTTGGTGAACTCCTCGGTACTGACGTACCGCACGCGCATGCCCGGGAACAGCCGCTGGGCGTAGTGCCCGACGGCGTGCAGCAGGTGGGTCTTGCCCAGCCCGGACTCGCCCCAGATGAAGAGCGGGTTGTACGCCCGTGCCGGCGCCTCCGCGACGGCGACGGCCGCGGCGTGGCTGAACCGGTTCGAGGCGCCGATGACGAACGTGTCGAAGATGTACTTCTCGTTCAGCCGGGTCTGCGAGCGCGGGGCGACCGGATCTCCCGCGCGGGGGGCCGAGTAGGTCGGCCACGCCTCCGGGCGGGCGGCCCCCGACGCGGCGAGGGAGCCGTGCGGGCCCTCCCCGTCGTTCGCGCCGATCCCGACGAGAGGGGTGCCGCCGGGCGGCGTCGGGACGTCGAGGCCGAGCGGTTCGCTCCCCGTGCCCGGAAGGGCGTCGCCGCCGAGGGGCATCGGCTCCGACAGGCGGTCGTCGTCGCGTTCGGGACGGGCCGGTGCCCCGCTGTTGCGCGAGGGATGGACGCGTTCCGGCGGATCCGGGACCTCGGTGCCGCCGGACGCCGCGGAGGCGTCGACGACGACGGCGAGGTTGACCTGCACGCCGAGATGACGGCCGAGCGCGTCGCTGATCGGCCGGCGCAGGATGCGCTCGATCGCGTCCTTCGCGAACTCGCTCGGCGCGGCGAGCAGTGCGGTGCCGTCGAGCAGTCCGAGCGGACGGGTCAGCCGGAGGAACGCGCGCTGTTGCGCGGAGAGCCCGGGCGAGCCGTGTTCGGGTGAGCCGGAGAGGTCCGCGATGACCTGGTTCCAGACCTGTCCGAGATCACCAGGTTGGTCGGTCACCGTCCGGCTCCTCCTCTCCCCGAGTCGTAACCGGTCCGCAATGGGCGGTCACCGGGTCGTCATTGGGTCCGACCTGCGGCCGGACGGGTGCAGGTCCGGGCATCGGGTATCCCCAGACCTATCCACACATGTGCACAGACCCTACGCAGGGCTGCGGGGCGGACCCCGGGCGGGCCCGCCCGGCTCTCTCGGAGCGGACGTGTTCCGATCCCACCGGGACGGAACTGCGAGGCGGGCACGTTAACAACACCCTGGTCGCGGCCACAAGGCGCCCCCGCGTGTCGGGTTCTCCGGGTGACGGGGCCGTCGCCCTGCGCGATCGTGGCGGCGGTTCGAGGGCTCTCGCGACGCAGGTGGTGGGGCGGTTTGACCCTCTTCCGAGCGGCTGCGTACCCTGGGACGAACCGTGTCCGTGAGGATCGGTGCGCGCTGCTGTTCGTGCTACCGCGCTCTGATCGTTCCCGGACACCGCAGCACCACCAGACCAGTACGACCAGACCTCAGTGACGACAGCTACAGACGGCCCGGCTCCACGCCAGGACGCCGTCGACCGGGAGAGCCGACCGTGAGCAAGGGCAAGCGCACTTTCCAGCCGAACAACCGCCGCCGGGCCAAGACGCACGGTTTCCGGCTGCGCATGCGTACCCGCGCGGGGCGCGCCATCCTCGCTGGGCGCCGCCGTAAGGGCCGCGCCGAGCTCTCCGCCTGATCATCGCGGCGTCGGAGTGCTTCCGGCCGACGCCCGGCTGACCCGTCGGGACGACTTCGCCTCGACGATCCGCCGTGGCCGTAGGGCCGGACGTTCCCGTCTCGTCGTACATCTTCAGGTGAGTAACACCCAGGACCCGGCCGCGCCGTCCTCTTCGGCGCGCGCCGGGTTCGTCGTGAGCAAGGCGGTCGGCAACGCCGTCGTGCGGCACCGGGTGACGCGTCGCCTCCGACACCTCGTCGCACCCCGGATCGCGGACCTGCCCGCCGGGGCGCTCCTCGTCGTCCGGGCCCTTCCGCCGGCGGCCGACGCCACGTCCGCCGAGCTGGCCGAGGACCTGGACTCCGGCCTGCGCGCCGCGCTCCGCAAACTCCGCGCGACGGCGAGCAGCCCGTGATCGGCCCCGCCTCCGACGAGCCCGTCTCCGGGCACCCCACCTCCGAGGGTTCGGGACCGGACGACGTCACCACCGACACGAGCGCGGCGGACGGCCCCCGTCCCGGGCCGGTCGCCCGCGTCCTGATCGGCGCCGTGCGCTTCTACCAGCACTGGATCTCCCCGGCGCTGCCTCCGACCTGCCGGTTCTACCCGAGCTGCAGCGCCTACGCGGTCGAGGCCGTCCAGGTGCACGGAGCGCTGCGCGGGACCGGTCTGGCAGTTCTGCGACTGTTGCGCTGCGGACCGTGGCACCCTGGCGGTGTGGACCCCGTGCCGGAACGCCGGGCGCGGGCCGGCCCCGGACCTGCGGCGTCTGCCGACCCTGCGGCGGGGGCCGCGCGCGCCCACCACGAGCCCCACGACTGCGCCAGGAACTGCGAGGAGCAAGCGCCGTGCTGAACTTCATCTACTACCCCGTGTCCTTCATCATGTGGGTCTGGCACCAGGCGTTCGGCTACGTCCTCGGCGAGGACAAGGGCATCACCTGGGCGCTGTCGGTCGTGTTCCTCGTCTTCACGCTGCGGCTGATCCTCTACAAGCCCTTCGTCGGCCAGGTCCGCTCCATGCGCAAGATGCAGGAGATGGCCCCGGAGATGCAGAAGCTCCGGAAGAAGTACGCCAACGACAAGCAGAAGCTCGCCGCGGAGATGCAGAAGCTGCAGTCCGAGAACGGCGCGAACCCGCTGGCCGGCTGCCTCCCCGTGCTCGTCCAGGTGCCGGTGTTCATCGGCCTGTTCCACGTGCTCCGCGAGTTCAGGCCGGGCAAGACGGAGAACTACTTCTTCGGCGCGGACGAGGTCAAGTCGTTCATCGACGCGGACCTGTTCGGCGCCAAGCTCGGCGCCTCGGTGGTCCCGCTGCAGGGTGCGCCCAGCCTCGAGAGCCTGGGCACGGACGTCCCGAGCATGCTGATCGTGATGATCCCGCTGATGATCGCGGCGGGCATCTTCACCCACATCACCGCGCGGCACTCCGTCGCCCGCCAGGCGGAGGCCCAGGCCGCCGCCCCGCAGGCCGCGATCATGAACAAGCTAATGCTGTACGTGTTCCCGATCGGCGTCGTCGTCGGTGCCCCGTTCCTGCCGCTCGCCATCCTCTTCTACTGGGTCTCGAACAACCTGTGGACCCTCGGCCAGCAGTACCTCGTGTACCGGAAGATCGACGCCGAGGAGACGGAGAAGCGCGAGCAGGCCGTCGCCAACCGCAACGCCCTCGCCCCGAAGCCGGGCCAGAAGCCGCAGGTGCGGCCGCAGGGGGACGACGGGTCCGAGACCCCGGTGGACGCCGAGCCGTCGGCGAACGGCAACGGCTCGACCAACGGGAACGGGAGCTCCGCCCCGGCGAAGAAGCCCGGGGCCAAGCCCGTGAGCGCCAAGCGCCAGGGCGGCCAGGGCAACCGCTCGGGTGGTGGCGGCTCGCGTCCGCAGGCCGCCCGGAACAAGGGACGCAAGCGACGCTGACGCGCCGCGGCCACGTCGTCGAGCAGCCGTACCGGCGCCGAACGTCGCAGCCGCCGCGGCGCCCACGAACCTCCGGAGCCCGCCCGGGTGCGGGCTCCTCGGTGGGCCGACGGGACAGGTCCCCGTCGGCCACCGGAACACCTCGAAGGGAGAACCACCGTGCCGAAGACGGCAGAGGAGGGCTCGGCGCCCCCCGCCACCCCCAAGGCGGACACGCCGACGTCGGGCGAGGACCAGCTGATCCGCGAGGGTGACATCGCGGGCGACTACCTCGAGCGGCTGCTGGACATCCTGGACTTCGACGGGGACATCGACCTCGACGTCGAGGCCGGCCGCGCGATCGTGAGCATCGACGGCGGCGAGGACCTGGAGAAGCTCGTCGGCGACCGGGGCAACGTCCTCGAGTCGCTACAGGAGCTCACCCGGCTCGCCGTGCAGCAGTCCTCGGGCAACCGGAGCCGGCTGATGCTGGACATCGCAGGCTGGCGTCAGCGCCGCCGGGACGAGCTGACCGAGATCGGCAAGCGGACGGCCGTCGACGTGCTGGAGACCGGCGAGCCGGTCCGGCTGCGCCCGATGACGCCGTTCGAGCGCAAGGTCGTGCACGACGCCGTCGCGGGGGTGAAGGGCGTCTTCAGCGAGAGCGAGGGCGAGGAGCCGCGCCGGCAGGTCGTCGTCTCCCGGACGAAGTGAGCGGGACCGGGCGAGCCGAACCGGTCGTGGCGCCCTCCGGTCCTCAGGGACCGGGGGGCGCTTCCGTACCCGTACCCGGCTCCGCAGCCGGCTCCGAGGAGGTCGCGTTTCACGTGGAACATCCACCGCCGGCTGCCGCCGAGGTCTTCGGCCCCCGGCTCGACGCGGCCGCCCGCTACGTCGAGCACCTGGCGACGTCCGGGGTGGAGCGAGGCCTCATCGGCCCCCGCGAGACCCCCCGGTTGTGGGATCGGCACGTGCTGAACTGTGCTGTCGTCGCGGAACTGATGCCGGACAGCGCGAACGTGGTCGATATCGGCTCGGGAGCGGGCCTGCCCGGGATACCGTTGGCGCTCGCCCGTCCCGATCTTCGGATCGTGCTCGTCGAACCGCTCGCCCGCCGGGTCGAGTGGCTCGACGAGGTCATCGCGGATCTGGGCCTGTCGCTCACCGTCGAGCGGGGCCGGGCGGAGGAGAATGCGATCAGGCGTCGATGGGAGGGGGCCGACGTGGTCACCGCTCGTGCTGTCGCACCGCTGCACCGCCTCGCCGGCTGGGCCATCCCGCTGCTCCGCCAGGGCGGCACGATGCTCGCGGTGAAGGGCGCCTCCGCACCCGAGGAGATCGCCCGGGACGCCGACGCCGTCCGGAAACTGGGCGGTGGCGCTCCGCGGGTTCTGCACTGCGGGGTGGGCGTCGTCGATCCCCCGAGCACCGTGATCGCCGTCGACCGGGAGTCCCGGCCGAGCGGGCGGGCCGGACGCCGGGACCGGAAGAAGGGGCAGCGGCCGTGACTGCTGTTCCACGTGAAACATCGAAGGAAGGTCCCCGCGTGAGCATCGGCTGGACCCCCATCGCGGAGGAGGCGGAACGCGCGGCGCGCGTCCTGCATCCGGACCGGCACTCGATGCCGAAGCCCGCGCACAGGCGTGTCCTCACCGTCGCCAACCAGAAGGGTGGCGTCGGCAAGACGACCAGCACCGTCAACATCGCCGCGGCGCTCGCGCTGCACGGCATCCGGGTGCTCGTCATCGACCTGGACCCGCAGGGCAACGCCAGCACCGCGCTCGGTGTGGAACATCGGGCGGGCACGCCGTCGATCTACGAGGCGTTGCTCGGCGAGATCAGCCTGAGCGAGGCCGCGGCGCAGAGCACGGCGTCGGAGAATCTTCTGTGCGTCCCGGCCACGATCGACCTGGCCGGGGCCGAGATCGAGCTCGTGAGCATGGTGGCCCGGGAGTCGCGGCTGAAGCAGGCCCTCTCCGACGCGGTGCTCGACGAGCTGGACGTGGACTACGTCCTCATCGACTGCCCGCCGTCACTCGGCCTGTTGACGGTCAACGCGCTCGTCGCGGCCGCCGAGGTGCTGATCCCGATCCAGTGCGAGTACTACGCGCTGGAGGGGCTCGGCCAGCTGCTCAGCAACATCGACCTCGTACGGTCGCACCTCAACACCGCGCTGCACGTCTCCACGATCCTGCTCACCATGTACGACGGGCGGACGAAGCTCGCCGATCAGGTGACGTCGGAGGTCAGGCAGCACTTCGGGGGCACGGTTCTGCGTACGGTGATCCCGCGCAGCGTCAAGGTCTCCGAGGCGCCGGGATACAGCCAGACCGTGCTCGCCTACGACCCCGGCTCGCGGGGCGCGATGAGCTACGTCGACGCCGCCCGGGAGATCGCCGCCTACGGCGCCGAGATGGGTATCCCAGAGACGAACGGGCGGTAGCGATGATGGCCGAGCGCAAGGGTGGTCTGGGCCGCGGGTTGGCCGCGCTGATCCCGACGGGCCCCCCGCCCGGCTCCCCCGGTGAGACGCCGATCCCCCGCCCGTCGACGGACGTGCCGGACCGGTGGAGCCGGCCCCTCGCCTCGGTGCCGGACAACCCGCCCGTCGACGGTGACGGGTACGGCGCCGTGTACCGCGAGATCCCCGTGGAGGCGATCCGGCCGAACGCCAAGCAGCCCCGCACCCAGTTCGACGACGAGCACCTCGCCGAGCTCGAGCACTCCATTCGCGAGTTCGGCCTGTTGCAGCCGGTCGTCGTGCGGGAGACGAGCCCCGGCAGCTTCGAGCTCGTCATGGGTGAGCGCCGCTGGCGGGCGTCCAGGCGCGCCGGGCTCGAGGTGCTGCCGGCGATCGTGCGGCAGACCGGCGACGACGCCATGCTGCGGGACGCGCTGCTGGAGAACATCCACCGCGTCCAGCTGAACCCGCTCGAGGAAGCCGCCGCCTACGAGCAGCTGCTCGGGGAGTTCGGGGTCACCCACACCGAGCTGGCGGACCGGATCGGCCGTAGCCGGCCGGTCGTCACGAACATGATCCGGTTGCTGAAGCTGCCGGTGCCGGTCCAGCGCCGGGTCGCGGCCGGCGTGCTGTCGGCCGGGCACGCCCGCGCGCTCCTCGGGCTCGACGAGGCGGAGAAGCAGGAGGAGCTCGCCGCCCGGATCGTCGCCGAGGGCATGTCGGTGCGGGCGACCGAGGAGGCCGTCGTGCTGGCACGCAGCGAGCGGGCTGCCCCGGCCCGCAAGGCCCGTCGCGCCCCGATCCACGCACCCGGGGCCGACCGGCTCGCGGAGAGCCTGTCGGACCGCTTCGACACCAGGGTCAAGGTCGAGCTCGGACAGCGCAAGGGCCGCATCGTCGTCGAGTTCGGCTCGGTCGAGGACCTGGAGCGGATCGCTCAGCTGATGGGCCGCGCCGAGGACTGAGCGCTCCCCGCCGTACAGACGAAGAGGCCCGATGATGCACGTGGAACATCGGGCCTCATGGCGTTCCGGCCGGGCACTACCCGCGTTCGACGGCGCGCTCGACGAGGGCGGCGAACAGCTCGCCGAGGTCCATCCCGGCCGCCGCGACGGCGGTCGGGAGCAGCGACGTGTCGGTGAGTCCCGGGGACACGTTCACCTCCAGGATCTGCACCCGTCCGTCGGCGTCGACGACGGCGTCCATGCGGGAGATGTCCCGGAGCCCGAGGAGCTGGTGCGCCTGGAGGGCGGTCTCCTTCAGGAGCTCGACGGTCTCCTCGGGCAGGCGGGCCGGGCAGTGGAAGGTCGCAGCACCCTGGGTGTAGCGAGCCGTGTAGTCGTACACGCCGCCCGGCACGTCGACCTCGACCGGAGGCAGGGCGCGCGGGCCGCCGGCGCCGTCGTCGACCACGGAGACGGCGACCTCCGTGCCGACGACGAACCGCTCCGCGAGGACTGTGTCCGCGTAGGCGAGACAGCTGACCATCGCGGCGGGCAGGTCCGCGGCGGCCCGGACCACCTGCGCGCCGAGGGCGGAGCCGCCCTGGTCCGGCTTCAGCATCAGGGGCAGGCCGAGACGCTCGACCATGGCGTCGAGCACGGCCTGTGCCCCGAGCTCCCGGAAGGTCGTGTGCGGGAGCGCGACCCAGTCCGGCGTGCTCAGGCCCGAGCGCGCGAGTTCGGCCTTGGCGGTCGGCTTGTCCCACGCTCGGCGGGAGGCCTGGGCCGAGGTGCCGACGAACGGGATGCCGAGAAGCTCCAGCACCGCCTGCACGGAGCCGTTCTCGCCCTCTCCCCCGTGCAGCGCGACCACGGCGGCGTCCGGCCGGTCCGTGCGCAGCCGTTCGATCAGGGACGCGTCGGCATCCCATTCACGGACGTCGATCCCGGCCTTGCGCAGCGCCCCGGCGAGCCTCCTGCCCGATCGCAGGGAAACCTCGCGCTCATGGGAGAGCCCACCCGCCAACACGGCCACGGTTCGATCGTTCACGCCGGCATTCTGCGCTACGGCCCGGAGCGGCTAGTCATGCGGCCGGCACGTGCGGGGCGATGTTCCACGTGAAACAGCAACGGGAGCCTTCGGGCTGCCCGGTCCCGGCTTCCGGGGTCCGGGGTGGTTCGGCGGAAGATCGCGCGTGGCGGTCCGTCGGCGGCGCCCGAGGAACTCGCCGGGGACCTTGAGCCCCTGCTCTTTCGTGACCGCCCACTGCACCCCCGGGCTTGCCGCGCCGCCCGGTTCTTGCGGTCGACGTGCTCGCGCATCTCTGGGCCTGTCCACGCAGGGTCGTCGTCTTGAAGGCGCGCTCCCCTGGATCGGCACGGGATGTCGCGGGACGTCGCGGGCGGGATCCGCCCGACGCGGGCGCCGGACCACCGCTTCGCGCCGAGAGGGTACGGGAATCTGCGGAGGCGCGGTCGGCCACAGCTGCCGCGTCCTCCGTCCGGCTGGTCGCCCCGTCTTCGGCAGGCGGGGCGAAATCCGAACGGCGCGGGGACACGTCGCTCCCGCGGTGCGGCGAGGCACCGGCGCGTCGTCGGAGGACCACATCCGGGATCAGTGCCGGGCGTTGATCGCCGCCGCCCTCTCGCCCTCTCGCCCGCACGCACTCACCACAGCGCAGGACGTGGTGGAGAGCCGGATGGCCTCGGCCGCTACCCCGGCGCGACGCAGGACGTGCGCGCGCTCCTTGGGATGCCGTACAAACCGGTGTCCGATCGGGTCGGATCATCAAGGCCGGCAGGTCCGGCAGGTCCGGCAGGTCCGGCAGGTCCGCCGCGAAGGCGTGTAGCGCCGGGTGCGGCCGGGGGCGTCGACGGACGACATCGGGCGGGGCGGGGTCCTCGATGTTCCACGTGAAACACCGCTCGTCGGACCGTGTCCTTGTTTCACGTGAAACGCGTGGAACAGCGCCCGCCGAATGCGCTCCCCCGCGAAGTGGCCCGGCGACCTGCAGGACCCAGCGAGTGGTGTCCACCCGCGCGCGGCGCCGCGTCGAGGTGGAAGTCGCCACCCGCGCGCCGCACCCACCGGTCGAGACGTTTCACGTGAAACACCGGGTGCTCAGCAACTCCTGGCGCGGCAATGCGGTAGAGGATCCACAGCCTCGAAATGGGGCTTTGCCGTTCGGCGTGCTCACACGGCGGCCCAGAGGAGCAGAGGGAGTCGGCCTCGGAAGGGCGATGCACCTCTGTCGCCCTCGATCGGATCGCCCTCCGGGAAGCCGACCCCAGCGCGGGAAGGCGCCGTTTCACGTGAACAGCTTCCGGAACGCCGGCGCTCCGGGCGAGGGCGCCATTCACGTGGACCAGAGCCGCTCTCCCCGGCCCACCCTTCAGCCTGTGGAGTGCGTTCGGGCAGGTGCTGGAGTCCGCACGCGAAAGGAGCGCGAGCAGCACGGCGCAACGAAGGCACCGTTTCACGTGAAACGCGCCGGGTCCGGCGGTGCTGGAGTGCGCCCCCGTTTCACGTGAAACAGCGCCAGCCGCACCGACGAGCCTCCGAACTCCTTGCGATGTCCCGCCGGCCGTCGGCGCCTCTGCTGCGGCTCGCGGTCACCACGTTCGTGCCCGTGGCGCGAAACCGCGACGCCGTACCCGGCGCGGCGGGGCGCGTAGGGCCGCATCAGCGCCGATACCCCGCCCACTGCGGCCGCTGATCCCAGGGTCCCATCGCGCGCAACGCGCCCCGGGAGCGCCGGAGAGGCGGAGAGGCGCTCTCAGGGCCCGCTGTGGTCGGCCTGGAGAGAGGGTGGATCAGGCGGTGTCCGGGGACGGGGCCTGCGGTCCCTGGCCCAGCACCACGCGGGCAGGCCTCCCCTGCACCCCGAACGTCTTCATCACGTCCAGCTCCGCCTCGAGCACGGCGGCGAACCGCCGGACGCCCTCGGCGATGCGCTCCGGCGTCGGGTAGCAGTAGGAGAGCCGCAGCTGACGGCTGCCGAGGCCGTCCGCGTAGAAGCCCGTGCCGGACGCGTACGCGACCCGCGCGGTGACGGCGCGGGGCAGCATCGCCTTGCTGTCAACGCCTTCGGGAACGGTGAGCCAGACGTAGAAGCCGCCGTCCGGGACCGTCCAGGTGCAGCCCTCGGGCAAGTGGGTCTCGAGCGCGGTGAGCATCGCGTCCCGGCGCTCCCGGTACACCTCGGTGAACGTCTTGATCTGGGCGCGCCAGTCGTGGTTCTCGAGGTACCGGGACACGAGCATCTGCGTGAAGCTCGGCGGGCACAGCGTCGCGGACTCCGCGGCCAGCACCAGCCGGTCCCGCACGGCCGGCGGGACGAGCGCCCAGCCGACCCGCAGCCCCGACGCGAACGTCTTGGAGAAGGAGCCGAGGTACACGACGTCCCGGTCCATCGACCGCAGCGCCGGGTAGACCGTCCCCGTGAAGCCGAGCAGGCCGTACGGGTTGTCCTCGACGACACCGACGCCGTACTCGGCGCACAGGTCCAGGACGCGCTGCCGGCGGTCGACGGCCATCGTCACGCCGGCGGGGTTGTGGAAGTTCGGGATCGTGTAGAGGAACTTCGGCGTGATCCCCTGGGCGGCGAGGCCGCGCAGCGCGTTCTCCAGGAGCTCCGGCACCAGCCCGAGCTCGTCCATCGCCACGTGGACGACGCGCGCCTGGTAGGCCGCGAAGCTGCCCAGCGCGCCGACGTACGAGGGCCCCTCGGCGAGGATGACGTCGTCCGGGTCGCAGAAGATCCGCGTGATCAGGTCCAGGGCCATCTGCGACCCGACGGTGACGACGACGTCGTCCGGATCGGCCTCGATCCCCTCCTCGCGCATCACCTCGCAGATCTGCTCGCGCAGCCGCGGGACGCCCTGCGCGGAGCCGTACTGCAGGGCCACCTGGCCGTCCCGCGCCACCAGATCGGCGACCTCGGCGGACAGCGACTCGAGCGGCAGCGCCGCCAGGTTGGGCATCCCACCGGCCAGCGAGACGACCTCGGGCCGGCTCGCGACGGCGAACAGGGCCCGGATCTCGGAGGCGATCATCCCCGAGGTGCGGGTGGCGAACCGCTCGGTGGGAGGTACGAGCGCCCCCGCTGCCGCCGCTGCCGCCGCCCGCGAGACGGGGAACTCGGGCTGGCTGTACGGCGGGATCGACACGGGGATCCTCCTGCTCACGGGGAAAGGACCCGGCGAGTGTAACCGGGACGGGTGGTCCTCCTGCCCTTCGGCGAGGCTGGGCCGCCGGTCGCCTCACTCGGGGTGTTGTGTGGAGCTGTATCGATTTAAGCTCGTCGAGCGCCGGGGGCATCCGGTACAGCTGTCAGTGCAGCATCTGTCAGTGCAGTGTCGTCACGACGGCCGCCCGTACTCCGGGCGGCCTGCCGGAGGTCCTCTCGTTGTCCTGGCACGTCGACTCACTCAACTTGGACAATCTCGACGACCTGCCCAAGCGGTGTCGTCGCTGTGTCTTCTGGGAGCTCTCGCCGCACCTCTCCCGGCAGGCGGAGGACTTCGCCTCCACGGAGCTGGAGAAGGAGGCCTGGATCTCGGAGATCCTCCTCGAGTGGGGCTCCTGCGGGAAGGTCGTCTACATGCGCGGCGTCCCCGCCGGCTATGTCGTGTACGCGCCGCCGTCGGCCGTCCCCCGCGCCGAGGAGATGCCGACCGGTCCCGTGAGCGCGGACGCGGTTCTCCTCACCACGATGCAGGTGATGCCGGAGTTCGCCGGCGAGGGCCTCGGCCGGATGCTCGCTCAGGCGGTCGTGAAGGACCTCACCCGCCGCGGCGTCAAGGCGGTCGAGGCGTTCGGGGACGCGCGGCCCGGATCGGAGCCGGGCTGCGTCATGCCCGCGGACTTCCTCCGCCGCGTCGGCTTCAAGACCGTCCGGCCGCACCCGCGCTGGCCCCGGCTGCGGATGGAGCTCCGTTCGGGGATCACGTGGAAGGAGGACGTCGAGCACGCGCTCGAGCAACTCCTCGGGACCGTGACCATTCCGATGCAGGCTGCGGCGCCGGTCGAGCGCCCCGCACCCCGGGTACCGGCCCCGGCCCAGGTGCTGCCAGCGACGTTCTGAGGGCTCGCTGAGCGCCCCGTCAGCGGCCTGGAAGATCCATCCGAGACACCGAGGGCCGGGAACGAGCGAATGCCCGTTCCCGGCCCTCAGATCGTCGTAGGGGCGAGTACGCCCCGGAGCGACCGGACTTAGATCGCCTGTGCCTGGCCCCGGCCCAGCTCGCGGGCGAGCACGTCGGAGAACGTGAACGTCCCGGTCGGCTGGTCGTCCTGACCGAGCAGGTACAGCCGTTTGACGGCGACGAGGATGCCCTCGGCCACGATGTCCCGGAACGCCGGGTCCAGTAGCTTCTGCCGGTCCCCCATGTTAGTCAGGTAACCGATCTCCACCCGGACCGTGGGCATGCGCGTCAGCCGCAGCAGCTCCCACGTCCGCGCCTGGCTGCCGCAGTTCAGCATCGCGGTGCGGGTGAGCAGCTCGCGCTGGATCAGCCCGGCGAGCGCCTCGCCCACGGTGGACGTCGCGCCCGAGCCGTTGCCGAAGTGGAAGGTCGCGAGCCCCTGAGCGTGCATGCTGTGGTTCGCGTCGGTGTGCAGGGAGAGGACGAGATCCGCGCCGGCGGCGTTCGCGAACGTGGCGCGCTCGGCGTCCGCGGGGCAGGTGTCCTCGCGGCGGGAGAGCAGCGCCTCCATGCCGGTGGCGGCCATCCGCCCGACGAGGCGGCGCCCGAGGTCCCAGACGAGGTCCGCCTCGTCGACCCCGGAGACCTGAACCCCACGGTCCTGTCCGCCGTGCCCCGGGTCCACCACGATCCGCTTGCCCCGCAGCCGGGGTCCGGCGCGCCGCAGGAGCTCCTGCTCGCGCAGCAGCCCGGGCCGGCCACCGGTCACCTTGCGGCCGAGCTGCCGCAGTGAGCGCAGCGTCGCCGGCCCGCACACGCCGTCCGGCGTCAGCCCGTAGTCGCGCTGGAACCCGCGCAGGGCGTTCTCGGTCATGTCGTCGAACACGCCGCCCGGGCGGCCCGGGTCGTACCCGAGCTCGAGCAGCCGTTCCTGGAGCTGGGCGACGTCGTCGCCGCTCATCGGGGAGGAGACCAGCAGCGCGAGCATGCGGTCCCCGAGCTTCCAGCTCGCCTCACGCAACGCGCGGTAGGTGGCGTGCCCGACGATGCCGTCGGTGATCAGCCCCCGGCGTTGCTGGAAGGCCTGGACGGCGTGCTCGACGTCGTCGTCGAAGTAGTTCTCGGACGGTGCCGGCCCGGGAGGGGCCAACAGGCCGTACTCCCGCAGCTTCGCCCGGATCTCGACGACCGCCGGACCACTGTCCCCGCGGCGGAGCAGCTGCATGCACCCCTCGCTCGATCGATCGTGGCGCCCCTCGAACACCCCCGGCGTGGTGCCCGGGACGCTTTCGGCGACGCACCGTCACCGCCGGATCTCCCGGCGTCGGCCGTCGACCATTGTGCCCTGCCCCTTCCCGGTCGGGCGACAGCGGGGCGTACACGGGCGTGTCCCGACCGTTGCCGGCCGGGACACGCTGGAGGTTTTCCCGGCTCAGCCGAGGTGGTCGGACAGATCGGAGAGCAGCGCGGCCTTCGGCTTCGCGCCCACGATCTGCTTCACCGGCTCGCCGTTCTTGAAGAGGATCATCGTCGGGATCGACATGACCTGGTAGTCACGCGCCGTGGCCGGGTTCGCGTCGATGTCGAGCTTCGCGACGGTCAGCGTCTCGGCGTGCTCGCCGGCGATCTCGTCGAGGACCGGGGCGACCATCTTGCACGGACCGCACCAGGTGGCCCAGAAGTCGACCAGGACGGCCTTGTCGCTCTTCAGGACGTCCGCCTCGAAGGAGGCGTCGGTGACGTCCACGGTGTTCTTGCCCATCAGATGATCTCCTCGGATCGGTGTGGCGAGGTCGAAGTTCAGCTCAGGACGGCGGCGACGTCCTGGGAGGACGAGCCGTACCCGCCGCCGGCGAGCTCGGGGTCGATCGGCTCCTCCGCCAGCCAGCGCTCGGCGTCGATCGCGGCGGAACAGCCGGAGCCGGCCGCGGTGACGGCCTGCCGGTAGGTGTGGTCCACGAGGTCGCCACAGGCGAAGACGCCCGGGAGGTTCGTGTACGTGGTGGGCGACTTGGTCTTCACGTAGCCGGCGTCGTCCAGCTCGACCTGGCCCTTCACCAGCTCCGAGCGCGGGTCGTGGCCGATCGCGACGAACATGCCGGTGACGTCCAGCGTCGACTCCTCGCCGGTGACCGTGTCCTTCAGCTTCAGTGCGGACACGCTCTTGTCCCCGACGACCTCGGTGACGGCCTTGTTCGTCTCCCAGCGCATCTTCGGGTCGTTCTGCGCGCGCTCGAGCATGATGCGCGAGGCACGGAAGTCGTCCCGGCGGTGGATGATCGTGACGGACTTCGCGAAGCGGGTGAGGAACGTGGCCTCCTCCATCGCGGAGTCCCCGCCGCCGACGACGGTGATGTCCTGGTCCCGGAAGAAGAAGCCGTCACAGGTGGCGCAGGCGCTGACGCCGCGGCCGAGGAGCTGCTGCTCTCCGGGAATGTTCAGGTAGCGCGCCGCGGCACCCATCGCGAGGACGACGGCACGAGCCCGATAGGTCACGCCGTTGGCGGTGACCTCCTTGACCGCGCCCTCGAGCTTCACCTCTTCGACGTCCTCCGCGCGCAGCTCGGCGCCGAAACGCTTGGCCTGCCCGCGCATCTGCTCCATCAGGTCGGGACCCATGATCCCGTCCGTGAAGCCCGGGTAGTTCTCGACCTCGGTGGTGGTCATCAGCGCGCCACCGAACTGCGTCCCCTCGAACACGAGCGGTTCGAGCTGGGCCCGGGCGGCGTAGACGGCTGCGGTGTAGCCGGCGGGCCCGGACCCGATGATGATCAGATTGCGCACCTGGTCGGCGCTGCTGCTCTGGGTGGTCACGGGTTCTTTGTCCTTTCGCCGGTCGCAGACTGCTCAACGTGATCCTAGGAGCGGTGATTCCCCGTGCCACGCCCGCGGCCACCCGCTGGTGAGTCCGATCACCCACCCAGGACGGAGTCGACGAGCAGGGCACCGCCGGCGGCGGGAGTGTCGAGGCCGCATCCGGGCTCGGCGAGGACCACCCGGAACCGCCCCAGAACCCCTGTCGTCATGACGACGAGAACCCCTGACCTGCCGTTCATCGTAGTCTCCCGGGTGCCGACGACCGGTCCCGGCGGGGCCGCGCCGACGACTGACAGGCACGCGCCGAGCCGGGAGCGGTCGGTGAACGGGCCGCTGGGCGGGGCGGCCAGTGTCGCGGCGACCGCCCCCGCGAGATCGGGCGCGGCGTCCCCCGGATCGGCGGGCCCCTGCGCCACGGGCAGCGCGAGCGCGACCGCGACCGCGGCCGCGGCGGCCGTGAGCACCACGGGCCGGCGCCGTCGTGCCGCGGGAGCCCTCGGCGCCCGAGCCACCCCGTCCGCCTCCCGGTCGACCCGGTCGAGCTCCTCCGCGAGCCGCCCCGCGAGGTCCCTGGGCATCCGCAGGGGCGGTTCGGCGGCCAGCTCGGCCCGGGTGGCGGCCAGCGCCCTGCGGACGATCTGCGGGTCGCTCACGGCGCCTCCTCCCACAGATGGCCCAGGATCGGCGCCAGGCGGCGCCGTCCCCGCGCACACCGGCTCTTCACCGTCCCGGCCGGTATCCCGAGGATCTCCGCGGCCTCGGCCACCGGGCAACCCTGGACGTCGACCAGGACCACCGCCACCCGCTGCTCGACGGGCAGCAGGGCCAGTGCGTCCGTGACCGTGATCCGGGTGACCAGGCCGGCGGCGAGGTCCCGCGGGTCCGCGAGGTCCGCCGCGGGCCGGGCTGCGGCCGGCGGCCGGACCCGGCGGGACCGCACGAGGTCCAGGCACTTGTTGACGACGATGCGGTGCAGCCACGTCGACACCGACGCGTCCCCGCGGAACCGGGCCGCGCCCCGGTAGGCGGACACCACCGCCTCCTGCAGGACGTCCTTCGCGTCCTCGGGATCGCGCAGGATCCGCAGCGCGACGGACCAGAGCCGGTCCCCGTGCCGGCGGACCAGCTCGTCGAACGCCGCCCGCTCCCCGGCGAGATGCGCGTCCAGCAGCTCCTGGTCCGCCCGCACCGGGCCGGGCGCGGGGCCCCGAGGTGGACTGGTGGGTGCGGACACGGGGCGACGCTAGGCCGGTGCCCCTGCTCCCCGTGGCGGTTCCGGGGAGCCGTTAGCGACAGTGAATGCGGGTCGGACGGAACGCGGGTCAGACGTCCGCACGGTAGAAGGTCAGCTCGTCGATCTCGGTGACGTTGTCGATGCCGCCCCCGCCGAGCTTCGTGATCCAGACCAGGACGTGCTCCACGGGCTGGCTGTCCGCGAGCGAGATCGTGGTGCTGCCGGACTTCAGCGTCTGCTTCGCGAGCAGCACCGTCTCGCCCAGCTGCGCGTTCTCCGAAGGAGCCGACCGGATCTCGACGACGGTGCCGTCGCTGGGGGACTGGACGGTCAGCCGGGAGAGCTGCTCGACGGACACGAACGACGTCATGATCCCGATGCCCGGCTTGAGCGCGGGGAACGGCTGCCGGTACTCCGCGGTGGCCCAGCTGGTGGTGAGGTTGCCGTCGACGGCTCGGGACACCCGGGCCGCGTTGTCGCTGTCCCCGACCGGGTCGAACACCCTGGCCTGCGGATTCGCGATCGCGACGCCGGGGGTCGGCGGGGCGGCCCGGTTGTCCTGGCCGGGGGTGGCGGACCCGCCGACGACGATTGCCGGCCCGCCCCCGCCGTTCCCGAACAGGGCCCCGAGCTGCACGCCCAGGTACCCGAGCACGACGAGCACGCCGACGGCGAGCACCCCGAGCCCGACCAGCAGCTTGCGGTGGCGGTCCGGGTCCTTGGTCCCGCTGTCCCGCCTGCGGTCCTGCCAGACGTCACCCGGGCTGGTGGAGGTGCCGTCGTGGACGGGCGGGAACAGGGCGGAGCGGTCGTCCTCCGCGACGACCTCGTCCAGCATGGCGCGCACCGCGGCCGCGGTGTGGACCCGGCCCGAGGCGGTCTCACCGCCGATGCCGAGGGTTCCGGTGCAGACCGCGTCCAGCTCGACGGGCACGCCCTGGCGGACGGCCGACGGGGCGGGCGGCTCGCCGTGCGGCCGGTCCGCGGCGGCCAGCCCGGCGCGCGCGGCGTCCGAACCGGACAGCGGCCACGCCGAGGTCAGAAGGGTGTAGAGGATCGCGCCGAGGCCGCGCACGTCGTCCGCGGGGGTGAGCCCGGGCCGCGGCAGCACGAAGGCGACCTGCGCCCGGCCGTCCGGGGTGATCCGGATGCGCTGCGGGTGGTCGCAGCCCAGGACCAGGCCGTGACCGTGCGCGTCCTCCGCGGCGGCGGCGAGTGGCTCGACCATCCGGGCCGCGGCCAGGGGCCGGATCAGGCCGTCCGCGACGGTCTCGGCCAGGCTGCGGCCCGGGACCCATTCGGTGACGGCGGCGCCCAGGACGTCCTCGGGCATGCCCCGGGACCCGGCGGCCAGCACGTCCAGCAGGCGGGCGCACCCGGCGTGCTCGAAACAGCCCGCCCGCAGCGCCCGCACGATCATGTCCTCGGCCCGGGCGGACGAGTCCGGGTCCGGTGTGCCGTCGACGGGCAGCCGACGCAGCACGGTGACCGCGACGTCCCGCTGCAGAACGGTGTCCTCGGCCCGCCAGAACTCCGCTCCCGCGCGCAGGTCCGCGCCGACGCGGGCCCGCAGGGCGTAGCGCTCGGCGATGACGTCGCCGGCGGAGGTGGCGGCGGGATCGGGGGCACGGAGCCCGTTCGGCGGCCGGACCGGCTCGGAGGGACTCTGCTGCGCGGGCACGATCGGCTCCTCGGCGGTACGGACACCTGCGGCGTCGCCACGCACCGCAGGGCGGTCTCCACCTGCGGCGGGCCGCGGTCCCGTCTGCCCGCTCACCGGCGTCGACCTCCCCCCGCGACCTTCCGGTCCGTCGTCGTGTGCCGGGCCCAGCCTACGTCAGGTGACGTGTCCGCGACGAGGATTCGGGCCCCGGCGAGCCGGGGCCCGTTCCGCCGGCGCGCGGCTCTAATGACGCGAGGGTGGCCGCCGCAGCGGAACCGTGGGCCCGGTCGGGTCTCCCCCGGACCCAGGTCCCCGGGGTGCGCGTCCCGGCTCGTCGTCCGGCGGCCGGCTGTCGCGTGCGGGCCGTGGCGGCCGGACGGGCGGCCCCGTGGGCCCGGTGGGCCCGGTGCTCCCGGCACCCGTCACCCCGGCGATCTCGCCGGTCGGAGCGTCGTCGGGCCCGCGGCCGGGCGGCGGGACGCCTGCGCCTGGCGCGCCGCCGTCCCCGGAACGGATGCGCCGCACGATCCGGAATCCGGCCAGGATCACCAGAGCCACGCCCGCGACCACGGTGAGCCAGACCGTCACCACGCCGTAGACCGTGGACCGGACCTGCAGCCGGGTCGGCGGGCCCAGCGTGCCGCCGTCCGGGGTCCGGACCGCCGCCTCGACGGGGAAGGTGCCCGACCGGGTCACCTCGGCGTCGACCCGCACCTGGACGCGGCCCAGCGGCGGAACGCGCTGCACCGGGATGGTCGAGACCCGCAGGCCGCCGCCGACGCTCGCCAGCTCGACCTGCACCGTCATGGTCACGGGCAGCCCGTTCGCCACGGTGAGCAGGATCGGCGCGTCCCGGGTGCCGAGCGAGTAGGGGCCCGGCGGCTCGAGGACCCGGACCGAGCCGACGAGCTCGGAGATGCGGGTGCCCACTGCCGCCGCGGCGGCGGCCGCAGCGCCCGGGTCGCCGCGCCAGGCGGACGAGGCACCCCGCAGCAGGCCGCGCAGCAGCGGGTCGAAGACCTCCGTCGGGTCCGCGCCGACGCCCGGCTCGTAGGTCGAGGCGGCCCGCAGGCGTTCGACGGCGTCCCGGTCCGCGACCAGGCCCTCGACGACCGAGGCGGGGATCTCCGCGGTGCTGGCCCGCACCGGGTACGCCACGGCCGTCGGCGTGGCGCCGGGCGTGGGTCCCGCGGAGACGGACGCCCCGAGCGCGCGGGGCGCCAGCAGGCCGTCCTGCAACAGCCGGGCGGCCGCCGCGAGCAGGGCGTCGGCGCCGGACCCGTCCGCCTGCCAGCGGTGCGGCGGGGCGAGCACGAGCGGCCCCTGCCGGTCCGCGCTCCCCGGGGCGGCCGCGGCGGCGGCGCGGGCACGGAAGGCCAGGGCCCCGACGGCGTCCTGGGTCGAGAGCGGCCCTTCGCTGCCGGAGAGCGACGTGCTCGGTGCGCCGGTGTTGCCGGCACCGGTCCCCGGGTCCGTCGTCCCCGCGGCCGCCTCGGTGAGCAGCGGGTCCGTGATCACGGCGGTGACCGCAGTGTTCGCCGGGGCCCCGGTGGGCGGTTCCAGCGCCACCACGCCGGAGGTCCGGGTGGCCCGCCCCTGCGCGATCCCGTCCGCGGACAGCAGCACCGCCGACGAGCTGTCCTGCGCGATCCCGACCCGGCCCAACGTCGCGTCGTCGACCAGGCCGTCGGCGGGCCAGAGGGTGTCCGCGAGGACCGGGGTCCCGAGGGTGGCCGCGGCGGTGGCGCGGCCGTCGTCGACGGCGCGCGAGGCGAGGTCCGGGGCGCCGTTGCGGACCAGCGAGACGAGGTCCGCGTCGTCCTGCGGAAGGGCGAGCACGCAGCTGCCGCGCAGCACGGTGGAGAGCCGGTCGACCCAGCGACCCGCGGCCTGGGCACCTGCGCCGGGGATCGTCCCGGACGGCGTGCGCACGACGTACCCGTCGCGCATCGCGGCCGCGGTCTCCACGAGCTCCGGATCGACGGCGACGCACATCGCGGCCCGCAGCGGCGTCCCGGCCGGAGCTCGCGAGGCCAGGGTGGACACCAGGCCGTCGAGGCGGCCACCGGGGGCGAAGGAGGCGGCGAGGTCGTCGTCGGTCAGCGTGGTCTGCTCACTCGGGACCACCGGCAGCCGGTGCGGCACGTCCGCGATCGGGTACAGCATCGTGAACGGCGTCGCGGCACCGTCGACGGGCGGGGGGCCGCTGCCCGGCAGCGACTGCACGGCGAGCAGGGTCCGCACCGCGGCGAGCCGTGCGCGGACCCCGTCCTGCGCGCCGTTGACGTTGACCAGCAGCGGGTAGACGCCCGGCCGGGTCAACGCGAGGCTCGTCGTCGGCGGGCCGGTGAACGGGAGCGTGATCCGCACCGGGACGGAGCCGCCGGGGGCCAGTGCGTCCGGCAGGTCCGTGAAGGTCGGGGTGACGGCGTCGACGGCGGCGCTGCCCTCCAGCGCGTCGCGGACCTGGCCCTCGGCGGTCAGCGCGTCCCCGCGCTGGATCCGCAGGCCGATCCCGTCGACCGCGGTCGTGCTGGTGTTCGTCAGGGTGCCGGTGACGGTGAGCTCGGCCGGCCCGTCCGACGTGACGAGGCCGGGCGCGAGCTGGTTCAGCGTGAGCTGCAGCGGGCCCGCGGCCGGGTTCCGGGGCGGGGCGGCCGGGACCGCGCCGGACGCGCTGCCGGCCATCCCGGTGAGCAGGAGCAGGACGAGCACGGCCGCGGCCGCGGCCCCTCTCACGCGGTCTCCTCCAGCAGCTCCGTGGCCCGGCGGATCAACCGCCGCTCGTCGGCGTAGGCGAGCCGGGACTCCAGCTCGCCCAGCGGTACCCAGGCGACCTCGGAGACCTCCACGTCGTCGTCGCACAGCTCGCCGCCGAGGGCGCGCATGAGGAAGTGGTGCACGGTCTTGTGTACGCGGCGGTCCTCGGCGATGAACCAGAAGTCGATGGTGCCCAGGGGTGCGACCACCCGCCCGATGATGCCGGTCTCCTCCTCGACCTCGCGCACCGCCGCCTGTTCCGCGGTCTCACCGGCCTCGATGTGCCCCTTCGGCAACGACCAGAGCAGCCGGCCGCGGCGGTCCAACCGGCCGATCACCGCGGCCGTGCCGTGCTCCTGGTCGACGACCAGTCCCCCGGCGGACGTCTCGTCCACGGTCCGCAGCCGGCGACGCCGGTCCGCGGGACGGCCCGCGCGGCGCCCTCCGGAGCGACCGCGGGAAGAGGACATGTGGCGATGGTAACGAGGGAGCAGGTCGCCGGTGGTCAACTCGCTCGCCGGCCTCCGTCACGTCCCCGCCGTTCGGGGCTTTCCGCCAGGCACGGGGCACGTCGACGGCCGGTGAGCCCCCGGGAGAAGTATGGGTGCGCCGGACGTCCGGGGCGGCGCCTACACTGGCCCGCCGTGTCTTCTCCGCTCGTGATCCCGGGAACCGCCGTCGCGGCCCACCCCGCCGACGGTGCCCTCGATCGGGGTACCCCGTCCGTACCTGCCGCTCTGCCCGAACCGGCTGCACTGCACCGGGCCCAGGAGAATGCACTCGTGGAGCTGCTCGACATCCCCGCGGTCGCCGAGGACCTCGCGTCCCGGTTCGCCGGGGCCGGCCACCGGCTCTACCTCGTCGGCGGCAGCGTGCGGGACGCGCTGCTGCGCCGCGGCAGCAACGACCTGGACTTCACCACGGACGCGCGCCCGGACGTCGTGCTGCGGCTGCTCTCCGGCTGGGCGGACGCGATCTGGGACACCGGCATCGAGTTCGGCACGGTCGGCGCGCGCCGCCACGACCACGTCGTCGAGATCACGACCTTCCGCGCGGACGCGTACGACCGGGTGAGTCGCAACCCCGTCGTGCGGTTCGGGGACTCCATCGACGACGACCTCGTCCGCCGGGACTTCAGCGTCAACGCCATGGCCGTCGAGCTGGGCGAGCGGCGCTTCGTGGACCCGCACGGCGGGGTCGCGGCCCTGTCCGCAGGCGTCCTGGACACCCCGGCCGCCCCGGAGGACTCCTTCGCGGACGACCCGCTGCGCATGCTCCGCGCCGCGCGGTTCGTCTCGCAGCTGGGGTTCACGCCGTCGGAGCGGGTCGTCTCGGCGATGACCGCGATGGCCGGCGAGCTCGCCCGGATCACCCGCGAGCGGGTGCAGGCGGAGTTCAGCAAGCTGCTGCTCGGGGAGTTCCCGCGGCGGGGCATCGAGCTGCTCGTGGACACCGGGCTGGCCGAGTTCGTGGTGCCCGAGGTGCCCGCGATGCGGCTCGCGATCGACGAGCACATGCAGCACAAGGACGTCTACACGCATTCGCTCGTGGTCATGGAGCAGGCGATCGACCGGGAGACCGACGGCCCGGACCTCGTGCTGCGCCTCGCCGCGCTGCTGCACGACGTCGGCAAGCCGCCGACCCGGCGCAAGGAGCCGGACGGCCGGGTGAGCTTCCACCACCACGAGGTGGTCGGCGCGAAGATGGTGCGCAAGCGGCTGCGGGAGCTGCGCTACCCCAAGCACCTGATCGACGAGGTGGCCCAGCTCGTCTACCTGCACCTGCGGTTCCACGGCTACGGCAAGGGCGAGTGGACGGACTCGGCGGTGCGCCGCTACGTCACCGACGCGGGCCCGCTGCTCGAGCGCCTGCACCGGCTCGTCCGCTCGGACTGCACGACGCGGAACAAGCGCCGGGCCGCCGCCCTGCAGCGCTCGTACGACTCGCTCGAGGACCGGATCAGCGAGCTGCGCAAGCAGGAGGAGCTCGACGCGATCCGCCCGGACCTCGACGGCAACGCCATCATGGAGATCCTCGGCATGAAGCCGGGGCCGCTGGTCGGCAAGGCGTACAAGCACCTGCTGGGCCTGCGGATGGAGCGCGGCCCGCTGGGCCGGGCCGAGGCCGAGCGCGAGCTGCGGACCTGGGCCGCGGAGAACGTCCCGGCGGAGTAGCCGGTCAGCCGCGGCGGCGGAGCAGCCGGTCGTGGGCCAGCAGGCCCACCAGGTAGACCGCCGCCGCGGAACCCAGCAGCAGCGGGGCCGTCCCGTCCGGCGGGCTGAGCAGCGCCGCCACCGTGACGGCCAGGACGTAGCAGACGTTGAAGACGCCGTCGTAGAGCGCGAACACCCGGCCACGCACCGCGTCGTCGGTCTCGCTCTGCACGCCGGCGTCCGCGCACAGCTTCACCATCTGTCCCGCGGTGCTCAGCACGAACGCGCCTGCGAGCACGCTCGGCGGGGACAACGTCAGCGCCACGACGACCATCGCCACGGCGGCGACGAGCAGCGCCACCCGCACGGTCCGCGGCCGGCCGATCCGGTGCACCAGGAACGGCGTCAGCAGCGCGGCCACGCCCATCCCGGCCGCGGCGGCGACCACGGCCTCGCCCAGCCCCGCCATGCCGCCGTGCAGCAGCCCCGAGCCCGTGAAGGCGTAGCGGAACAGCAGCAGGGACACCAGCGTGCTCACGCCGAACGCGAGCCGGTGCGCGGCGAGGGCGAGGAAGGTGGCGGCGACGGTGGGCGTCCGGAAGACCGCCCGCGCGCCGTCCACGAACCCGTGCGCGACGGCCGTGAGTGCCCGGTCCGGCTCGTCGCGCGAGTCCGGTCCGAGGACCTTCCGGCCGAAGGTCGCCGCGACGAGCCCGGCGACCAGCGGGCCGGCCGCGGCCAGGGCCGTCGTGATCGCCGACCCGGCATTCCCTGCCCCGGCCAGCATCCGGATCCCGACGGCCGACGCCCCGCCCAGCGCCGCGACCCCGGCCCCGACGGTGACGGCCAGGACGTTCGCCTCGACCAGGTGCCGGCGCAGCACGACGTGCGGCAGCGCCGCGGACAGCCCGGACAGCACGAACCGGTTCACCCCCATGACGGCGAGCGCCCCGAGGTAGAGCGGTGCCCCCGCGACCCCGGCGCCCACCGCCACCGCGACGATGCCGATCAGCACCACCCGCAGCAGGTTCGCGACGAACAGGACCCGCCGGCGGTCCCAGCGGTCCAGGAGCGCCCCGGCGAAGGGGCCGAGCGCGGAGTACGGCAGGAGCATCACCGCGAGCCCGGCGGCGACGGCCATCGGGTCCGCCTGCCGTTCCGGGTTGAACAGGACCGCACCGCCGAGCGCGGCCTGGAACATGCCGTCGCCCCACTGCGCGGGCAGCCGGACGGCCATCAACCTGGCGAAACCGGGGCTGCGCAGGAGCCCGGCGATCCCGAGCTTCCGAACCCGTTCATCGCAGGAAGTGACGCCCTCGTCACTCTCCGGTGAGGTGGTGCGAGGAACTGACACGGGTGGGAGGTTACTGCGCCGGCGAGGGTGCGACGATGGACCACGTGAGGGACGACCGCACCGGCCCCGGGGCCTCCACCCCTGTCGGTCCGGGCACCTTGCTCGTGGCCGCCCCGGGTCTGACGGACCCCAACTTCGCGCGCACCGTCGTGTACGTGGTCGAGCATCGGGCGCAGGGCAGCCTGGGCGTGGTGCTCAACCGACCGGGGGACGCCGAGGTCCGGGACGTGCTCCCGGCCTGGGGATCCGCCGCGTCGGAGCCCCGGACGGTGTTCACCGGGGGCCCCGTCGACGGGACGACCGCCCTGTGCCTGGCCGCGCTGCGCACCGGGCAGGACGCGGAGGGGCTGGACGGGGTCGTCGTCGTCCGCGGGCCGGTGGTGCTCGTGGACCTGGACGGCGACGTGCGCCGGATCGCGCCCCGGCTGCGCGGGCTGCGGGTGTTCGCCGGCTATTCCGGCTGGGACTCCGGGCAGCTCGCCGGGGAGATCGCGCGCGGGGACTGGATCGTCGTCCCGGGCCTGCCGGACGACGTGCTCACCGGCCGGCACTCGGACCTGTGGGGCCGCGTCCTGCGCCGCCAGGGGGTACCGCTGGCGCTGCTGGCGACGTTCCCCGCGGAGATCGGCCTGAACTGACGGCGGGCCTCGGCCGAGGCCTTCCGCGACGGCCTGTCGGCGGGGACCCTGGAGCGGTCCGCCGGCGGGAGGAGCCCCATGTCGGGTGCGCGCAGGTCCGTGGTGC
This sequence comes from Pseudonocardia sp., assembly GCF_025465255.1. GTDB lineage: Bacteria > Actinomycetota > Actinomycetes > Mycobacteriales > Pseudonocardiaceae > Pseudonocardia. The sequence goes on from NZ_JAODNI010000220.1 coordinate 65,120, forward strand.
TCGCCCTGCCCCTGCTCCTCGTGGGGTGCACGCACCCCGTCACCGGCACGGCCACCGCGGCTCCACGCCGGGTGCTGGACTCGGCCGCCGTCGAGCGGGACGTGCGGGAGGTGGTCGCCGCGGATCCGGCCACGAGGGACGCCGCGGCCGGCGCCCGGGTCGTCTGCCCGCAGGGCGTCCCGGCAGACCGCAATCTCGTGGTGTTCTGCGACGTGACGGGGGACGGGCTGCGGCTGAGCGTGCCGGTCACGATCCTCGATGCCGACGGGGACTACCAGGTCGGGTCCGCGTTCTGACGCCCGTCCCGTTCATACGATCGTCCAAGACGAACGTGTGGACGAGAGTTCGGCGCGCGCCCGGGTGGTGCGCGGCCGACACTGGGCCGCCGACACTCGGGAGCCCGACGCACGGAGGTCACATGCCACGCCCCACCCCGCAGGTCCCGGGCCCCGGCCAGGAGTCCGTGTGGGACTACCCCCGCCCGCCGCGGGCCGAGCGGATCACCCGTCGCGCAGTCGTCACCCACCGCGGCACGGTCGTCGTGGACACCGACGACCTGGTCCGCGTGCTCGAGACCAGCCACCCGCCGACCTACTACCTGCCCCGCACCGCCTTCACCGAGGGCGTGCTGCGCCCGGTCGAGCGCGAGACCTTCTGCGAGTGGAAGGGCGTCGCCCGGTACGTCGACGTCGTGGTGCCCGGCGCGCCGCCGCTGGAGGCGATCGGTTGGTGGTACCCGACGCCGGACCGCCGCTACCCGGAGGTGACGGACCGGGTCGCGCTGTACGCGGGCCCGTTCGACGAGATCACCCTCGGCGCCGAGAAGGTCGTCCCCCAGCCCGGCGGCTTCTACGGGGGCTGGGTCACCGACGAGATCGTGGGGCCGTTCAAGGGAGGCCCCGGTTCCTGGGGCTGGTGACCCGCCTGCGTCACGGGTTCGGCCGGCAGCCCTCGACGAGGGAGCAGCCAGCGCAGGCCCCGGCGCACGCGAACTCCGGCTGCTCGGTGGCCGCGAGCCGGGCCGCGGCCCGGTCCCCCAGCGTGCCGCCGGCCCCGGCGAGCAGGACCGCGCCGATGCCGCCGACCACGGTGACGATCCAGGCGAGCTCGGCGGCGGGGGCGGCGAGCAGCACGGCCGCGGCGACGACGAGCACGGCCCCCGCGGCGCCCAGGAGCGGGGCGGCGACCCGGTTGGCCAGCGCGAACGTGCGTTCCGACGCCATCGTGGCCGCGGTGTGCACGCCCGCGTACCGGTTGCGTCGCAGCCGCGAACACCCGCCGAGCACGGCGACGGCGAGCAGGGCGACACCGACGAGGACGAACAGCACGCCGAGCACGAGGCGGAGGGTCTGCGGCACGACACCAGGTTAGACGTCGTCCGCCGTCAACCCCGTCGCAGGCCCGCGGCCAGCGGCGTTACCCTGAGGGTGTGCAGGCGACCCGTCGGACCGGCCTTCTCGGCGCCGCGTCGAGCTGAGCATCCCCCGGCGCGGCGACCCCTCCAGTGCCCTCGGCCGGAGGGGTCAGTTGTGTCACAGCCCGATCCGTCGTCACCGGCGGGTCGTCACGGTTCTTTCACGAGGTGAGCGGGACATGACCACGGAGACCACCATCGCCGGTCAGGCGGACAGCGGAGCGGGCGCCCCCGCCGCTCCGCCGTTCCGGTACGGCGCGAACCTGGCTGCGAGCATCGAACGCAAGTGGCAGGACCGCTGGGAGGCCGAGGGCACGTTCCACGCGCCCAACCCCGGCGAGCCGGGCTCCGAGCGCGAGAAGGTCTACCTGCTGGACATGTTCCCGTACCCCTCGGGCGCGGGACTGCACGTCGGGCACCCGCTGGGCTTCATCGGCACCGACGTGCTGGGCCGCTACCTGCGGATGAACGGCCGCAACGTGCTGCACGCGATGGGCTTCGACGCGTTCGGCCTGCCCGCCGAGCAGTACGCGGTGCAGACGGGCACGCACCCGCGCACCACCACCGAGGCCAACATCACCCGGTACAAGGAGCAGCTGCGCCAGCTGGGCCTGGCCCACGACGACCGGCGCTCCGTCGCGACCACGGACGTCGAGTTCTACCGGTGGACGCAGTGGATCTTCCTGCAGATCTTCAACGCCTGGTACGACACGGACGCCGCGCGCGCCCGGCCGATCGCCGAGCTGGCGGCGGAGTTCGCCGCCGGCACCCGCGCCACCCCGGACGGGCGTGACTGGTCCGCGCTGTCCGAGGCCGAGCGGCGCGCCGTGATCGACGGGTACCGCCTGGCCTACATCTCCGAGGCGCCGGTGAACTGGTGCCCCGGACTGGGCACGGTGCTGGCCAACGAGGAGGTCACCGCGGACGGCCGGAGCGAGCGGGGCAACTTCCCCGTGTTCCGCCGCAGCCTCAAGCAGTGGAAGATGCGGATCACCGCGTACGCGGACCGGCTGGCGTCCGACCTGGACCGGGTGGACTGGCCGGACTCGGTGAAGGCCATGCAGCGCAACTGGATCGGCCGCTCCGAGGGCGCCAGGGTCCGGTTCGCGAGCGGCCCCGCGAGCATCGAGGTCTTCACCACCCGCCCGGACACGCTGTTCGGCGCGACCTACATGGTGCTGGCGCCGGAGCACCCGCTGGTCGACGCGCTGGCCCCGGCCGCCTGGCCCGCCGGCACGGACGAGCGCTGGACCGGCGGTGCCGCCACCCCCGGGGAGGCCGTGGCCGCCTACCGCGACCAGGCCGGCCGCAAGTCCGAGCTCGACCGCCAGGAGAACAAGGACAAGACCGGCATCTTCACGGGCGCGTACGCCGTGAACCCGGTCAACGGCGAGTCCGTCCCGGTGTTCGTCGCGGACTACGTGCTGATGGGCTACGGCACCGGCGCGATCATGGCCGTCCCCGCCCAGGACCAGCGGGACTGGGACTTCGCGACGGCCTTCGGGCTGCCGATCGTGCGCACCGTCGACCCCGGCGAGGGCTGGGACGGCGAGGCGTTCACCGGGGACGGCCCGGCGATCAACTCGGCGAACGACGACATCAGCCTGAACGGGCTCGGCGTCACGGACGCGAAGCGCACGATCATCGACTGGCTGGCCGCGCAGGGCACCGGCGAGGGCGTCGTCCAGTACAAGCTGCGGGACTGGCTGTTCTCCCGGCAGCGCTACTGGGGCGAGCCGTTCCCGATCGTGTGGGACGAGCACGGCCCCGTCGCGCTGCCCGAGGACCAGCTGCCGGTCCTGCTGCCGGACGTCGACGACTACTCCCCCAAGACCTACGACCCGGACGACGCGAACACCGAGCCCGAGCCGCCGCTGTCCCGCGCGCACGACTGGGTGAACGTCGAGCTGGACCTGGGCTCGGCCAACGGGGACAGGGGGTTCGAGGACTACACGCGCGAGACGAACACGATGCCCCAGTGGGCGGGTTCGTGCTGGTACTACCTGCGCTACCTGGACCCGACGAACACCGAGCGGTTCGTCTCCGAGGAGGCCGAGAAGTACTGGGTCGGCAAGGACCTGCGGCGCGGGCCGGACGACCCCGGCGGCGTCGACCTGTACGTCGGCGGCGTGGAGCACGCGGTGCTGCACCTGCTGTACTCGCGCTTCTGGCACAAGGTCCTGTTCGACCTCGGCCACGTGACCAGCGAGGAGCCCTTCCGCAAGCTGTTCAACCAGGGCTACATCCAGGCGTTCGCCTACACCGACGCCCGCGGGACCTACGTCCCGGCGGAGGAGGTCGTGGAGGACGGGGACGGCGGTTTCACGTGGAACGGCCAGCCCGTCGACCGTGAGTACGGGAAGATGGGCAAGTCGCTCAAGAACGTCGTCACGCCGGACGAGATGAGCGAGCGCTACGGCGCGGACACCTTCCGGCTCTACGAGATGTACACGGGCCCGATGGAGGCCTCCCGCCCCTGGTCGACCCGGGACGTCGTCGGCCCGCAGCGGTTCCTGCAGCGGGTGTGGCGCAACCTGGTGGACGAGGAGACGGGCCGCTCCCGGGTCACGGACGCGGTGCCGGACGACGACACCCTGCGCGCCCTGCACAAGGCGATCGCCGGCGTCCGCGAGGACTACCCGGCGCTGCACTACAACACGGCCGCGGCGAAGCTGATCGAGCTGAACAACCACCTGACCAAGACGTACGCGTCCGTCGGGGTGCCGCGCTCGGTGGCGGAGCCGCTGGTGCTGATGATGGCGCCGCTGACCCCGCACATCGCCGAGGAGCTGTGGTCGATCCTGGGCCACGAGGGCTCGCTGGCCTACGCCGACTTCCCCGTCGCGGACGAGAAGTACCTGGTGGCGGACACCGTCGAGTACCCGATCCAGGTCAACGGCAAGGTCCGCTCCCGGGTGGTCGTGCCGGCGGACAGCACGGTCGCGGAGGTGGAGGCGGCGGCGTTGGCGGACGAGAAGATCGTCGCCGCGCTCGACGGGGCGGCGCCACGCAAGGTGATCGTGGTCCCGGGCCGCCTGGTGAACGTCGTCAAGTAGTCCGCGGCCGCCGGGCGGGCCGGGCGGGGAGGCGGGTCGCCCCGCCGTCGGCCGGCGTGCTCCGGGCGGGGTCGTCGAGCCACTCGCCGACCGTGGCGACGACGCGTTCGGCGTCCGCGAGCGCAGCGTCCGCCTCGTCGCCCGGGACGGCGAGGAAGGTCCGGTCCGCGAGCACCGCGCGGTTGAAGAGCGAGCGGAGCAGCCGTCCGCTCATCGGGTCCATGGCCCGTTCGCGCACGACCCGGCGGACGAACGCGGACACGACGTCCGACGGCCGGTCCCGGGTCTCGCCGAGCGCACCCAGCGCCGCCTCCGCCGCGAAACCGGCGGCGTGGAAGGCGCGGGACACGGCCTGGGCGGGGTAGCCGCCGTCACGCAGCAGCCGCGCCGCGCCGAGCTCCTGACGGGCGCGGGCGATCCCCGGCCGGGGCAGGGCGAGCAGGTCGGCCGGTGGCCGGGGTGCCGGTTGCGGTTCGCTCATCCCATTCGCCTGTTCATCCCGGCTGCCTGTTCATCGCAGTCGCACCGACTCGGCCTTCGCCCGGACGAGCCAGGGCTCGCTCGGCTGCGACATCGCGTCCTGGCTCACCGGCAGCGCCGTCAGCGTGATCCCGGAGCGCTCGGTGTGCGGCCAGAGCACCGCGTCCATCCGGCGCAGCTCGGCCCAGGGCGACTCCAGCTCGTCGAGCACGACGAGCAGGTCCAGGTCCGACTCGACGGACCCCTCCCCGCTCGCCCAGGAGCCGAACAGCAGGACCTGCCGCAGGCGCGGCCCGTAGAGCGAGGCGAGGTCCGCCGCGACGACCGCGGGCACGTCCTCGTTCTGCGGGGAGGGATCCGGATAGCGCGCCGCCGCGCGCTCGGCGGCCTCCGGCTCGACGAGGCCGGCCTCGGCCAGCCAGTCCAGCGCCCGGCGCCGCGAACGGGCGTCCCGGAAGCGGTACCACTGGTCCCTGACCTCGGGGAACTCGAAGAGGGTGTTCTTGAACCGGCGGAACGCCCCGCGTCCGTTGATGGCCCGGTCCAGCAGCTCGGCGGCCCGGCGGTGCTGCACGCCGGCGGTGAAGTCCGCCATGTCCCGGTAGCCCTCGCGGCCCTCGGTGGGCTCGATGCGGGCCCAGCCGGCATCCTCCAGGTCGTCCTCGGACTCGTCGACGCCGCTGTACTCCACGGGGACGTGCGGCACGACCTCCCCGGTCCCCGGGTGGATCCACCAGCTCGTCTCGGGTGTCCGGTCGTCGAGCGCCGTGCCGAGTTCCTCGAGGTTCACCCGCTCCGGATCCAGCATGCGCGGAATGCTAGCCCCGCAGGTCAGCTCTGGGCCGCACGACGATCTCGGTCAGGTGGGCGTCCGGCGAGGCGGTGACGCCGGCGAGCACCGCGGCGGCCACGGACTCGGGACGCAGGAACCTCGCGCCGTCGTACTCACCGCCCTCGTGCGCGACGACGCCGCGCTGCATGTCGGTGTCCACCCGCCCGGGATGCACGGAGATCACCCGCAACGCGGGCTCCTCGGCCCGCAGGGCGTCACCGAAGGCACGGAGCGCGAACTTGCTGGCGGCGTAGGAGCCCCAGCCCGCGCGGGCCGCGAGCCCGGACCCCGAGTTGACCAGCACGACGTCGCCGCCGGTGGCCCGGAGCGCGGGCAGCAGCAGCCGGGTGAGCTCGGCGACCGCCACGACGTTGACGTCGAACTGTCGCCGCCAGGTCTCGGGCGGCGTCTCCGCGATGGTGCCCAGCATGCCGACACCTGCGGAGTGCACGAGCACGTCCAGGCGGTCGATGCCCTGGACGGCGGCGGCCGTCGCCTCCGGATCGGTGAGCTCGACGGCCCAGGGGCGGGACCCGGGCAGCTCGGCGGCCAGCTTCTCCAGCGCGGCGGCGTCGCGGCCCCCGAGCAGCAGGTCGTGGGTCGGCGCGAGGGCGCGGGCGACGGCGGCCCCGATGCCCCGGGAGGCGCCGGTGACGAGGGCGAGCGGACGAGGATCGTTCACGCCCACAGACGCTAACGCTCACGCCCGGGACCCGCGTCATGGAGCCACAACGCGCTCACGAGGCCCCGGAACCCGCGTTGTGGCTCCATGAGGCGACTCGCGGGGGGTGCTCGGCGTCAGACGCGGCGGGCGCTGTTGAACGGCATCGCGTTCAGGTTGCCGATCTTCACCGGCTGCCCGCTCGTGCTCGCGTGCACGACCTTGCCGTTGCCGACGTAGATGGCCACGTGGCTGACCGGCTTGTAGAAGAACACCAGGTCCCCGGGCTGCAGGTTCGCCTTGGAGACGGGCGTGCCGACCGCGGACTGCGCCCGGCTCGTGCGCGGCAGCGAGACGCCGGCCTGCTTGAAGGCCCACGACGTGAGGCCCGAGCAGTCGAAGGCCGACGGACCGGAGGCGCCCCAGCGGTAGGGGGCGCCCACCTTGCCCAGGGCCTTCTGGACCGCGGAGGCCCGGGACGCCGCCGGCGAGGCACCGGTCTGCGCGGCAGCGACCGCCGCGGCCGGCGTGGCGAAGGCGACGGAGGAGCTGGCGACGTTGCGGACGGGGGCGTCCGAGACGGGGGTGGTGGTGACGGCGGGGGTGGCCGACACAGCGGGGGCGGTCGCGGCGGTGGCCGGGACCAGGGTGAAGAGGGCGGCGGTAGCGGTGGTCAGCGCGGCGACGGTGGCGGTGCGGAGCGCCAGTGCAGGTCGAAGAGACGACACGCGGGTTTCCTTGTAGGTAGCACCGTCGAACGTGGACTGGAGCGCGCCGGTTCGGGGGAGAACCGGCGGTCGCGACAGCGGGGCGTCTGGACACTGCGGCCATTGGTGAGGGAGCCCTCGGCCGAGCCGCGCCCCGCCCGTTCGGACGGTGACCCCGAACCCGGCACTCCGGGTGAGCGCTGGTGTTCGTGGCCGTTATGCAAATTACGAACCTATTACGAGGTTTTGCCATGACGAAGGTCTCAGAAAGCCAACCCAATTTGGGTGAGCGTGCTCACGAGAAATGTGCTCGTCCGGAGTAATTACAGCGCTGTGCGCCACTCCTTCGACCGTCAACGACATCGTTGCAGGTCGCGCACGTGACTGGTGTCCCCGTTATCTGCCCGTAATTACTCTGGGCGAGTGAAAACATTTCCGGTCCGGAAGCGTCACGAATATTTCCGGTCCTGAAGGGAAAGTGTCCGCCCAACGACGGCGGCCCCGTACCGCGGCGCTCACCAGGAGCGTCGCGGCCGGGGCCGCCGGGTGGATCAGGGTGCGGGGGAGGTCAGTCCTGCCGCTCGCCGCGGATGAACGCCTCCACGGCGTCCCGCGCGACGTCGTCCCCGTACTGCTCGGGCGGGGACTTCATGAAGTAGCTCGACGCGGAGAGGATCGGCCCGCCGATGCCGCGGTCCTTCGCGATCTTCGCGGCGCGCACGGCGTCGATGATGATGCCGGCGGAGTTCGGGGAGTCCCAGACCTCGAGCTTGTACTCCAGGTTCAGCGGGACGTCACCGAAGGCACGGCCCTCGAGGCGGACGTAGGCCCACTTGCGGTCGTCGAGCCAGGCCACGTAGTCCGACGGGCCGATGTGCACGTTGTCCTTGCCCATGTCCCGGTCGACCTGCGAGGTCACCGACTGGGTCTTGGAGACCTTCTTGGACTCGAGGCGCTCGAGCTCCTTCATGTTCAGGAAGTCCATGTTCCCGCCCACGTTGAGCTGCATCGTGCGGTCCAGCTGCACGCCGCGGTCCTCGAAGAGCTTCGCCAGCACGCGGTGCGTGATCGTGGCACCGACCTGGGACTTGATGTCGTCGCCCACGATGGGGACACCGGCGTCGCGGAACTTCTGCGCCCACACCGGGTCCGAGGCGATGAACACGGGGAGCGCGTTGACGAACGCGACCTTCGCGTCGATGGCCGCCTGCGCGTAGAAGCGGTCCGCGGCCTCGCTGCCCACCGGGAGGTAGGAGACGAGCACGTCCGCCTTCGTCTCGCGCAGCACCGCCACGACGTCCACCGGCTCCTCGTCGGACTCGGTGATCGTCTCGCGGTAGAAGCGGCCCAGCCCGTCGAGGGTGTGCCCGCGCTGCACCGGGACGCCCATCGGTGGCACGTCCGCGATCTTGATCGTGTTGTTCTCGCTGGCCCCGATGGCCTCCGAGAGGTCACGCCCGACCTTCTTGGCGTCCACGTCGAACGCGGCGACGAACGTGACGTCGCGGACGTGGTAGCCCCCGAAGTCCACGTGCATCAGGCCGGGGACTCGGGCGGCCGGGTCGGCGTCCGCGTAGTACTGGACGCCCTGGACCAGCGACGCCGCACAGTTGCCGACGCCGACGACGGCGACTCGCACCTCACTCATGCGGGCTCTCCTTCTCTCGTGGATCCTGGTCGTGATCTGTTCCGGCGCCGTCGCCGGGATCCTGCTGCCCCTCGCTCGCGATCAGCTCGTTGAGCCACCGGACCTCGCGTTCGGTGGTGTCGAGCCCGAGCTGATGGAGCTCCCGGGTGTAGCGGTCGATCTGCTCGCCCGCCCTGGCCAGGGCGGAACGCATGCCCTCCCGGCGTTCCTCGACCGTCCGCCGCCGTCCCTCGAGGATCCGCATGCGGGTCTCGGCGGGGGTGCGGGAGAAGAAGGCCAGGTGCACGCCGAAGCTCTCGTCGTCCCAGGTCTGCGGACCGGCCTCGGAGAGCAGCGCGGCGAAGCGCTCCTTGCCCTCGGCGGTGATCCGGTAGACGCGGCGGGCCCGCTTGGACCAGCCGCCGGCCCCGGTCGCGTCGGGGCCGGTGGAACGGTCCGGGTCCTCGATGATGAGCCCGGCCCGGGTGAGCCTGCGGAGCGCCGGATAGAGCGAGCCGTAGGAGAAGACGCGGAAGCCGCCGAGCCGAAGGCCCAGCTGCTTGCGCAGTTCGTAACCGTGGATCGGGGCCTCGAAGAGCAGGCCCAGGATCGCGAACTCGAGCATCGTGCCCTGCCTCCTCCCGTCCCGCCGGACGACCCCGCTGTCCTCCGGCCGATCGGTGATTCGACTATATCGGGGCGATACATCTGTGTGCAGTGTCGAGGCCATGATCACTAGGCGGGCGGCGATCTCCGGAGGCGGTTCCGGATGCCGGGGTGGACCCCGCGCGTACCCTGGTCGGGTGCTCACCCAGCGACAGGTCGTCGACTATGCGTTGCAGCGTCGCGCGCTGCTCGCAGATGTCCACTCCGGTCGTGTCGGCGTGGCCGAGGTCTGCGACGCCAGCCCCTACCTGCTGCGAGCGGCGCGGTTCCACGGCCAGGCCGGTGAGCAGCAGTGCCCGGTGTGCCGCCGCGAGCGGCTCACGCAGGTCAGCTGGATCTTCGGCGAGGCCCTGCGCCAGGCGTCCGGGTCCGCGCGCAAGCCCGAGGAGCTCGTCGCGCTGGAGAACTCCTTCGACGAGTTCTCCGTCTACGTCGTCGAGGTCTGTCGTTCCTGCAGCTGGAACCACCTGGTGCAGTCCTACGTCCTGGGCAAGGGCGGCAGCCCCGGGCGCAGCCAACGACGAAGGACCGCCGCCGAGTGAGCCGCCCGCCCACCCCAGTCGACTCCACCCGCCGATCTTCCCGATCCGACCCCGTCGATCCCCCCGCCCCGGCCGTCCCGCTCCCCAGTAGGGCGGACCGGGGAGAACCACGGAGCCCGCGGTGACCGACCAGAGTGATCCCCGGCGCAGGCCGGGGCGGATGTCGTTCCCCGGCGGCACCCCCGATCCCGACGCCGCCGCCGGCCCGCCCGGTCCCGCCCGGCGGGGGGCGGCCCCGCCGCGGCCCGACGGGCCCGGACAGGCGTTCGCGAACCCGCAGGGGCGCCCGGGCCCGCCCGGTGCTCCTCCCGGGCCGAGGCCGCCTGCTCCCGGGCCGCGCGGTGGCGTGCCCGGGCCGGGTGGTCCGCCGCGCCCCGGTCCTTCCCAGGCCGGTCCTCCCCCACCCCCCGGCAGGCCCGTGCCCGCCCGCTTCCGCCCGGACGGGGGCGCCCCCGGCTCCGGGCCGCCGCAGCTGCTGACGCACGAGGAGCTCGCCTCGTCGGCCCCGTCCGGGCCGCCCCGGCCGGGTCCCGGCGCGAACGGTCCCGGCGCCACCCGCGCCGCCGGGGCGTTCGTCCCGCCGGACGGCGGCCGCCCGCCGGGCCCTCGAACGGGTGGTGGCGGCGACGAGCCGCCCCGACGGTGGTGGGCCCTGCGCCGCGAGGACATAACGTGGCGCCTCGTGCGCCGGGTGCTCTACGTGCTGCTGGGCCTGTTCGTCGTCGTGCCGACGATCGCCTTCGCCGTCGGCTGGGTGATCTTCAAGGTGCCCAGCGCGGACGACGCCGCCGTCACGCAGGTCGCGACGTTCAACTACACCGACGGCTCCCCGCTGGCCACGGTCCGGCCGAACAACGTCAACCGCACGAACGTCACGCTGGACCAGGTGCCGTTGCCGGTGCAACGCGCCGTCCTCTCGGCGGAGGACCGCTCGTTCTTCTCCAACCCCGGCTTCGACGTGTCCGGCATCGGCCGCGCGGTGTGGAGCCAGCTCACCGGCGGTATCGGCGGTGGGTCGACGATCACCCAGCAGTACATCAAGGTGACGACGGGGCAGGACCAGGTCTCGCTCTGGCGCAAGTACAAGGAGATCGTGCTCGCCGCGAAGATCTCCAAGGAGCAGACCAAGGAACAGATCCTCGGGAACTACCTGAACGCGATCTACCTCGGCCGCGGCGCGTACGGCATCCAGGCGGCCAGCCAGGCGTACTTCGGCAAGAACGTCCAGGACATGAGCCCGGCCGAGGGCGCGCTGATCGCCGGGCTCATCCAGTCCCCGTCGCGCTGGGACCCGGCGAAGAACCCGGAGAAGTCCCTCGAGCGCTGGAACTTCGTGATGGACGGCGAGGTCGCGCAGGGGTGGATGACCCCGGTGGACCGCGCCGCGCAGGTCTACCCCGACTGGAAGCAGCCGTCGGCGAACGAGGGTGGCATCCCCGGCGACAGCCGCGGCCACATCTACAACCAGGTCCGCGCCGAGCTCGAGGCCAAGGGCATCTCGGACCAGGAGATCAACACAGAGGGCCTGACGGTCCAGACGACGATCGATCCGGCCAAACAGCAGGAGGCGATCGACGCCGTCGAGAAGGTGATGAAGAGCCAGCCCGAGAACCTGCGGACCGCCGTGGTGTCGGTGGACCCGAAGACCGGCGCCGTCCTGGCCTACTACGGCGGGGACAACGGTGTCGGCCTGGACTACGCGCAGGCGCTCAAGCAGCCCGGGTCGTCGTTCAAGCCGTTCGTGCTGGCCGCGGCCCTGCAGCAGCCGGACCCGATCGGCCTGGGCACCCAGTACGACGGCTCGTCGCCGCAGGTCCTCGCGGGCCAGAAGGTCTCGAACTCCGAGGGCGTCAGCTGTGACCGGTGTTCGGTGAAGACGGCCATGACGCAGTCGATCAACACCGTCTTCTACAAGATGGCGATCGACGTCGGCCCCGCCGCGGTCGCGGAGGCCGCCCACAAGGCGGGCATCCCGGCGAACCTGCTCCCCGCGGACAAGCTCAGCGCCGGTATCGCCCTGGGTGACAAGGAGGTGCACCCGGCGGACATGGCGTCGGCGTTCGCGACCTTCGCCGCCGACGGCGTGTACCGCGAGCCGTATCTCGTCTCCAGGGTCACCACGAGCGACGGCCGGGTCATCTACGACCACGGCACGGGAACGGCGGGCACCCAGGCCTTCCCCGAGCAGGTCGCCCGCAACGTCACGGAGTCGATGACGGACGTCGCCCAGTCCTCCCGGATCCCGCTCAACGGCGGCCGTCCCGTCGCCGCCAAGACCGGCACGGTGCAGAGCAGTGTCGCCGGGCAGAACAACGACGCCTGGACCGTCGGGTACACCCCGTCGGTCTCCACGGCCGTCTGGGTGGGCACCGACGACAACCAGCCGATCAAGAACTCCGCAGGCCGGCCCATCTACGGCCGCATGCTCCCGGGTTCCATCTGGGAGGAGTACATGAACGGCGCGCTCAGCGGGACGCCCCGCGAGCAGTTCTCGGCGTTCGACCCGATCGGCCAGCCGCCCGTGTCCGACGCCACCCGCTCCGCCACCCCGTCCACGGAGAACCAGTCCGGGGGCAACAGTGACACCGGGAACAGCGGCGGCGACAACAGCGGCGACAACGGGGGCAACAGCGGCACCGACAACGGTGGCAGCACCGACGGCGGGAACGGCGGCGGCGGCAACGGTGGCAGCACCGACGGCGGGAACGGCGGCAACGGCGGCGGGAACGGCGGCAACGGCGGCGGCAACGGCGGCGGGAACGGCGGGAACGGCGGGGGTGGCGGCAACGCCAACCCGAACAGCGCAGACGTGCTGGGCGGCGGGAACGGCGGCACGCCCACGGACGGCGGATGAGGCCCGGCGCCGGCGGGGGGCCGGCGCCGCGCCCACCGGCCCGTGTGGTGCCCAGCTGGGCCGAACCGCTCGCGGCCTCGGCCAGCAGGGTCGTCGGTGGCCCGCTCGGCCGGCACGCGCTCGTCGGACGCAGCCGGTTCTGGACGCCGCTGCGGGTGGTGCTCCTCATGGCCGTCGCCGTGCTCGCGATGTCCTGGCTGGGCAAGTCCGCGTGCCTGCAGCAGTACCCCTCCGCTGACGGCACCCTCGCCCTGGACTGGCGGAACAGCCGCCAGTACGTGGCGATGTGCTACTCGGACACGGTGCCGCTCTACGGGATCGAGCGCCTCGACGACCCGGACGCGCTGCCCTACCGGGACCCGTGGACCGAGAAAGCGCAGGACGGCTCGGAGGCGCTGCGGTACATGGAGTACCCGGCGCTCACCGGTTTCTTCCAGTGGGCGAACGCGCGGCTGGCGGACGGCTGGCTGGCCGTCGCGTCGCACGTCCCGCTGCCGTCGGGGCTGCCGGTCGTCGTCTACTTCGACCTCGTCGCCGTGTGGTTGGCGCTGTCCTGGCTCGTCGTCGTCCGTTCGGTGCACCGGTTGCGGCCCCACCGCCCGTGGGACGCCGCGCTCGTCGCGATCTCGCCGCTGGTCCTGGTGCACGCGTTCACGAACTTCGACGCCCTCGCCGTGGCGTTCGCGCTCGGCGGCCTGGTCGCGGTCGCGCGCCGACGACCGGTGCTCGGCGGGATCCTGCTGGGCCTCGGCGGTGCCGCGAAGCTCTACCCCCTGCTGCTCCTGCTCCCGGTGATCCTGGTCGGGCTGCGCCGGCGGGAGCCGGGGCCGGCGTGGCGCACGGTCGTGGGCGCGGTGGCCTCCTGGCTGGCGGTGAACCTGCCCGTCGCCGTCGCCTATCCAGCGGGCTGGTGGGAGTTCTTCCGGCTCAACCAGTCCCGCCCGGCGGATCCCGACTCGCTCTACTACGCGCTGAGCTACTTCACCGGCTGGGGCGGGTTCGACGGCCCGCTGCGGCCCGGCCAGGTACCCGTGATCCTCGACGCCGTGACCGCCGGGCTGTTCGTCGTGGCCTGTGCGGGGTTGGTGGTGCTGGCCGCCCGGGCGCCCCGGCCGCCCCGACTCGCGTCGCTGGCGTTCCTGGTGGTGGCGGCGTTCCTGCTGGTGAACAAGGTGTGGAGCCCGCAGTACTCGCTGTGGCTCGTGCCCCTGGCCGTGCTCGCCCTGCCGCGCTGGCGGTTGCTCCTCGCGTGGATGGCCGTGGACGCCCTGGTCTGGGTGCCGCGGATGTTCTACTACCTCGGCACCGACCACAAGGGCCTCCCGCCGGACTGGTTCCTCGGCGCCGTGCTGGTGCGGGACGCGTTCGTCGTCGTGCTGTGCGTGCTCGTGGTGCGGTCCGTGCTGCGGCCGGAGACGGATCCGTTGCGGGCCCCGGGGTCGGCGGCGGACCCGGACTGGCCGGCCGAGGCCGCGGACGCCCGCCCGGTGCCGCCCTCCGTCGTCCGGGTCTGACGCCGCCCGGCCCCGGTCCGTCTCGAGCGTCGACCCCGCCCGCCTCGTCTGGTACTGATGAGTCGTGTGCATCAACGGTTCGTCCGCCGAGAGCGACCTGCGGGCCGCCGTCGTGGAGCGGCTGGCGGGGTTCGAGCGGATCGCGGCGGACCGCCCGGACCTCAAGGCCGCCGCGGTCACGATCACGCTTGTCCCCACGGGCGAGGGGGACGGCCTCGCGGACGGCCTGGCCTTCCTGCTCACCCGTCGCGCCGCGACCCTGCGCGGGCACCGCGGTCAGTGGGCGCTCCCCGGCGGCCGCGCCGATCCCGGCGAGACGCTCGTCGACGCCGCCCGCCGCGAGCTGGGCGAGGAGCTCGGCCTGCACCTCGGGCCCGAGGCGGTGCTGGGCCTGCTGGACGACTACGTGAGCCGCTCGGGTTACGTGATCACGCCGGTGGTGCTGTGGGCCGGCCGGGTGGACGAGCTGACCCCGAACCCGGACGAGGTCGGCGAGCTGCACCGGCTCCCGCTACGGATGATCGACGTCGAGCCGCGCTTCATCACCATTCCGGAGTCCGACGCCCCGGTCATCCAGGTCCCGCTCTTCGAACGGTTCGTGCACGCCCCCACGGGCGCGGTGCTGCACCAGTTCCGGGAGGTCGTCCTGCACGGGCGGCCGACCCGCGTCGCGCACCTCGAGCAGCCGGTCTTCGCCTGGCGCTGAGCCGCCCGCCGGCCGGGCGCTCCGGGCGAGCGTGTCCGGCACCCGCAGGAACAGCACGAACAGCACGACGAGCAGCACGGCCCGTCCCCAGACGCCGAGCACCACGCCCTGCACGGTGAGCCCGCCGAGGATGCTCTGGTCCCCGCCGGTGTTGAGCAGCCACAGCCAGCGGAAGATCGAGACCCCCATGACCGCGTCCACCACGAGGTAGGCCGCGACCCAGCGCCACGGCACCGCCAGCAGCACGAAGAACGGCAGCAGCCAGAGCGTGTACTGCGGGGAGTGCACCTTGTGCAGCAGCAGGAACCCGCACAGCATCGCCGCGCTGACGCCGAGCCACGGGTAGACGCCCTCGCGCCGCCACCGCCGCCAGCCGGCCGCCGCCGCGACCGCGAACGACAGCAGCACGAGCGTGGGGGTCACCCGGTCCATCGCGGACTGGAACACCGCGTTGCCCGGCTCCGAGTAGGGCCGGAAGCCCCAATACCAGATGGAGTTGGTGCTCAGGTCCACCTTGCGGAGCTGTTGGAAGGTGATCGACGCGCGCCAGCCCTGGTAGCCGGCGAGCGCGAACGGCAGGTTGACCAGCACGACCGTGGCGATCGCGGCGCCGCAGACCTGCAGCGCGCCGCGTCTGTCCAGCTCGCCGGTGCCGTCCTGCCCCCGGGTCAGGACGTAGAGCGCGAGCGGCAGGACGAAGATCCCCGGGTAGAGCTTGAACGCGAACCCGAGGCCGAGCAGCACCGCCGCGACGACGCCGCGCCGGGCGAGCGGCCACCGCCGGGGCCGATGCATCACGGCCACCGCGGCGACCGCGCACGCGACGACCGGGAGGTCCCAGTTGTGGAAGGCGTAGAGCACCAGCGGTGGGCCGAGCGCCCAGAGCAGCGCCCGCCAGCGTGCCAGCTGCCCGAGCAGCCAGCCCGTGAGCAGTCCGAACGGGGCCATGACCAGCGCGGAGCCGAGGAGGAAGCCGCCGTCCGTGTCCGCGCCGAGCGCGCTCACCCAGATCAGCAGGCCGGTCAGCACCGGGTACTCGACGGTGCCGCCGCGCAGCTCGCCGCCCGGGGTGATGGAGCCGTCCACGTACGGGACGACATGGGTGTCGATGTCCCGGCCGAGCCACAGCGTCTGGATGTCCGAGTAGCAGACGTCCCGGTAGCCGCGGAGCGTGAAGTCCGGCTGGGAGCGGCCCGATCCGTCGAACTCCGGGCCCACGCAGCGGGCCTTGTTCGCGTAGCCGAGGACCAGGGTGATCCCGGTCAGCGCGACGAGCAGCGCGAGCGCGAGCCAGCCGAGCGGCCGGCGCCCGGCACCGGTCACCGACCGAGCCGCTCGCGGAGGAACGTGATGTCCGCGGTCTGGCCCTCGCCCGGTGTCTCCACCACGACCGGGGCCCCGGCCGAGGCGCACACGGCGGCGAGCACGTCCGGCTCGATGGTCCCGGAGTCGATGTTCGCGTGCCGGTCCCGGGCCGAGTCGAACTCGTCCCGGGAGTTGTTGAGGTGCACCAGGTCGATCCGGCCGGTGATCGCCTTGGCCCGGTCCACGACGTCGACCAGGTCCTCGCCCGCGGCGAACGCGTGGCAGGTGTCCAGGCAGAAGCCGACGCCGAACTCGCCGACCGCGTCCCACAGCCGGGCCAGCGCGGCGAACCGCCGCGCCATGGCGTTGTCCCCGCCCGCGGTGTTCTCGATGAACACCGGGACCGCGAAGCCGCCCTCGCCGTGCTGGCGCTCCACGAACTTGCGCCAGTTGTCCACGCCGACCGCCGGGTCCTCGTCCTTCGTCACGTGCCCGCCGTGCACGACGAGCCCGATCGCGCCGACCCGCTTCGCCTCCTCGGCGTGCTGCTGCACGATCTTGCGCGACGGGATGCGGATGCGGTTGTTCGGCGATGCGACGTTCACGACGTAGGGCGAGTGCACCACCACCGCGACGTCGGAGGCGACCAGCGCCTCGGCGTGCGGATGCGGCTGCGGCTTCTTCCAGCCCTGCGGGTCCGAGAGGAAGAACTGCACGATCTCCGCACCGCGCTCCTCCGCCGCGGCGAGCGGATCGTCGTCACGGACATGGGCGCCGATGAGCATGGGTCGAGAGTAGTGCGACCCCCCGACGGTTCCGCGCCCCCGGGCCGGTCCCCGAGCCCTGTTCACCGCGGCCGCCACCTCAACGCGCTCGTGGCAGCGTCCCCGTGACGCCTGCGCGGACCACGGTCCGGAGCCGCCTCTGCTCTGCGCACGTCCACGCATCGAGCGCGGGGCTCGGTGACCACCGGGCCGCGCCCGTCCGGGGGGCCCGCAGGGGCCGTGGCGCGGGTTCGATCACGGGCACCGGAGGGCCTTCCCGCCGATCACGGGTGACGGGCCGCGCGCTCGGCGCGGGTGGTGACCTCCTGGCCGTGATCGACGCTGCTCGACGACCGACGGGCCGTGATCGACGGCGATGTGCCGCCGTTCGGGTTCGTGCCCGCCCCCGTGGGCCTGCGAGGGGCGGAGGTTCGGTTCCGGGCGACGGATCCGGGGATGATCGCCGTCGTCGACCCCGCACCTGCCGTCGACGGCCGCTGCGGCGTCGGAGGCGACGCTCATGGCCGTGGCCCACCGGCCCGGCAATGAGTGGCTCGCCCGCGCGGGCGGTGCCGGGCAGGTGGATCGTCGCTGGTAACCTGGCATGCGCTGCCCTGAACGGCGCCCTCCCGGGCACCGCGAGCAGGGCCGCCCGCCGGTCACCGGCGTCGAGCGGCCCGTTTCTGTCGGGGTGGCGTGAGAACCTCCTGCCGCGGAAGTACCGCGGCCGTCCAGTCCACAGGAGGTGAGTGGTTCTCATGCGTCATTACGAAATCATGGTCATCCTCGACCCGAGCCTCGACGAGCGCACCGTGCAGCCGTCGCTCGAGACTTTCCTGAACGTCATCCGCACCGATGGCGGTTCGGTCGAGAAGGTCGAGGTCTGGGGCAAGCGCCGGCTCTCCTTCGAGATCAACAAGAACGCCGAGGGGATCTACGCGGTCCTCGAGGTCACCGCCGAGCCGGCCACCGTGTCCGAGCTCGACCGGCAGCTGGGTCTCAACGAGTCGGTGCTGCGCACCAAGGTGCTGCGCCGGGAGCCCAAGCGCACGCCCGCCCCCGCCGCGAGCTGAGGAGCCACACATGGCCGGCGAGACTGTCATCACCGTGGTCGGCAACCTCACCGCCGACCCGGAGCTGCGGTTCACCCCCTCGGGCGCTGCGGTCGCGAACTTCACCGTCGCGTCCACCCCGCGCACCTTCGACCGCCAGTCCGGCGAGTGGAAGGACGGCGAGGCGCTGTTCATGCGCTGCAACGTGTGGCGTCAGGCGGCCGAGAACGTGGCCGAGACGCTCACCCGCGGCGCGCGCGTGATGGTGCAGGGGCGGCTCAAGCAGCGGTCCTTCGAGACCCGCGAGGGTGAGAAGCGCACCGTCGTGGAGCTGGAGGTCGACGAGGTCGGTCCGTCGCTCAAGTACGCGACGGCCAAGGTCAACAAGGTCAGCCGCGGCGGAGGCAGCGGCGGCTTCGGTGGCGGTGGCGGCGGCTTCGACGGCGGCCAGGGTGGCGGCGGAGGCAACTCCGGCGGCTCCGGCGGAGGCAACTCCGGAGGCGGCGGCTACGACGACCCGTGGGGTTCCGCACCGCCCGCCGGTAGCGGTCCCGCGGCCGACGACGAGCCCCCCTTCTAACCCCAGACCCCTCCAGACACTCCCGCCCGGGTCCGCCCACGGCGGGGACCAGTAACCAGGAGCATCAGCAATGCCCAAGCCCGTCCTGCGCAAGCCCAAGAAGAAGGTCTGCGCATTCTGCAAGGACAAGGCCCAGGAGATCGACTACAAGGACACCGGACTGCTCCGGAAGTTCATCTCCGACCGCGGCAAGATCCGGGCCCGCCGCGTCACCGGCAACTGCCGCCAGCACCAGCGGGACGTCGCCGTCGCGGTCAAGAACAGCCGCGAGGTCGCCCTGCTGCCGTACACGTCCACCGCGCGCTGAGGAAGGAGATCCAGCCATGAAGCTCATCCTCACCGCTGACGTCCCCAACCTCGGGGCCCCCGGCGACGTCGTCGAGGTCAAGGACGGCTACGGCCGCAACTACCTGCTGCCGCGCAAGTTCGCGATCCCCGCCACCCGTGGCGCCGAGAAGCAGGTCGAGCAGATCCGCCGGGCCCAGAAGGCCCGCCAGATCCGCGACCTCGGGCATGCCCGGGAGGTCGCCGGCCAGCTCGGCAACCTGTCCGTCACCGTGAAGGCCAAGGCCGCGAACGACTCGGGCCGGCTCTTCGGCTCGGTCACCCCGGCCCAGGTCGTCGACGCCGTCAAGGCGGCCGGCGGCCCGGTGCTGGACCGGCACGCCGTCGAGGTGTCGTCGTCGATCAAGACGACCGGCACGCACCCCGTCACGGTTCGGCTGCACCCGGAGGTCACCGCCGAGCTGCAGGTGGCGGTCGTCGCCAGCTGAGCACGGTTCGGCAGCGCAGGCTGCCGGTCACGTTCCGTCATCAGGGCGGGATCCAGGTCCACAGGGCCCGGGTCCCGCCCTGAGTCGCGCGCGGAGCCGGTCCGACGGTCGTCCGGTGATCGACGACTCGGCGTGGTCGACTGTCCCGACGACACGCCCAGAAGTTACGGTGACGTCGTCGGGTGACCGTCCGAATGCGCCGGGTGGGCCTCGGTGCGACGAGCGGACACTCCCGGGGACCGCTCACCGAACGACACGCCGGGTAAAGTTGTCCACAGCCTCCCCCATGGCCTTCACCAGCGGAAACGCCCGTAGATCCGTAGTTGTCCCCACTCCGTCCACAACACCCTCCGGACAGCGACCTGCACCGGAGCCGATCGGTCCCCACGCCGTCCCCAGGTCCGTACACATGCTCGTTCGCGCCGCGGGCCGCGATCGGCCTAGCCTCGGGTCTCCCGGTCCGCCCGGGCGGCGTACCCGTGGCCGGCTTCCCCGCCTCGTCCGTCGGAACGGCGGTGGAGGTCACGGTTCCACCACTCGCGGATCGAACTCATGTTCGATAGACTGACGTTTGTTCGTCACGGGGGGTCACCCCTCCACGAGACGCGCCGCGCCCCGGCGACGCCCCGGAAGTGACGACGTGGAGGTGACACGGCGGATGGCGGTGACAGATGATCGCCCGGCCGGCCGGCCGCGTGCGGTCCGGGAAGGGGGCGCCCGCGACGACTCGCCGGCCCCGTTCGACCGCCAGCCTCCGCAGGACCTCACCGCGGAGCAGTCCGTCCTGGGCGGGATGCTGCTGAGCAAGGACGCGATCGCGGACGTCGTCGAGGTGCTGCGCCCGGACGACTTCTACCGTCCGGCGCATCAGACGGTCTACGACTGCATCCTGGACCTCTACGGCCGCGGCGAGCCCGCGGACGCGGTCACCGTCGCCGCGGAGCTGCAGCGCAAGGGCGACCTGATCCGCCTGGGCGGTGCGCCCTACCTGCACACGCTGATCGCCACGGTGCCGACGGCGGCCAACGCGGCCTACTACGCCGAGATCGTCGCGGAGAAGGCGATCCTGCGCCGGCTGGTGGACGCGGGCACCCGGATCGTGCAGCTGGGCTACCACGGTGCGGACGGCGGCCAGGTCGAGGAGGTCGTGGACCGCGCGCAGGCCGCGATCTACGAGGTCACCGAGCGGACCACGAGCGAGGACTACACCCCGCTCGAGGAGCTGCTGCAGCCCACGATGGACGAGATCGACGCGATCGCCTCCCGGGGCGGCGTGGCGCTGGGCGTCCCCACCGGTTTCGCGGACCTGGACGCGATCACCAACGGCCTGCACGCCGGGCAGATGGTCGTCGTCGCGGCCCGTCCGGGGCTCGGCAAAAGCACGCTCGGACTCGATTTCGCCCGGTCGTGCTCGGTGAAGCACGGCATGACCAGTGCGATCTTCTCGCTGGAGATGAGCAAGTCCGAGATCGTGATGCGGCTGCTCTCGGCGGAGGCGAAGATCCGGTTGGCGGACATGCGGGCGGGGAGGATGAGCGATGACGACTGGACCCGCATGGCCCGGCGGATGAGCGAGATCAGCGAGGCGCCGATCTTCATCGACGACTCGCCGAACCTGACGCTGATGGAGATCCGGGCCAAGGCGCGCCGGCTCAAGCAGCGTCACGACCTCAAGCTCGTGATCCTGGACTACCTGCAGCTGATGACGTCCGGGCGCAAGGTCGAGTCGCGGCAGCAGGAGGTCTCGGAGTTCTCCCGGCAGATCAAGCTGCTGGCCAAGGAGCTCGAGGTCCCGGTGGTGGCGATGAGCCAGCTCAACCGTGGTCCGGAGCAGCGCACGGACAAGCGGCCGATGCTGTCGGACCTGCGTGAGTCCGGCTCGATCGAGCAGGACGCGGACATGGTGATCCTGTTGCACCGCCCGGACGCCTTCGAGCGGGACGACCCCCGCGCGGGGGAGGCGGACCTGATCCTGGCCAAGCACCGAAACGGGCCCCAAGGCACGATCACCGTGGCCCACCAGCTGCACTACAGCCGGTTCACCGACCTCGCCCACGGCTGATCGCTCACATCGGCGGGCGCTGGGTTGTGGGGCCCGTGGGCCGGCGTGGTTACCTTCCATGGTGCCCGCCTCACGTTCGGCGTCCCCCGCCGCGGACCTCGCCATGGTCGTCGTCTTCGCCGCGTTCATCGCGGTGCTCGGCATCTTCCCGGGCGTCTACGTCGGCGGGTCCGGGGTGCCGATCGTCCTGCAGAACATGGGGCCGCTGATCGCCGGGGCGATGATCGGGGCCCGTCGCGGCGCGCTGTCCGTGGTCCTGCTGCTGGCGCTCACCGCGATCGGCCTGCCACTGCTCTCCGGCGGCCGGGGCGGGCTCGCGCCGTTCGTCGGCCCGAGCGCCGGTTTCCTGGTCGGGTGGATCCTGTCCGCGCTGGTCACCGGCCTGATCGCGGAGCGCCTGATGCGGAAGGGGAGCACCGGGCGGCTCCTGCCGATCCTGCTGCTCGCCGCGTTCGCCGGCCTGGTCGCGGACTACGTCCTCGGCATCGGCTTCCTCGCCGTCTACCTCGGCGACGTCCGGGCCGCGCTCGTCGGATCCCTGGTCTTCGTCCCCGGTGACGTGGTGAAGGTCGTGCTCACCGCCCTGGTGGCCGCCGTCGTGCACCGCGCCCTGCCGGGAAGGTTCGCGGCGCCGCCGGCCCCGTCACGATGATCCTCGGCCAGGTGCCCGGCGGGCTCGCCGCCCGCGCGCACGGCGCGGCGCGCGAGCTCGCCGCCCGCGGCGTCACGCAGGGGTCCCGCGTCGCCGTCGACGGCGGGGACGTCCTGGCGTGGCTGCTCGGCGCGGACCTGCTCGGCGCCGCCACCCTCGTCGTCGAGCCGCGGTGGACGCCCCGGGAACGCGCCGCGATCCTGGACGACGCCCGCCCGGAGGTCGTCGTGGGCGGTGATCCGGAGCCCGGCCTCCCCCTGCCGTCGTCCGGGGACGAGCGCACCGCGTTCTACCTGCCCACGACCTCCGGCAGCAGCGGCCGGCCCAAGGTGCTGGTGCGCTCGCGGGCGTCCTGGCTGCGCAGCTTCGAGGCGCTGGGCCCGTTGCCCGGCCCGGTGCTGGTCCCGGGCCCGCTGAGCTCGTCGCTGTTCACCTTCGGGGCCCTGCACGCGTTGTGGTGCGGCGCCGAGCTGCGCGTCCGGGACCACCTGCGGGCCTTCGACGCGCGGGAGGCCGCGGCGGTCCATCTCGTGCCCGCGATGCTCGTGGACCTCCTCGGCGAGCTCGAGCGGGAGCCCGGCCCGTGCGCGCTGCGCACGGTGGTGTGCGGCGGCGCCCACGTCGGCGACGCGCTGCGGGCGCGGTTCGCCCGGACGCTCCCGGACGCTCGGCTGGTCGAGTACTACGGCTCGGCGGAGCACTCCCTCATCGCGATCCGCCGGGACGCCGGCCTCCGGCCCGTCCCCGGCGTGGAACTGGACGTCCGCGACGGCGTGCTCCGGCTGCGCTCGCCCCTCGCGTTCGACGGGTACCTGCGCGGCGGCGAGCTCGAGCCCGCACCGGAGTGGTCGAGCGTCGGTGACCGGGTCGAGCTCCGCCCCGACGGCACGCTCGTCGTGCACGGCCGGGACTCGGCGACGATCTCCAGCGGGGGCCGGCTCGTGTCCGCGGAGGAGGTCGAGGCCGTGCTCCGCGCCGTCCCCGGCATCGAGGACGTCCTGGTCACCGGCACCCCGCACGCGCGGCTGGGTGCGCTCGTCACCGCCGTCGTCGAGGCGGACACCGCACCGGCCCTGGCGGAGCTGCGGGCCGCGGCCCGCGCCGCGCTGGAACCCGGCAAGCGGCCGAGGCGCTGGCTGCGCACGAAGGCGCTGCCCCGCACCGCCTCCGGCAAGCCCGCCCGCGCGCTCGTCGCGGAGCAGCTCGCGGACGGCACGCTCGCCGCGGAGCCCCTTCGATGAACGACCGGACCCCGGTCGTCGTCGCGGCCCGGCGCACCCCGATCGGCAGCGCCGGTGGGGCGCTGAGGAACCTGTCCGTCGACGCGCTGGCCGCGCCTGTCCTCCGCGCCCTGCTCGACGACGCGGGCCTCGAGACCGTCGACGACGTGCTGCTGGGCAACGTATTCGGCCCCGGCGGCAACCCCGCCCGGGTCGCCGCCCTGCGCGCCGGTCTCGGGTCCGGCGTGCCGGGCGTGACCGTGGACCGACAGTGCGCCAGCGGCCTCGCCGCGGTCACCCTGGCGGCCACCATGATTCGAGCCGGTGAGGGCGAGGCCTACCTCGCGGGTGGCGTGGAGAGCGCCTCCACCGCCCCGCACCGCGCCTGGCGCACGGACCCGCCCGTCCCCTACACCCGCGCCCCCTTCGCGCCCCCGGAGATCGGCGACCCGGAGATGGGCGCGGCCGCGGACCGTGTCGCCGCCGAAGCGGGGATCTCCCGGGACCGGCAGGACCGGTTCGCCGCGCGCAGCCACGCCCGGGCCCTCGCCGCGCAGTACGCCGGGCGGTTCACCGGCGAGCTCGTCCCGGTCGCCGGGGTGGCGGCCGACGAGCGCCCGCGCGCCTTCACCGTCGAGCGGCTCGCCCGCTTCCGGCCCGCCTTCACCGCGGACGGCACCGCGACCGCCGCGAACTCCTGCGGCGTGAACGACGGCGCCGCCGCGGTGCTCGTCGTCAGCGAGCGGGTCCGGCGGGAACGCGGCCTGCCCGGGCTGCGGCTCGTCGCGTCCGCCACCTCCGCCGTCGACCCGAACCTGCTCGGCCTCGGCGCGGTCCCGGCGATGACCCGCGTGCTGGACCGGACGCCCGACGTGGTCGAGTTCAACGAGGCCTTCGCCGGCCAGGTCCTGGCGTGTCTCGACGCCGCGGGGATAGACGAGGAGACCGTGAGCCCGGACGGGGGTGCGATCGCCCTCGGCCATCCCTGGGGCGCGTCGGGCGCGGTGCTGGTCGTCCGGCTGTTCGCTCGGCTGGTCGGCCAGGGCGGAGGCGGGAGCGGGCTCGCCGCGCTGTCCGCCGGGGGCGGCGTCGGGGTGGCCGCGCTGTGGGAGGTCGTGTGATCGAGTTCGACGGCGTCGGGCACGCCTACGGCGAACGGACGGTGCTCGAGCAGGTGGATCTGTCCCTGACCGAGCAGCGTGTCGCGTTCGTCGGGCTCAACGGCTCGGGCAAGTCCACACTCGCCCGGATGATCAACGGCCTGGTGCGCCCGACGCGCGGGCGGGTCCTCGTCGACGGCCTCGACCCGGCCGAGAAGGGTGCCGCGGTCCGGCGCAGGGTCGGGTTCGTCTTCACCAACCCGGACAGCCAGATCGTGATGCCGACGGCCGGCGAGGACGTGGCGTTCTCCTTGCGGCGCAGCGGGCTGAGCCGGCCCGAGCGGGCCCGGCGGGCGGCCGAGGTGCTCGCCGAACACGGCCTCGACGGCTACGCGGACCATCCGGCGCACCAGCTCTCCGGCGGCCAGAAGCAGCTGCTGGCGCTGTGCGGGATGCTCGTGCTGGACCCGGACGTGCTGGTCTGCGACGAGCCGACGACACTGCTCGACCTGCGCAACAAGCGCCGGTTCGTCGAGCTGCTCGGCCGGCTGCGCCAGCAGGTCGTGCTCGTGACGCACGACCTGGACCTGCTCGGCGGCTTCGAGCGTGTCGTCGTGATCCACGGCGGCCGGGTGGTCGCCGACGACGAGCCGGGCCCCGCCGTCGCGTACTACCGCGAGCTGGCCCGGTGACTCCCCTCGGCCTGTACGTCCCCGGGGCCAGCTCCCTGCACCGGCTGCCCGCGGGCGCGAAGTTCCTCGGGATGCTCGTGCTCGTCACCGTCTCGGTCGTGCTGGGATCGCCGATCGCGTTGGGCGTGATCTGTGCCGTGGTCGCGCTGGGCTACCCGCTCGCGCGGATCCCGTGGGACCGCGTGTGGCCACTGCTCCGCTCGGTGCTCCTGCTCGCCGTCGTGATCCTCGCGCTGCAGACCTGGCTGCTCGACGTCCGGTCCGCCGGGGTCACCGTCCTGCGGCTCGTCGCGGCGCTGGGAGCCGCGAGCCTCTTCACGCTGACGACCAGGATCGACGACGTCGTGGGCGCCGTCGAGCGGGCGCTGGACCCGCTGTGCTCGCCGAGGATGCTGGGGCGGTTCGGCGTGCGACCGGACCGGGTCGGTTTGCTCGTCGGCCTCACCCTCCAGGCCGTGGCCACGTTGTCCGGCATCGCCGCGTCCGTCCGCGAGGCGGCCCGGGCCCGGGGGGTGGAGCGCTCGGTCGTCGCGTTCGCGGTGCCGTTCCTCGTCCGCACGCTCAAGCACGCCGACGAGCTCGGCGAGGCGCTCGCCGCACGTGGCGTCGCCGACGAGTGATGGACACGGCGGGCGATCTTGGAGAAGCTCGGCGCGATGAACGACGACCAGTCCGTGGCGGACCTGGCCGCGGAGATCGGGCGAGCCCTCGCCACCGGCCGTGAGGTCGACCTCCGCGCGCGGCGCTCCCGGCGGCCGTCCCGCCACGGCTGCGCCCCGACGGCACGGCCCGGCCGTCGCTGGACGCGCGGGCGGCGTCGGTGGGCAAGGACATGCTCTGCACCGGCGGTTTCACCGCGGCGGGCGGCGTGCGGATCCGGCGGATGGAGGCGCGGAAGTCCGTCCAGTTCGTCGACGCGACGCTGGGAACGCCCGGAAAGCCGGACGCCGTCTACGCGCTCAACGCCTACGGACCGGAGACCCCGGAGCTGGTCCTGCGGCCCGCCGGCGCCCCGGCCGGCCGGGTGCGGCTGGCCCGGGCCCAGGTGGGGACGTTCGCGGACGCGGAGTCGCTGTGGGCGGCGGCCGGGGGTGTCGACCTGGACGACTTCGCCTACCGGACGCTGCACGACCCACGCGGGATCGACGTCCGGGCGCGGCTACGGATGCTCGAGCACGCGCTGCCGGACTTCGTGCCCGGTCCGTACGAGCAGCTGGCCGCGGCCTACCGGCAGGGCGGGGACGAGGAGCTCTCGGAGAAGGTCCTGCTCGCGCGGCAGCGGCGGCGCTACGCCGAGGCCGGGCCGGCGGGCCGGGTCTGGGGCGCGCTGCAGCACGGGACGGTGGGGTTCGGCTACCGCCCCTGGACGGCTTCTGGCGCCTCGAAGGCGCGTCACAGTGGATCTCCAGCGGGCTCGTCGCGGCGGGCCGGATCCTCGCAACGACCGCGGCGGCGGGCGCGGCCCGGATCCTCGAGCGCGTCTGGGCGGGCTCAGGGGCTGGGGAACGGGCGCGCCGGAAGGGGTGCGACGAGGGCGAGCGCGAGGGCCGCGACCGCCATCAGGATGCCCGAGACCACCACCGGCACCGCCGCGGTGACCCCGCCGACCAGCAGCAGGAGCAGGCCCCCGGCCAGCAGCACCATGGGGATCACCCCGGCGCCGCGGACGGACCTGGTGCCGGTGCCGGTGCGGCCACCGAGGCGGGAGAAGCGCGCGGCCAGGGCGGGATCGGTGGCCTGCAGGTCACGCTCGATCAGGGCCAGCTGGCTGCGTTCGCGGTCGTTGAGCATGTGGATCTCGGACCCCCGGGTGACGGGACGGGTGAGGAGGGGCCGAGCCGGCCCCGACGTCACCCTCGCTCGCCGCTGATCGGGGAGTGCCGCCTTGCGACGATCCTATGTGACCGAATCGTGACCTTGACTGCGGGCCTCGCCACAGCCGACCGGACGTAGGAGGTTGCGCCGTTCAATCCGCGGCCTGCTCGGCGATGAGTCGAGAGGTCTCCTCCGGCAGCTCCATCGTCGCCAGGTGTGCCGCCTCGACGACCTCGAGGTGGGCCCCGGGGATGCCGGACGCGATGGTCCGGGCGTGCGGCTCGACCGGGGTCGACAGGTCCGCCGAACCGGCGATGACCAGCGTCGGCGCCGTGATGGCGGGCAGCCGGTCCACGTGGTCCCAGGCCTCGATGGCCTGGCAGCAGGCGCGGTAGCCCTCGTCGGAGGAGTCCGCGACCCAGCCCTCGGCGCGCTTCACGACGTCCGGGTGCGTAGCCGCGAACTCCGGGGTGAACCAGCGGGTGACGATGCCGGGGGCCAGGGGCGCGGTGCCCTGTTCGGCGACGGCGGCGATGCGGTCCTTCCAGGCCGTCAGGTCCGGAAAGCGCGCGGAGGTGCAGCACAGGACGAGCCGGCTGATCCGCTCCGGGTGCTCGGACGCCAGGTGCATCCCGACCATGCCGCCCATGGACAGCCCGCACCAGGCGACGCGGTCCAGGCCCAGCTCGTCGAGGGTCGCGAGGACGTCACCGGCGAGGTCGGCGATCCGGTAGGGGCCCTCGGGGGCGGACGAGCGGCCGTGGCCGCGGTGGTCCAGCCGGACGACGCGGAACCGGGAGGTCAGCGCGGGGAGGTTGGGCTCCCACATCTCCAGGGTGCTGCCGAGGGAGCCGGACAGGACGAGGACCGGGGCGTCCTCCGGGCCGTCGATCTCGTGGTGCAGGACAACGGTGCTCATGACCCCGACCCTGTCATGACCGAGCGGAGCGCCGCGAGTTCGTGCGGCGTCGGCGCGTCGGTCACCACGAGGTCCTCGGACACCTCGAGCGGCCAGCCCGTCTCCGCCCGCACCTGCTCGACGCGCACCCCGGGGTGCACCGCCGTCAGCCGCAGTTCGGCGCTGTCCGGGTCCGGTTCGAGCACGCCGAGATCGGTGATCACCTGCCGCGGGCCGCCGCCGCGCAGCCCGAGCATCGCCCGGTCCAGCGGCCCGGCGCCGAACCCGACCGAGGTGACGAAGTCCACCCGCTCCACGAACGCCGGCAGCCGGTGTCGCATCACCACGACGACCTCACGGCAGGACGCTGCGATCTCCGGCGCGGATCCGGAGCCGGGGAGCCGGAGGTCCGGTTCGGCGTAGTCGCCGAGCACGGTGGTGTTCAGGTTGCCGAAGACGTCGATCTGCGCGGCCGACAGCAGGCCGACGTCGACCCGGCCGGACTGGATCCAGTAGCCGAAGAGCTCGGGCAGGCTCACGGCCCCGAGCTCGCCGAGCCGGCCGTCGTCGTGGACGAGCAGCAGGTCCGGGGCGTGCAGCCGGCGGGCCAGCTCCGCGGCGCGGGCCGGCAGCCCGGCGCCGGCGAAGCAGGCCTGGCCGGCCCGCACCGTCCGGGCGGCGGCGACGGCCAGCATCTCGTCCGACGTCCAGGAGCCGGCGTCCGTCGTCGGCCGGTCGAGCGTGGTCATACCGTGTCCGTCCCCTCGACGCGGATCCCCTCGAGCCAGAGGCCGAACCGCGTGCGGTCCCGGGAGATCTCGTCCCACGCGCGGTAGGCCTCGTCGTCCCGGTCGTAGAAGCCGTCCGCCGCCGACGGCGCCGCGCCGCCGGGGGCGTGCGCCACCGCGGTGACCGCGAACGAGGGCAGCACCGTCGCGTCGGGCACCGGGCTCAGCTCGTCGACGATCTCCTCGACCGTCACCAGCGAGCGCCGCGCGGCGAGCACGGCCTCCCTCTGCATCCCGCCGGCCCCCCGGAACTGCACGTTCCCGGACTTGTCCGCCCGCTGCGCGTGCACGATCGCGACGTCCGGGTTCAGCGCCGACACCGCGTCGAGCTCCTCGCCGGTGAAGGGACAGCGCACGGTCGCGACGGACGCCGTGTACTGCGGCAGGTCCGTCCCGGCGTAGCCGCGCAGCATCCCGAAAGGGAGCCCGGAGGCGCCGGCGACGTAGCGGGCGGTCATCCCCGCGTGGCTGTGCTCCTCGATCTCCAGCGGCGCCGGCCAGGCGTTGACCAGCGCGTCCTGCAGCCGGTGCAGCGACCCGGTGACGCCGAGGACCGGGTTGGCGGCCCACGAGAAGACGAGCTTGCGGGCGCACCCGGCGCCGACGAGCTGGTCGTAGACGAGGTCCGGCGACATCCGGACGAGCGTGAGGTCCCTGGGGCGCAGGCGGATCACCTCGTGCGCCGCGGCGAACGGGATGAGTGCGGAGTTCCCCTCGAGGGCCACTTCGTCCCCGTCCCGGACGAGGTCGGCGACGGCGTCCGACAGGGGCACGATCGTGGCCACTCCGGAACGCTAACCCCGCCGGTGCGGCCCGGCAATCGCACGGACGGGCCCACGTCCCCCCGTCAGGACACGCCCAGCCGGGCGCGGAGGGCCTGCCACGACGGCGCCGCGGCGTCCTTCGCGCTCATCACGCCGACCGGCAGCGGCCACTCGATCCCGAGGTCCGGGTCGTCGAACCGCACGGCGACGTCCTCGCCCGGGTCGTGCTCGCGGTCCATCCGGTAGCAGGCGTCCGCGACATCGCTGAGCGCCTGGAAGCCGTGCAGGCAGCCCGCCGGGATGTAGATCGACGTCATGTTCTCGTCGTCGAGCTGGAAACTCGCGACCCGGCCGAACGTCGGCGAGCCGGGCCGGGCGTCGACCACGACGTCGAACAGCGCGCCGTGCGCGCAGCGGACCAACTTGGACTCGCCGAGGCCGACCCGGCCGTGCAGCCCGCGGATCACGCCCTTCGCGGAGCGGGACTGCGAGTCCTGGATGAATGCGGTCCCGTCGACGCCGGCCTCCTTCGCCACCGCGACGTCGAACGTCCGGCTGAAGAAGCCGCGCTCGTCGGGGTGCGGCTGTGGGACGAACAGGAGGACCCCGTCGATCTCCGTGGTGTGGACCTGCACCCGCGAACCCCTTCCGTCGTGTCTGCCGCGACACTAGAGCCGGATATCGTGGCACCGCGGAAGGGGCGGGATGCGAGGACTGGGCGAGCTCGAGGCCGCGGTGATGGACGTGCTGTGGCAGCACGCCGAACCGCTGCGGGTGCGTGAGGTGCTGGCCGAGCTCGCCCCGCGGCGCACGCTGGCCTACACGACGGTCATGACCGTGCTGGACAACCTGCACCGCAAGGGCTGGGTGACCCGCGAGCTCGACGGCCGGGCGTTCCTCTACCGGCCGGTCGCGAGCCGCGAGTTGGTCACGGCCCGCGCGCTGCGGGACCTGCTGGACGCCAGCGAGGACGTCGACGCGGTGCTGCTGCACTTCGCCCGGTCGGTGTCCGAGCACGAGTCCGCCGTGCTGCGGGACGCGCTGGGTCCGGAGGACCGCTCGTGACGGTCGGTGTGATGCTCCTGCTCGGCACCGCCCTCGTCTCCGTCGTCGCCCCGCACACCCTGCGGACGCTCGCGCGCCGCGCCGTGGACCCGGTGGTCGTGCTGGCCGGCTGGGCGCTCGCCGCCGTCGGCGTGCTGGGTACCGGGGCGGCGGGACTGGTGTTCCTGGTCGTGCCGGGGCTGGCGTCACAGACCCCGCTCGACGAGCTGGTCCACGGCCCGTGGTGGCACGCGGTCTCCGGGGCGCCCACGCACGTCGCCTACCGGGTCGTCGGCTGGCTCGCGCTGGGCGTGCTGCTCGCGGGGCTGCTGCGGCTGGCCCGGGTGACGGTGCGCGACGGCCGGGCCCGCCGGATCCGCGTCCGCACCAAGCTCGACGTCGTCCGCCTGCTCGGGACCCCGGACCCCGCCGCGGGACCCGGCGCCCCGCTGCTGTGGCTGAGCTCGCCGAGCCCGGTGGCGTTCAGCCTGGGCGGGCGGCCCGGCGCCATCGTGCTCACGGACGGGCTGCGCGAGCGGCTCCCGGGTGCCGGGGTCGACGCGGTCGTGGCGCACGAGCGGGCGCACGTCCGCGGACGGCACCACCTGCTCGTCGCCGTCGTGGAGGGGCTGGCCCGCGCGCTGCCGTTCGTCCCGCTGTTCACGGCGGCCCCGGCCGCGGTACGCGAGCAGGTGGAGCTCGTCGCGGACATCAGCGCCGTCCGGGCCTGTGGTCCGGACGCGATGCGGGCGGCCCTGCTCGCGGTGACCGGCGCCGGCGCCCCGGCGGAGGCGCTCGCGATGGCGCGCGACGCCGTCGATCTGCGGTTGCGGTACCTCGCGGTGGCCGCCGAGCCGCCGTCGGCCGCATCCCGGCTCACCGGGTGCGGGCTGCTGGGTACGGCGTTCGCCAGCATCCCGCTGCTCGCCGCGAGCGGGCTGCTGATCGTGCTGTCCGTGCTCACGACGGCAGCCGCTCTAATCCACTGATCAACCGTTCCGCTACACCCGTCCGGGTTGGATGTGCCGCGTTGCACAGTCTTGCCCGTCACGATCGGCAGCAGGACGAGTACCGCCGGTGCCACGCTCGTCCGATGAGCAGCGCACTCGACAGCGAACGCCTCTCGGGGCACCGCACCGTCGACACCCCGGCCGCCGCGGCCGGAACGTTCCAGATCGGTGACGGCCCGACCGTCAACCGCCTCGGCTACGGCGCCATGCGGATCACCGGGGAGGGCGTCTGGGGGCCTCCCGCGGACCGTGCCGCGGCCGTCGCCGTGCTCCGCCGGGCCGTCGAGCTCGGTGTGAACCTGATCGACACCGCGGACTCCTACGGACCCGGCACGTCCGAGGTCCTCGTCCGCGAGGCTCTGCACCCCTACGCCGGGGTCACCGTCGCGACCAAGGCCGGCCTCGTGCGGCCGGGCCCCGGGAAGTGGGTCCCGTGCGGCCGCCCGGAGTACCTGCGCCAGCAGTGCGAGCTGAGCCTGCGTCGCCTCGGCGTCGAGCGCATCGACCTCTTCCAGCTGCACCGGGTGGACCCGCTCGTCCCGGCCGCGGACCAGTTCGGCGTGCTCGCGGAGCTCAAGGCCGAGGGCAAGATCGGTGAGGCCGGGCTGTCCGAGGTCTCGGTCGAGGTGATCGAGCAGGCCCGCGGGATCGTCGAGATCGCGACCGTGCAGAACCGCTACAACATCGAGACCCGGTCCAGCGACGACGTCCTGCGCTACTGCACGACCAACGGCATCGGCTTCATGCCGTGGGCGCCGGTCGGCGCGGGCTCGCTCTCCGCACACGAGGTCGCCACCGAGATCGGCTTCGCGCACGGGGTCAGCCCGTCCGAGGTCGTGCTGGCGTGGTTGCTGCAGCGCTCGTCGGTCATGCTGCCGATCCCGGGCACGACGAGCCTGGCCCACCTCGAGGACAACTGCCGGGCCGCGACGCTCACCCTGTCCCTGGACGAGGTCGACCAGCTCGACGGCGCGGCCGCGTCCTGAGCTACGCCGCGGTCCGGTCCCGCCCCGGACGGGGCGCCGACCGCTCCGCGGTGCGGGCGATGTTGCGCACCATGCCGCCGAACACGATCCCGTGGAACGGCGCCACCGCCCACCAGTAGAGGTGCCCGGCGAGGCCGTGCGGGAGGAACACCGCCCGCTGGTGGTAGACCGAGCCGGTGCCGGGGCCGGGCCGCACGCCCATCTCCAGCCAGGCCTGCCCGGGGACCTTCATCTCGGCGCGCAGCCGGAGCAGCGCGCCCGTGCCCGGTTCCCCGCACACCCGGTTCCGGAGCTCCTCGACGCGCCACCAGTCCAGCGCGTCCCCGGTGTGCAGCTCGTCGGGGTCGCGCCGGCCCCGGCTGAGCCCGACGCCGCCCGCGAGCCGGTCCATCCAGCCGCGCACGGACCAGGCCAGCGGGAACGAGTACCAGCCCCGCTCCCCGCCGATGCCCCGCACGACCCGCCACAGCTCGTCCGGCGTCGCGGTGCTCGGCTGCTCCCGTTCGTCGAGGTAGACGCTGCCGCCGGACCAGTCCGGGTCGCTGGGCAGCGGATCCGACGGGGTGTCCCCGATCGACGCGCCCGACCAGCGGGTCTCCACGTCCCCGCCGCCGATCCTCTGCAGGGCCAGCTCGACGGCCCGGTCGTACCCGATCCGGCCCTCCGGCGGGTCCGGCACGAGCGCCAGGACGTCGTCCTCGCGGCAGACGACCTCGTGCACCAGCGAGTCGATCAGCGGCGCGGCGATGCCCTTGGGCACCGGCGTGACGACGTTGACCCAGTGGGCGGAGAGCCGCGGCGTCAGGACCGGGACCGGGATGATCCGCCGCCGGGGCAGCCCGGCGACCGCCGCGTAGCGCTGCATCATGTCCAGGTAGGTGAGGACGTCCGGCCCGCCGATGTCGAAGGTGCGGTTCACCTCCGGCGGGAGCTGCGCGGCGGCGACGAGGTAGCGCAGCACGTCCCGCACCGCGATCGGCTGGATGCGGTTGCGCACCCAGCGCGGCGTGAGCATCACCGGCAGCCGCTCGGTGAGGTAGCGCAGCATCTCGAAGCTCGCCGAACCGGAGCCGAGGATCACCGCGGCCTGGAGCACCGCCGTCGGCACGCCGCTGCGCAGCAGGATCTCGCCGACCTCGGTGCGGGACGCCAGGTGCTCGGAGAGAGCGCCCTCCGGGTGCAGGCCGCCCAGGTAGACGATCCGCCGCACGCCCGCCTCGCGGGCCGCCTGGGCGAGGAGCAGGGCGGCCCTGCGGTCGTTGGCGGCGAAGTCCGAGTCCGACAGGGAGTGCACCAGGAAGTACACGACGTCGACGTCCGCGCACGCCGCCCGCACCCCGTCCGGGTCGAGCAGGTCGCCCTGGACGATCTCGGCCTTCGCGGCCCAGGGGACGTCGCGGAGCTTGCCGGGGTCACGGACGAGGCAGCGGACCGTCGTCCCGTTCTCGAGCAGGCGGGGCGCCAGCCGGCCGCCGATGTACCCGGTCGCTCCGGTGACGAGGTGTCGCATGGCGCGATCCTCCCGGGTCAGGTGCGGATCGGCACCTCGACGTCAGCCGTCCGCCTGCCGCTCGGCCTGCTCGGCCCTCTCGTCGGCCTCGTCCGCCCGCTCCGCGGCCGCGGCCTCCCGCTCGCCCTTCAGGGGCCGACCGGTGATCCTGCCCCAGAGCCGGAGCGCCCACGACGGGCCGTGCGGGACACCGGCGTTGTGGACGTCCCCCTCGTGCGGGTCGACGGCGTTCACCGTGGCCGGATCGGCCTCCGCGGGCGCGTTCATCGAGCGGACCGCGGCGGACAGGATCGCCAGCAGCGGCACCGCCAGCAGCGCACCCGGGATGCCCGCCACGACCACGCCGGCCGCCACCGACAGCACCACGGCGAGCGGGTGCAGCTTGACGGCCCGCCCGAGCAGCAGCGGCTGCAGCACGTGCCCCTCCAGCTGCTGCACCGCGATGACGACGGCCAGCACGATCACCGCGGGGATCAGCCCGTTCGCGACCAGCGCGATCAGCACCGCCACCACACCCGTCACCACGGCGCCGACGGTCGGGATGAACGCGCCGAGGAATACCAGGGCCGCGAGCGGGACGACCAGCGGCACGCCGACGGCCCACAGCCCGATACCGATGCCGATCGCGTCGACGAACGCGACCAGGACGGTCGCGCGGGTGTACCCGACGAGCGTCGCGAACGCCCGCCGGCCGGCCACGTCGACCCGCTCCCGGCGGGTCCGGGGCGCGACGCGCAGCAGGAACTTCCAGATCCGCGGGCCGTCGTAGAGGAAGAAGATCAGCGAGAACAGGGCGAGGGCGATCCCGGCGCCGACCTCGGTGACGGTCGTCGCGGTCGTCAGGGCGCCGGAGGTCAGGGCGTCCCGGTTGGCGGTCAGGGAGTCGCCGATCTGGGCCGGCAGGTTGTTCAGCTGCTCGGTCGAGAGGTTGAACGGCGGCCCCGCCAGGAACTGCTGGATCGCGGTGAAGCTGGAGGCCAGCTGGCTCTGCAACGCCGGCAGGCCGCTGATGAACGTGTTGACGACGAACGACAGCAGCCCCGCGATCAGCGCCAACCCGCCGACGACCACCAGCGCGGTCGCCGGCCCGCGGGGCACGCGGCGGGTCGTGAGCCAGTGCACGACGGGCGCCAGCAGGCCGGAGAGCAGGACCGCGATCGCCACGGGGATCACGACGATCCGCAGCTGGACGATCAGGAACAGCAACAGGGCCAGCGCGGCGGCGATGATCAGCAGCCGGGCGCAGACCTCGGACGTCACGCGCAGCGGCGTCGGGATCGGGTTGCTCCGCCGCTCGAAGTTCCCGGCCGTGCGCGGGGTGAGCGGGACCGCTTGAGCCGGGATCCGCGGTGGCGTGGCGTCGCCGGTGTGGCGGGCGTTCGCCGTGTCGTCGCTCATGGTCGGAACATAGCCCGGTCGCCGGGTTGTGGCCGGTTCTCCCGCATCCTCGAGCCACGACAGAGGCGTTGCTCCGCTTCGGTGACCTCCCGCGCGAGACATGGCTGAACCGGAGTAGTTGTCATGGCAAATCGTCACGCAGCGTCGAATTACACCCGTGTAGTTGACCACCACTCGACGTCATACTGCTCCATCGGGGAAGAAGGCGGTGACGGAGCGGAGAAACCGCTGTCCGGGCTGCCTCCGTGCTCCCGGGCGAGGTGTCCCGGAGGGCACGTGGTGGGTGTTCGACTGCTTCCGGGACAAGTGTTCCCGACGGCGGGCCGCGAGCCGGGGATTCCGTCCTCGCTCGATCGTGAAAGACCGGTCCGACCAGCAGATCCGGCGTTCCCGACGGCGTGTCGGGGGACGGTCACGGATGCGTCTCCGTCAGGAGACGAAAGCGCGTCGGGCAGGGAGATCCGGGCCATTCCGGCCGCGGCTCCCCGATCGGGTGGAGGAGGCCGACGGCGCAGGTCACAGGCGTGCTCCGGGTGCCGCCGAGGTCGCGGAAACGTTGCACGGACATCGTCGCCGTCGCTTTGAGTGCTCTCCGCTACTCACCCGGAGGGCGGCAGGGGCAAAAACCACCCGAACGATTGGACGTCGACGAAATCGCGGTAATGGCCGCACCCCGACCGTTTCCCCGAGCAGGTGACCCCGTTGTGGGTGTGAGTGCGCCGAATCGCCGGCGGTCGACGGGACCGTGAGAACCCATTCGGCCCCGGCGCGCACGCCAGAGCTGACGACGGAGGTGCGACGGGTGTCCGGAACGGAACGAGGTTTCAACGGGTCGGTCGAGCGACGATCGGCGGTGCGTGTCCGCGGCGTCGAGGACACCGGTCCCTTCCCGGGGCGGCACGCCAGCCGCACCGAGATCGCGGCGGAGACGCCGATCTTCCACGCACTGACGGCGAGCGGCTGGCGCAGCCGCCAGCACGAGCAGCCGGCGCCGCCGCGCCGGTCCCGGGAGTCCCTGTCGGCGTTCCGCCAGGACCCGCTGACGGCGCCGGTCCCGGTGCAGGCGTACTCGATCCTGGCGCCGCCGGCCGACGCGCTGCCCGTGGCCGACCCCCGCCGTGTGGCCCAGCCTCTCCTGGTGGCCCAGCCTCTTCCGGTCGCCCAGCCTCTTCCGACGGCCCAGCCCTTGCCGATGGCCCAGCCCCGGGCGGCCGTGCACGAGCCGCGGCGCCCCTCGGTGTCCGGGCCCGCGATCGCCGCGCTGGCCTCGGGTGCCCACGCGCTGCGCGACGAACCGCAGGACGGTGGACGCCACCACCGCCTGCCCGTCGCTGCCGGTTCCGGGTACTCCCGGCACTGGTGACCGACCCGCGGCGGCTTCGGGCCGCGGCCGACGATGCCCCGCTGGGGAGCGGGGCATCGTCGTACGGGAGGGCCGGTGGATCATCCGCCGGCCCTCCCGCACGTCCGCACACCCCTCTTCCTGGCGACGCGGCGCCCCCGCATGGCCCTCTCGCCTAGGCTCGTCGGGATGTGGGTCAACTGGTCGGGCGGGCAGCAGGCGAACCCCCGGCGTACGGACCGTCCGCTCGACGAGGCGGGTGTCGTGGCCGCCGTGCAGCGGGCGGCGGAGCGGGGGACCCGGGTCCGGCCCGTCGGGGCGGGACTGTCCGGGAGTCCCCTCGTCGTCACCGACGACGTCCACCTGGACTGTTCCGCGCTCACCGGCGTCGTGAGCCTCGACGGCGACCGGGTCCGCGTCCGCGCCGGGACGTCGCTGGCCGCGCTGCTGGGCCATCTCGCCGGCCGCGGCCGCACCCTCACCGTGATCCCGGACGTGCTCGCGGCGAGCGTCGGCGGGGCGGTCGGCACCGGGACCCACGGCGGCTCGGTCGCCACCGGTTCACTGTCCGCGCAGGTCACGGGCGTTCGGTTGGTCGACGGGCTCGGTGCGCTCCGCGCCCTGGACGCCGAGAGCCCCGAGCTCGACGCGGTCCGCACCGGGCTGGGCGCGCTGGGCGTCCTGACCGAGGTGGAGCTGCGCACCGTCCCGCTGGCCGAGCTGGCCGTGCGGGAGGAGCTCCGTCCGCTCGACGCCGCCCTCGCCGACGGCACCCTCGACGCCCACGCCTGGGCCGCGCTGGAGGTGCACGTGCCCTCGGGGGAGGCCGTGGTGCGCCGGGGGGACCCCGTCGGCGCGGACGACCGGGCCGCCGCCGAGGAGCTGGCGGCGCCGGCGAATCCGGTGCTGGCGGCCGCCAGCGGGTCCGCGGAGGCGCTGGGCCGGGTGGTGTCCTGGCTCGCGCCCGCGCCGTGGCCGGGTTCGCGCCCCGCGTGGAAGCCGTCGAGCAGGTGGGACGGCGGCCTGGCGATCGGCGATCCGCACGTCGTCCTCCCGGACCCTCGGCCCTGGCGCGGGGAGATCACCGAGTGGGCGATCCCGCGGGACGCGCTGCGCGCGGCGCTGCGCGAGCTCGGCGCGGCGACGTCCGCGCGCGGGCTCGAGCTGCGCCGGCCCGTCGACGTGCGGGTGGGACCCGCGGAGACCGCTTGGCTGCATCCCGCGCAGGGCCGGGCGACGGCCTGGATCGCCGTCCGCAGCCCCCGGGGGACCGACCACCAACCGTTGTTCGGGCTGGTCGCGGCGGTCCTTGAGGACCTGGAGGGCCGCCCGCACTGGGCGGGCCGCCACGACTGGACGGTCGCCGAGCTGGAGCGGACGTACCCGCGGCTGCCGGACTTCCTGGACGTCCGGAACAGCCTGGATCCGGGCCGCCGCTTCACCAACGACCACCTGGACACCCTCCTCGGCCCCTGATTCAGCCGAGCCACACCCGCGAGTCGGTCCGCAAGACCGGGCGAGTCGGGGTGTGGGACCGGGCGAGCCGCGGCTGTCCGCCCCGGCTCGCCGGGTTTCACGTCGCGACTCGCGGGGCTTCACAGCGCGACTCGCGCGGCGTCAGGTACCGACTCGCGGGGGGCTCCGGCCCGGCTCGCGGGGGCGGCTCGCGGGCGGCGGCCCGCCGGTGGTCAGAGGGCGGTGCGGAGGCGGGTGGACACGGCGCGGAAGTTCTCGCGAGTCTTCGCGCGGTCCACGCGCGTGGGCTCGGTGTCCGCCAGCACCTGCTCCCCCGCGACCCACACGTCCTTCACGAGCCTCGACCCGCCCGCCCAGACGAGGTTCGAGACGAGCTGGGCGTCGTCGTCGGGGGCGACGAAGACGGAGTCGTCGAGGTCGACGTGCACGAGGTCCGCCCAGCGGCCCGGCTCCAGCGCGCCGATGTCGTCCCGGCCGATCGCCTCGGCGCCGTCCCGGGTGGCCATCAGCAGCAGGTCCGCGGCCGTCAACGCCGCGGCGTCGTCCGCGTCGATCCGGGCGAGCATGCCGGCGAGCCGGGCCTGCAGCCAGAGGTCCTGGTCGTCGCCGGACGCGGGGCCGTCGGTGCCCAGCCCGACCCGGATGCCGGCCCGGCGCAGGTCCAGGACCCGCGCGACCCCGGCCGCCAGCTTCGCGTTGGAGCCCGGGCAGTGCGCGACCGCCACCCCGGCGTCCGCGAAGAGCGCGATGTCGGCGTCCGAGAGCTGCACGGAGTGCGCGGCGAGCACGCGGCCGCCCAGCGCCCCGATGTCCCGGAGCTCGGCTGGCACCGAACCGTACGCGGCCCGCTGCGCGACGTCCTCCTGCTTCGACTCGGCGACGTGCACGTGCATCAGCGCCCCGCGCGCCCGCGCGGCCTCGGCGATCGTCGTCAGGGCGTCGGGCGACAGCGTGTAGGCGGAGTGCGGCCCGTACCCCAGCTCGACGCGCTCGCCGGGCCCGAACCGCAGCCCGCCGGCGTCGATCCGGGCGGACACGTCGTCCCGCATCTCCTGCCATGTGCCGAGGCGGTCCCAGCCGGGCGCGGCGATGATCCCGGGGGTCAGCAGCACCCGGGAGCCCGCGGTGAGCACGGCGTCGATCACCGCGTCCGGGAAGAAGTACATCTCGACGCTCGTGGTGCAGCCGCTGCGCAGGTGCTCGACGCAGCCCGCGAGCATCCCGGCGCGGACGTCATCGTCACCGAGCATGCCCTCGGCCGGCCACATGACGTCCTGCAGCCAGGACATCAGCGGCAGGTCCCCGCCCATCCCGCGGAGCACGGACATCGGCGTGTGGCAGTGCGTGTTGACGAGCCCGGGCATGAGCAGCCCGGGCAGCTCGTGCACCGGAGCCGACGGCGCCGCAGGTGCCTCCACGCGGGGGCCGACCCACGCGATCCGGCCCGCGTCGTCGACGTCCACCACGGCGTCCCGGACGACCGGGAAGCCCCTCCCACAGGTCAGGGCGACCGGGGCGGTGAGCCGCAGGGACATCAGCGGCGGGATTCCAGCAGCGAGCGCAGCGAGCGGAACGGCGGCAGCCAGGCACCTGCGTCCGGCAGGGACTCCAGCGTCATGCGCGGCAACGGCTCGCGGAAAACGCCGTCGATGTCCTCGAGGTCGAGGAACGAGATCGTCTCCGAGCCGAGCGCGAAGTTCGCGTACTCGCGGAACCCGATCACCGTGACGTCGACGTGCTCGGAGATCAGCTTCTCGAGCGGGTCCAGGAACGCGCGCCCGTCCCCGGACGCCACGACGACGTGCCGCAGCGACCCCTCGTTCCGACGCAGCTCGATGTGGCCGAGCATGTCGTCGTCGATGTCGCTGTCGTCGGTGACCTTCGGCTTGGCGAAGACCGCGAAACCGACGTTCCGCAGCGCCTCCACCCACGGCCGGACGACCTCGGTGCTGCCCGGCACGACGTTGGTGAACACACAGGCCTCGGCGACGGCGTCGGGACCGGCGAGGTCCAGCAGCCAGCGGCCGACGGCGTCGAACCGCGGCCGGAACGCGGACGTCGGGCGCGCCCCGAGCAGCGAGCCGAGGCTCATGTCCATGTTGGGGGCGTCCCACACGAGCAGCACGCGCGGTTGGGGTCCGGTGGCGGTCACGTCCGGTCCTCCGGGGCACTGCGGCGGGTCATTCCGCGACCTTATACGGCCCCGGGGTCGGCCCGGGACCACGTCGGGCGAGCCGCCCGGCGGCACGTCAGGATGATCGGTGTGGGAACGCAGTCGGGCGAGACGCCGCAGCAGGTGGCCGAACGGGTCGGGGCCGCCATGGCGCACCACGACGCGGCGGCGAGGGGAGCCGGCATCCGGCTCGTGGAGATCGGGCCCGGCCGGGCGCGCTCGGCCATGACCGTCGAGGACCGGCACGTCAACGGGCACGGGATCGGCCACGGCGGCTACATCTTCATGCTCGCGGACTGCGCCTTCGCCTACGCCTGCAACAGCCACGGCGTCTCGACGGTCGCGCAGGGCGGCGACATCACGTTCCTGCGGCCCGCGAAGCTCGGTGACGAACTGGAGGCCGAGGCCGTCGAGCGCGCGCTCGGCCGCTCCGGGATCTACGACGTGACCGTCCGGACCGGGGCGGGTGAGGTCGTCGCGGAGTTCCGTGGCCGGTCCCGCCAGGTGCCCGGCCTGCCGGGACCCACCCTGCCCTGAATCGACGACACGACCGGGGTCAGCGCACGTAGATCAGGTCGTGCACCACGCGGCCCTCGACCTTCGCCCGCTGCTCGAACTTGGTGAGCGGGCGGAAGTCCGGCCGCGGGTACCACCCGTCCGCCCCGGTGCCGGGGGCCCGGTGCAGCTGCGGCTCGGCGTCGCAGACCTCGCGCATCTGCTCCGCGTACTCCTCCCAGTCGGTGGCGAGGTGCAGCGTCGCCCCGGACGCCAACCGCGACGCGACGAGGGCGACGAACTCGGCCTGCACCAGCCGCCGCTTGTGGTGGCGGCGCTTCGGCCAGGGGTCCGGGAAGTACACCCGGACGCCGTCGAGCGACCCCGGCGCGACGGCGTGTTCGAGCAGCTCCACGGCGTCCCCGCGCAGCATCCGCAGGTTCTCCGTGCCGTCCGCACGCATCAGCATGACCAGCCGCGCCAGTCCCGGCTCGTAGACCTCGACGGCGAGCAGGTTCACCCCGGG
Organism: Pseudonocardia sp.; assembly: GCF_025465255.1. Classification (GTDB taxonomy): domain Bacteria; phylum Actinomycetota; class Actinomycetes; order Mycobacteriales; family Pseudonocardiaceae; genus Pseudonocardia. The sequence goes on from NZ_JAODNI010000220.1 coordinate 106,604, forward strand.
CTCGGCGGCGGCCATCGCGGCCGTCGACTCCCCGGACCCGGAGCCGATCTCCAGGATCAGCGGGGCCGTCCGGCCGAACGTGGCGGCGGCGTCGAAGGTGCCGGCCCGGACCGCGTCCGCGACGTCACCGCCGTAGACCGACCACCACTCGTCCCAGGCGCGCTGCTGGCCCTCCGTCAGCCGGTTGCGGTGCTGGACGAAGCTCGGGATGCGTGCCGGGCGATCCACCTCGGGCCGGGTGTCCTGCTCAGGCACCGGCGTTCGAGGCGGGCAGCCGGACGTGGGCGGTGGCGCCGGGGAGCCTGCCGCGCAGGTAGCCCGCGGCGGTCCAGCCCAGGCAGTACACGATCGCGGCCGCGGATTTCGGGCGGCGTCGCAGCAGCTCCCGGAGGACGCCCTTGGGCAGCACGGCGGCGACGTAGCCGCGCTCGGTGGACAGCGCGTCGTCGCTGCCGACCAGCCCGGCGACGGCGGCCTTCGACAGGCCCTCCGCCCAGCTGCGCCGGCGCAGGTACTCCCAGTGCACGCGGTCCTCGCTGACCCGGTGGTCCACCGCGGCCCGCGGCTCGAACAGGATCCGGGCCGGCCGGCCGTCCTTCTTGTAGGCCTGGGAGGCCCGGATGCAGAGCTCGGTCTCCTCGCAGCCCAACGGGTTCTTGCCGATCCGGCCGATGTCCTCGGCGAACCCGCCGACCCGCTTGAACACCTCGGCGCGCAGGGACATGTTGCAGCCCATGAGGTTGCGCATCTCGGCCGCCGTGGTGGGCTGGCCGGTGTAGGTGCAGCCGACGACCCAGTCGAGCTCGCCCGTCGCGTCGCGGTTGTCCGGGGCGTAGCCCGGCAGCATCACGGGGCGGCGCTCCGGCCACCGGGGGTGCGCGATGCCGCCGACGCCGATGACGGCCGGGTCCGCGTACGGGGTCAGCAGGGCCCGCAGCCAGCCGGGGCGGGCCGCGGCGTCGTCGTCGAGGAAGACGACGATCTCACCGGTCGCCGCCTCGACGGCGGTGTTCCGTGCCCCCGAGAGTCCCTGCCGGTGGACGCTCGGCAGCACCCGCACCCCGCGGGGGCCGAAGGTGTGCGAGGCCCGTTCGAGCAGGGTGTCGTTGTGGTCGACGACCACGATCGTCTCGGCTGCTGCGACGTCCTGCGCCGCGACGGACTCGACGGCGGCGACGATGTCGAACCATCGCTTGTCCGTGTAGACGCAGATGACGACGCTCGCCGTCACGGCCGGGTCGGGCTGGGCCGGGTTCACTTCGACGGTCTCCTCACGGGCGGTGCGTGCGACCGCCGTCCGCACCCGATCAGGTGTCAGGACTTGCGGCGGTCGGCTCGGCGATGCTCGGAGAGCAGGGTACGCAGCACCCGGGTGCCGTCCGCGAAGGTCCTCAGGTTCGTCTCGCCGAAGATCCGCAGCTTCTCCACCGACGGCACCTCGGTGATCCTCAGCCCGGCGGCGGCGATCCGGCAGTTCAGCACGGTCTCGATCTCGAACCCGTCGCCCCAGAGCATGGCGCCGTCCTCGGGGAGCGGGAGGCCGGGGTCGGGCAGTTCGAGCAGCGGCAGCAGGTCCGCCCAGAAGGCGTTGTAGCCGTAGCAGAGGTCCGTGTACGACGTGCCGAACAGCGCGTTGGCCACGGTGTTCAGCCCGGCGTTCCCGGTCTTGCGGAGCAGCGTGATGTCCTCGCTGCCGCCGCCGCGGGCGAACCGGCTGCCCTTGGCGAAGTCCGCGCCCGCGACGAGGGCGGAGACGAACGCCGGGATCTCCGCCGGGTCCGCGGAGCCGTCCGCGTCGAACATGACGATGACGTCGCCGGTGGCCGCCGCGAAGCCGCACGCCATGGCGTTGCCCTTGCCCTTGCGGGTCTGGGTGATGCAGCGCACCCACGGCAGTGTCCGGCGGGCGGTGCCGAGCGTGTCGTCCGTCGAGTTGCCGTCGACGACGATGATCTCGTGCACGGCCGGGCGCACCGCCGCGATCGCGGGGAGCACGACCTCGAGGTTCCGGGCCTCGTTCCGCGTCGGGACGATGACCGTGACGGCCGGGTTCGCCGAGCGCCGCGGCGACGGGCGGGGCCGCGGGCGCCGGCTGAGCTCCGGCGGGGGCACGGGCCGCAGCGGCGGACGTCCGCCGTAGGGGGCTCCGTGGGGGGCGGCGTACGGCGGGCCGTACTGGCCCGGGCCGGGGTACTGGACCGGCTGCTGCCCCGGGCGCGGGTCCGGGTGCGGCGGCGCGCCCGGCACCACCCCACGTGTGGGGGCCGGACGGGGCGTCGAAACGGCGCTCACACAACCTCCATACAGGTCCGCTCGATGATGACAACGAGGACACGACCACTCGGATGTGCGTGATCGACATCTCCACCCGTTAGGACGCACCATCAGGTGGCGGGGTTGCCCCGGAACCGCGGGAATCCTCGTCCGGGTGATCGCGGTGTGGTCCGCACCGTTCGGCGCGCTCCGATCGTGTGCGGATCCTCGTACTACTACTGATCCGGAACCGCCCGCGATCCGCCAGTCTTCGGGCATGTCCGCACCGACGGGAACTCCCGACCGGATCACCGAGCTCGCCGCCGAGCTGGGTCGTCTCGGTCGCCGCCTCGACGACATGGGGTCGGAGCTGCTCACACTCGCGGCAGGGCCGGGGCACGTCCCGCAGCCGCCCGACGGTCCGCTGTACCCGGGCCGGCCGCAGTACCCGGGCACCCAGCCGTACCAGGGCATCCAGCCGTACCCGGGCATCCAGCCGTACCAGGGCGCCCGGGCTCACCCGGGCGTCCAGCCGTCCCCGGGTGCCCCGCAGCTTCCCGGGCCCGCTCCGCGCCCGCCCCGGCCCGCGCGCGGCCGAGTGCTCGGGGCCTGGGTCTCCTCGCTGTCCGGTGCCCGGCTGCTGGCCTGGACCGGCGGCGCGGTGACGCTGCTCGGCGTCGCCATGCTGCTCGTGCTCGCGGCGTCCCGCGGCTGGTTCTCCCCCGGCGCCCGGGTGGGGCTCGGCGCGGTGCTCGGCCTCGCCCTCGTCGGGCTCGCCGTGCGCTTGCACCGCAAGGACTCGCCGGTCGGTGCGCCGGCCCTGGCCGGGACCGGCGTCGCGGCCCTCTACCTGGACGTCGCGGCCGCGACTGCGTTGTACGGCTTCCTGCCCGATGTCGCCGGGCTGGCGCTCGCGCTGCTCGTCGCGGCGGGTGGGATCGCCCTCGCGGACGCATGGCGGTCCCGGCTGCTCGCCGTCGGCGCCGTGGTGGGCGCGGCGGTGCTCGCACCGTTCGTGACCGACGGCTTCACCCCTTTGCTGGTCGCGCTCGTGCTCGCGCTGCAGGTCGCCGCGGCAGCCGCGGTCGTGCGCCGCGGCTGGCCGACGCTGGTCCCCGTCGCGGCCGCCTGGCCCGCGCTCTACGGCATGGTCGCGGCCGGGACGTCCTGGTACGACAGCACCCCGGCCGCGATCGCCGCGAGCGTCGCGGTGCTGGTCGTCGGGGTCGCGCTCGCCGCGCCCATGGCCGTACGGCCGGCGACCGGGCAGGGGGCCGCCGCCGCGGTCGCCGTCTCGGCCCTGCCGACGCTCACTGTCGGCGCACTGCTGCAGGGCTGGCGCGGCGCGGTGCTCGCCGCAGGCGCCGCCGTCGTCCTGCTCGGGTTCAGTGCCTGGCCCGCTCCGGCGAAGGCGATCCGGATCACCGCGCTGACCGCCGGTGCCGTGGCTCTCTTCCAGGCCACGATGCTCGTCTTCGACGGCGCGCCGCAGCACGCCGTGCTCCTCGGCCAGGGCGTCGTCCTGGCCGTCCTCGCGGCGGTGCTGAAGGCCAGGCTGCCGCTGCTCGTCGGCGGGGTGTACGGCGTGGTCGGTGTGCTGCTGGCCGTGGCCGAGGAGGTTCCGCCGCAGGCGCTGGCGGCATTCCCGCGGTGGCCGTTCCTCGCAGGTGCGGAGATCCGGACCGGCGCGCTCGTGGCCGCGCTCGGGCTGTCCGCGCTGATCCTGGCGCTCGCCGTCGCGGTGCTGGCCGCCGCCGGGCGGACCGGGGTGGTCCGGGCGGACTCGTCGACGGCCGGGCTCTGGGTCCCGACCGGCCTGGTCGGGCTGTACGGCGCCGCGGGCCTGGTGCTCGCCGCCGCGCTGCTGATCTCGCCCGACCGCGACGGGTTCCTGCTCGGGCACGCCGCCGTCACGGTGTCCTGGGCGGTCGCCGCGCTGGTGCTGCTGGCCCGCGGGATCAGCCGGGCCGCGCTGCGGGTGACGGGGCTGGTGCTCGTCGGGGCGGCGGTGGCGAAACTCGTGCTGTTCGACCTCACGGCCCTCGACGGCCTGGCGCGCGTCGCCGCGTTCCTGGGCGCCGGTCTGGTGCTGCTCGCGGCCGGGACCCGGTACGCGAAGGTCGTGGCTGCGGCCCAGGAGGAACCGGCGCGGGCGGAGGAGACGCCCTCAACCCCGGCCGGGGCCTGACGACCGGACGAACGGGGACAGCAGGCCGGGGACCGCCCCGGCGGCGAACTCCACCCCGTCGACGGCGGCGGCGTCGTGGGCGGTGAACGCGCCCCGGCCCGCGGCCGTCGTCGCGGTCACGGTGACCAGGCCGGCGTGGCGCTGCCACGGGGACTGCCGGATCCGCCAGCCGATGACCCCGTCCCGCCGCAGCGCGACCGTGCTGCGCCGCAGCGACCCCGAACGCGTCACCAGGTAGCGGCCGGTGAGGCCGTGCCCGAGGTTGGCGGCGGCATCCCGCGCGAACAGCAGGGCGACGGGCGTGGCCGGCACCATGAGCACGACCGCCGCGACGACCAGCGGCGTCACCGGCACGAGCAGACCGGGCAGCGCCAGCGCCAGCACCGGGACGGCGACGCACAGCAGCGCCCGGGCGAGCCGCCGGCGGCGGGCGGCGGCCGGGTGCGGGGTGAGCGGCTGCGCGGTCGGGCACAGCGACTCGCCCAGCACCACCGCCGCCACCCGCTCGGCCAACGAGCGCGGCGCCGCCGGCAGCAGGGTCCGGTGCTCCGTGCTCTCCGCGTCCGAGCCGACGACCAGGCCGGTGGCGACGGCGTCGAGCCGGGCGGCCCCGGCGAGCCGCACCCCCAGCGGCTCGACGAGCTCCACGCCGTGCAGCCGACGCTCCTCCAAGGAGATCGAGCGGGTGGTCGCCACGCCGCGGCGCACCCGCAGCGTCCCGCCCGGCTCGCGGTCCAGCCGGAAGTGACCCCACGTCTCGGCGTAGAGCGCGAGTGCGGACAGCCCGCCGACCAGCAGCAGGACGCCCACCAGGACGACCGCCACGACGGCCGGGGAGACCGCCCGGGAAGCCGCACCGACGACGCCGAACAGGCCGTCGCGGAGCCCGAGCCAGTCCGCGAGCTGCAGCAGGATCCCGGGGACGCCGATCGCGAGCAGCGGGGTCGCGGCGGTGAGCAGGCCGTAGCGTATCCAGCGGGGATCGCCGCTCGCGATACGGCCGTCCCCGGGCCCGGCCTGCGGGCCACCCGCGGAGCGGACCCGGTCCAGCAGGACCGTCCGGAGCCGGTCGGCCTCGAGGCGGTCGACCGGGCGCAGCTGCAGGATCGTCTCGCCGGTACCGCTGCGCTGCCCGGTGCCCACCCGCAGCGCGACCAGGCCGAACGTCCGCAGCACCGGACCGGCCGTCACGTCGACCGTGCGGATGCGCTGCAGCGCGAGGCTCCGCCGCTGTCGGACCAGGACCCCGGAGCGGACCTCGACGCGCTCGGGCGTCACGCGGTAGCGGGCGCGCCGCCAGCTCAGCCGGGCCGCCAGCGCCGCGACGGCCACGATCACGAGTGCGGCGGTCAGCGTCGCGGCGAGGGCGACGGGCAGCCGGGCCGGGTCGCGGATCGCGACGCCGACGAGCGTGAGCGCCCCGGCGAGGGTGACCAGCCCGGCCACCAGCACGACCGTCACGGCGACGGCGCGGCCGTCGAGCGCGGCCCAGTCCCCCTCCGGCGGCTCGACCCCGGCCGGCACGGTGACAGCGGCGCTCACCGGCACGGACCCGTCCCCCACGCTCGCATTCCACCCCCGAACGACCGGACACCCCGGGACCCGGACCCCGATCCTGCACTCTCCCGCCGACGCGCGACGCGGACCACCCCCCGGGCGGGTGGGAAAGGCGCAGGACCGTTCACTCCCGGGAACGATCCTGCCGACCGGCCCCGCGGAGCACCGGCCGTGCCGCACTCTTCGGACATGAACGATCGCCACGCCGCCGCGGTACGCACCCGGCAGGGGGAGCTGCGGGCCGAGCGGGCGGCCCTGGGCGGCGGCCACCGGGCCGAGAGCCGCTCCGCGCTGGCCCTGGCCCGGCTGGACCTGGCCACCGCGCTCCGGGCGGAGGTCCTCGGGCTGCGCGCCGACGCCGGGCGCCGGATCGCCCGGACGGGTGGCCGCGGCCGGGCCCGGCTCCCGGAGGTCCTGGGCGCGGCGCTCAC